>CANQQW010000001.1 GCA_947626075.1 uncultured Clostridia bacterium
TTTTTTATATTATACCATAGGAGGCTCTTTTTTGCTATTGTCCGTTTTTACTGGTTCTGTTCAGTGAACTGCCCTCTTTTTGGTTGTAAATTTTTTAAAAAATTTTTATAGCCGAAGTGCCTTTTTCGCGATTTTGAGATATGTATATATATGAGAGGGGTTAAAAAATGGTTCATTTATTAAAGCGGGCTGTACTTCTTTAGTAGGCATTTTAAAAAAGGGTTTTTGATTGATTTTTTCCTTTTTTTGTTCCTCCGTGCCTACATTTTCTTCCTTTCCGGTATAGTCCGCTTCAACAAGTGAATGATTACTTGGCAACACAAAAACCGAATATCCTTTTTTCACGCACTGCTTTTTTGAGAGGAAAACAAGCAGTAGGTCAGCTGGAGCCGATGCTATAAAATCCAATCGGGAGGAATATTGCGCGTAACAGGTAATACGCGTACCGACCGTCAAGCGCAAAAATTGTACGCTATAAAATCTGTTTGGTTGGACAAGCCATTGGACTTGTAAAGTAATAGACTCTTTCGAGAGTGGACGCGGCAGGACCTGTCTTTGGGCTATTAGGAGACGCGTGGGTTCTGCCTTTACCTATCGACCGAAGCGACCGAAAACCTATACGATGTACATATAAAACATCGGCAGAGAGGATTTAAAGGGGAGTGGAGAGAGATGTTAAGTCCCTGTAGTGTGTAAACGGGATAAAAATCCGTTTATGCACCACAGGGACATCTCTCTTCGCTCCCTCTCCCTGCCGATGTTGAAGTCCACATTAAAGCTACTTAATTGGAACATGGATAGTAAATACAGTCTTAGACAGTATATAGACGGTATATATAGATACTATATATTATTATATATATTTAGATAAACAAATAATTATATATTTAAAATATAAAGCGAGTAAAAAAATACGAGAGGGGAAAAGAAAAATGAAGAAAAAATACTATGCGGTAAGGCGTGGCAGAGTGACCGGCATTTTTGCTACTTGGGCAGAGTGCAAGAAACAGGTTGAGCACTATTCTAACTGTGAATATGCGGGGTTCTCAACGCTTGATGATGCGTTGAAATTCTTAGGCGATGTTCCCGACAATACGAAACAGCAAACCTCGGATTGTACGAAGCAACACACACAGGGGATCGTACCGAAATCGGGTGATAGCAACTTACTCACAGGCGAAAAGGCTATGGCAATAGCCTATGTGGACGGAAGCTATAACGCAAAGACAAAGCTATTTGCCTACGGAGCCGTTATCTTTCATGCCGGCAGGGAAATTCAGCTTAGCAACAGCTATTTTGACGCGGAACTCTCAGCCATGCACAACGTCGCCGGGGAAATTCTTGGCGCACAAGCTGTCATGCAGTGGTGCATAGAACAAGGGATAACATATCTGAGGTTGTTTTACGACTACGAGGGCATAGAAAAGTGGTGCACGGGCAAATGGAAGGCGAACAAGAACGGTACGCAAGCGTATAGAGATTATTACCAATCACTAAGCGGCAAGCTTTTTGTCGAGTTTGTGAAGGTAAAAGGGCATAGCGGCGATAAGTATAACGACATGGCGGACCAACTGGCGAAGAACGCAGCAGGAATAAAATAAAAAATTTTTATAACCAAAGTGCCGTTTTCGTGATTTTGAGATATGTATATATGAGAGGGGATAATTAAAAGTCTGTTCATATACTAAGGGAATGTGTCAAAAAAATCGCTTGATTGTTGCATACAAAAAAGATATAATGTAGACACAGTAGAAAATGACATAGAACAAAGGAAGGAGATAAAACAATGAAAATAGATAATAAAAAAGCAGTTATATGTATAGTAATTGCGATAGTAGTAGTAATAGCAGCGTTTGTCATCAATATCGCACTGCGTTCCGACAAGCCTAACGACGACAATCCCGTAATGTCAGACCAGCCCATAGTAACGGATAATGCAAATCCCGACGAAGCCAATGAGCCGATGCCGACCTATACCAATTCGGACTATGTGAATAATAAAACGCTGTCGGCAACAGATAAGATTAACGGCACATTGACAGTGGGCGTGAATGGCAGCAACATAAACGGTCTTGTGCTTGCCCCGACGTATTCAGCTGCAAGTGACAGCCGAAAAATAGGGTACTTCATGGAAAGTGAATGGAATAACCGTATAGTATGTTCGGACGGTGAGTATTCAGACATCTCAAGCGTAAACGGCAATAATGTTATAATAGCCGATACATACGATAGGCTTAAAACTGCGGCATATACGGACGATACCAATTATGGTGTATGTTGGACATTAGCCAACAATCCCGAACCTATTGACAAATCGGAAATAAAGATAGTGGTAGTGGATATGAGTAATCACAACGTTCTATCATCGTTCACCGTTATGGTAGCCCGTAATAACAATAAGTATGAGCTGTCTACCATATACAACAACGATATATCGTTAATGCCGGAAGAACGGAAAAAAGAGTTGTGGGACAGCGATATGCCGTCCGAGGAAGAATTAAGTGATTCGTCATTGTATTCAGGTGAAGTAGATCCTATATTACCCTTGGCATACAGCGATGTCAACTTCGACGAAATACGGACACAGCTTATCGCAAAGGCTAAACAGATACATGACAGCGGTGAATTTGGAATATCGGAAGAACCGCAGGAAATGATTGCTCTTAATGTGGAATTGACCGACATGACATACCATGAACTGTTTCTAAACGCGGGACACAGTACCGCATACAAGAATACACCAGCAATTTATCCACTGTGGGCGGTAACGTTAAATTCGTACAATCCCAATATAGGACACTACACCTATTACTTCTACAAGGAATCAATGGCGTTTGCGGGAATGGATTTCACACACCGCAACACGGTAGATGAATATGAGTCGTACACCGGATTTAAAATCGATACGCTGCGTGCGAACTAAAGCGTAAGAACAGGGTTGGGGCTTGCCCTAATATGTCTGCTTTACAGCAGAAATAAGTCCATCACAGAAAGGGTTATTTTAAAAACCGCTTGGCGAAAGTAAATAGCATGATAAAATGTGCTTATACAGGGTTAGGGACTTGCCTGATGCGCCTGCTTCAAAGCAGGAATAAGTCCATTAAAAAGTATTGTGGAACAAGTCTATCACGACGGTAAATAAAGAAATCGCTTGATTGTTCTGTGAGAAAAGAATATAATTTAATACAGGGTTAGGGGCTCCCCGATGTGCCTGCTTCAAAGCAGGAATAAGCCCATCACAGAATTTTCTCAAAAAAAAGAAGGTATTATGACCTTCTCTTTTTTGTTTAATGGGATTTGCGGCTGGGGAAAATCATGGCAATTCTTGATTAAGAATTGAATCGCTGCGTTGTCTAATCTCGTCTTTCGCGAGCTTGATGACTTCGTTTACCTCTTCAAAAGACAAGCCGGTAAATGAATCGCGCTGCGGCTTGCCGTTTATGAAAGAAATCGTTATGTCCTTGTTTGGCGTTTTGCCAAGGAACTCTGCCACTTGTTCGTCGCTGTACATCCGTTTGCCGCCCGGTGTTTTGTGATGCGGCATGAATTTTCCAGTCTTCTCCCAATACCTCAGCGTATACACGGACACGCCAATCTGCTTTGCAAAATCACTTATCGAATAAAACATATGCCCACCTTCATTCTTAGATTTTATTATAGTTATTGTATCATATTTAATAATAATTGTCAAGAAAAAATAATAAAAATTTGTAAAAAGACTTGACAAATTCTCAATTTTGTGGTATAATGTATACAGAAAATAAAAGATAGGTAATCTTAGAGAAAGGACTGATTTAGATGAAAAAGATTATAAAGAAGATTATAAAGATGATGGCAAGTATCGTAACGGCAATGGCTATGGTAAGCTCATATGCGTATGTGGTATCGGCAAAGTCGTTCCCTGATGTGCCTACCTCGCATTGGGCTTATGATACGATCAATAAGCTGACGGACAGTGGTGTGTTCAGCGGATATGACGACGGTTTGTTCCGTCCTGATAATACGATCACTCATGAGGAGTTTACGACCGCAGTTGTAACGTATGTATGTGACAAGCTCGGTCAAACAATTACTCCCGTAGGCAGCGACTATGTTCAGGTAACGACGGATAACGTAAACGATCCGCAGTTTTGGACGAACAGGTGGGCAGCGTGGGCGCAACCGTATCTGAACAAAGCAGTAGAGCTTGGCATTATCGGGGACAGTAATGATACGATCAGGAAAGATTATGATAAGGCGATGCAGAATAAGGAAGGCATTGGAATCGACAACCCTATGCAAGATGCGGTAAGAAACGTGCAGGTAAACGTACCTATAACGCGTGAAGAAGCAGCGAGAATTGTGACGAGAGCTTTGTTCTTGACAGATTCAGATACGCTTGAAACGGTAAGCAAGTATCACTTTGATCCAATGGGGGCAATAACGTACGGTGTTCCCTCGTATATACCTGATTGGAATAACATCTCTCCCGCATACAAGTTTGACGTGTATTTCGCCTATATGAGTGGTATCATGAACGGTGATGATGTGTATCTGCTTAGACCGCAGAGCAACCTTACAAGGTCAGAAACTTCCACGATTATAGGTAAGCTGACAGGAGATGTTTTTAGACCGGACTACAAAACGGTTGACTCGGCAAAAGCAGGGACTGTTTCTAATCTTCAATTCCTTGCAGGTGAAGCGTATAAGAATGCTCTTATTGATGCAGGGGAAATCATATTAGATGCAGAACCTATACGCTATAATACGAATATAAACGATTTGCTTAAATTAGCGTGCAGAGTTGTTATACAGGAAAATCAGACTTATCAACAAAGGGGAGCTAATGGGGAGGTTATGTATAAATACACTGATGAACGCATAAATAAAATTCGCGAAGCTGCCCAAGGTACATTTTATGAAAACTATGCAAATGAGCTAATGGATGAAATTAAGGCGGGTAAGTTTTGGAACTAAATAGGCAAAGAAAAAAGAAGGTTTATATGTAAACCTTCTTTTTGTTATGTCTTGTACATATTCACCGCTGACGTTATTTTGCTGAATGAGCGTGCTTCGGCTTCGTCGGTAATGCCACTTGACTTTGTGCCATAACAGAACTGACAATACTTTCCCTCCTGCAACGTAATCACACGATGTTCCTCGTGGAAGTCATGGTCACGGTCTTTATCACCATATTGAGTGACTGTCCTATTTAAACCGTTGGTCGACATATCGTAAAAATACTGTCCGTTGCACTCGTTTAAACCGAACATATTTTTCCCAAATCATCGCTGAAAACTTACAATTTGATATTTCATTCATGAAAAATCAAAAATGTTTCATTCCTTTTTCTTCGTGTCCGCTTTTGATATGATAAATCATTATCTACTCACGTTTGATATAACACTCCAAAGGCTTAAATTCCCGACCAATGAATCGGTACATATCAAACTGCACTTGTTTTTGCTATGCAGCCGATTCTTTGAATCGCATTAAATTCACGCTTGCCTGATAATCTCTGTCAATTCTGTTTTGACATTCAGGGCAGGCGTAGACGCGTTCTGAAAGCTTTAGATCTTTCTTCAAATATCCGCAGCAGGAACACAACTTACTGGATGGATAGAACCTGTCAGCGGTGATAAATTCTATGTTATTCCATTGACATTTATATTCCATCTGTCTATAAAATTCATAGAAGCATTGTTCCTGTACTGCTTCTGCAAGATGTCGGTTCTTCATCATGCCGGTTACATTCAAATCTTCCATGACAATAAACTTTGGTTTTCGGTTTACTATCTCAGAAGTTACAGAATGTAAATAACTATGACGAATATTGGTTAGCCTATGGGTGATTTTTAAAAGTTCTCTTTCACATTTTATAATATTCTTTGTTTTGCGATAGCATTCTCCTTTCTTATTTTTTAAGTATTTCTTTGATATTTTGCGTTGCAATCTACGCTTTTTCTTCTTTAGCTTTTTGACTTTAGCAGTCTTGTTGATGTTTGGATAAGTTTTACCGTCTGAACAGACTGCAAGGTCTTTTATGCCGATATCAATGCCAATACCCTGATTTGTCGGCATTTCTGTGCTTCTTTCACATTCAATTCCTACGGAAATCCACCAGTTTAGACCATCAAAAGTAACTCTCGGGTTGTGGTACTTTGCATCTGTTGGGATTCTATCCCGTTCTGCAAGCCGTACAAAATTGAATTTAGATTTGTTTTTCTTTCTGCTTGTCGCCAATTTTTCCAGTTGTACATGCGTTCCCGTGAATTTGATTCTACAGAGATCAACATAAAAACTCGGTTTTGATTTTCTCTTGGTTTTAAACCTTGGGAAGTTTGCGCGACCTTCAAAAAAGTTACGATATGCCTTTACTGCGTCCTTTATTGCCTGTTTCGGAATACTGCAACTGTAATTATTCAGCCATGCATATTCAGATTCAGACTTCATCGCGACAAAAATTTTTATTAAATCGTAATCAGAAAGAAATGGCTTTCCTTCTTTATGATTTTGCTGCTCATAGTCTAACGCCCAATTAAACGCAAATCTTGCAAGCCCCGCACACTGAAATAACCTTGTGCGTTGACGATTATTGGGGCAGAGCATTACTTTTATTGTCTGCATAATTTTCTCCTCCTTCCTTTATAATTTGTTTGTATATATAACAGCGACAGATCTACTTAATAATCTATCGCTGCTTATAACTTGGTAAATAAAAAAAGAGGAAAAGCGCGCACTTTTCCTCTTTTTAGATAAAATCTTCATATATCTTAGTTTAATTATATCATACCCATTCCCCTTGTCAAGCGATTTTTAATGTATAATTTTCATATACATAACGTAAATCAAACATGAAAAACCGCCTTGATTTCTCAAAGCGGTTTTAATACAAAATAGTTATTCGGCAGGCGTGGCATACTCCTGCATCTCTCAGGGCAAAGCCCTTGTCTTACCATCGGCGCGTGGACGCCACGAAATTGTCCACCTCGAATAACCCTTTTATCGTATGATTATTATACCACTATTATTCAGATTTGTAAAGAATTTTTTTGGTTCGCAAATAACGATGAAAACGTTTTTCGTCAATTTTTAAAAATGTTAATATTGAATTTTTGTAATCGACAGGCTCATTGGAAGTTTTTAACCTTAAAATCATTTGATATTCCTGTCCGTTTTCAATGATGCGTTTTAAAATAAACGCTGTATTCGGCTTGTTGGCTTCCAAAATGTAATCAGGGTGCTTCAATATTTCATCGGCGTATTTAAAATACGCTTCATAGTCCCCCGGATGATGTTCTTTTATATGTGCTATGCGTTCATCTGTGATTATGACCTCGTCTGTGACTATATCGTTTGTAACGCACTTATATATTTCCCTATCGATTTTTCCTACATAATTCACATTTTTACCGCCGTTTCGACATTCTTTGTCTTAATTATACCATTTTCGGGTGGATTGTCAACAGGGTGGGGAAAGGATTCTCATTCAAAAATTTTTTCACAAAAATTTCTCAAAAAACGCTTGACATGAGTTTTTTAGTGTTGTATAATTAAGGTAAGTTAAGATTTTTTCTTGACTAAGTGTATGAAGTATTAAAGAGGGGAATAGTGTACCCTCTACAATGAAGGAAGTTCTACACAGGGGATTTTGTGCCCATTTTGCGAAAAACCCTGTAGCAATCAAGCAAGATGATTTAGCAGAACTTCTTTTTTTGGTTCTCGTGTTAAATCATGGTGCGAACGAAGTAAAGTTTGTTCGCACCTTTTTTGTTTTTTTGTTTGAACTTTCTTCCAAATATATGGAAGGAGAGATGTGTATGATTTCCACGAGTCTTTACGCTTTTGGCGGTACAAAAAGCGGCACTTAAAGGCAGCGATTTGCTTGCCTTGCAGAACGGATCGGGAAGATAAAAAAAATAATTAAAAATTTTATCAATCGCTGCCTTTTTTCTTGGTCCGTTCCGTTGGGCAAGCAATTTGCTAATTACAATTATAAAAATTTCCTGCTCTTTCAGCAGCGTGTAGCTGCAAAACTCCTTTACATTTATAATTTTAGTTAGTGGATTTGTCCCGGCGGCGTATTCGCCGCTGAAAGGGCAGGAGATACAAGAAAAATATCTAAGGAGTGATAAAGATCATGTTTAAATTTAAAAACGTAGTTGCATCTTTGATGGCAACTACAATGATAGCATCGGCTTTGCCGGTGGTTAATTTCACAGCATTCGCATCGAGTCAGGACGCGTCGATGGGGTACTATGATCCCGCCGAAAATTGGCTCGATACCCTTGGCAACACTGACGAACTGACACGAAACTCAATTGTTACCGAGGAGTCGGGCGTGTGCCATAGCGATCAGTGTAAAGATCCTAAAAATGGTGGAGACGGAGAAGGTAAACAGGTCATTTTTACCGTGTTCCGCGTCCCCGAATATACAATTGATGGTGCGACAAACATGAACAAAAATGTTACATGGGTGAGAACGAGCGATAAGAGGGGCTTCGCCATAAACGACGAAAGTCTTGGCACGCCCATTGACGTTTCAATTGTTTCGCCAAACAAAGGCGGTATCTATACCGGTCATCATTATACCAAGACTTATTGCCAGTCATGTAATTCATGGAATACGAATTCCGGCAGCAAAGAAGCAGGTTACAATCGTGATTTTTTTGGCTTAAACGAATGTAACCCGGACTACTTCCTCGACGTGCTTCCTGAAGGCGAGAACCAAGTTCTTCCTTACGCAATTGGCGATTCGAAATACTACGAGAGTCACCAAGAACGTGTCATGGCAGGCGTGAAGTTTTGTCAGTTCTGCTACGGAACTAAAGGCTTGGGTGCAAATGGCTGGATTGATGTTGCGCATCATTTTCGCGTAAAATCTATCAACGGCGAGCTTGGAAATTCGCAATTTCGTGTTGAAAAATATTGTGATCCGAACGCGACCTCTAAATCTGAAAAAGGGTGCGGCGTTACAACAGTGACACGAATCCCCGCCAAAACCGTCATCAGCGGTTTCATCGGTTTCGCGGACGGCAATGAGCATACCGTTTCTGTCGGCACAGAACGTCTTGGTGCGAACGTTACAAAAGTCGTAGCATACAAGCTCGATCCGCGCAGTGCAAAGTATGAGTCGGACACGCCGCCCAGCTATACAGAGCCGGGAGATTATGACGTTGAATACGAAATTCGGTATGCGTATACCGGCACCGGCGGCGTTAATGAGGGCGTTTCCATTAACACGCCCGAAACCAAATGGGATCAGTGGGAAACTGACGGCATTGCCATGGTTGAGAAAGGCACGGCGCAAGTTATCCTTCTCGACGCAGGTAAGAGTGGCGGTTCAAGCGGCGAGTGTGACGCTCATGACTTTGAATATCGCTGGACAGTTGATCCGACCTGTTCCACGGACGGCTTTGAGGTATGGCAGTGTTCCAAGTGCGGTGAGATAGAGCGCAGAAACTTCAAGTCACAGCTGAAGCACAATTATGAGAAAGATGCCGAGTTCAAAGCGACCTGTACTCAAGAGGGCTGGACGATTTATAAGTGCGATAATTGCGGCGATACGTTGGTTGAAACACAAGCCGTTGATAAGTCTAACCATGCGCGTATGATAGAGGTTGCCGATCCCGCGCCTACTTGCGAAAAGCAGGGTGTTATTTACGACGAATGTCCTGCTTGCGGTAAGCGTGAGTTCAAACGCTTTGAGAATCCACTTGGACATGATTGGAAAGAAGTCAGCACCATATCACCATCTTGCTTCGAGGGCGGCTACACAGTATATCAGTGTCAAAACTGTCTTTTGACTAAGTATGACGATAACACTGACAAGCTTGAACATAAATGGAACGAAACCGGCAATGTTGTATCGGAAGCACAGTGCGCGGTAGACGGCTTGACCGAGTACACTTGTGAGTATTGCGGAACAAAGAAGTATGAAGCCATATCAGCTACCGGACACACACCGGGCGATGAAGCGACCTGTACACAACCTCAAACGTGTACCGTATGCGGGGCTATCCTTGCACCGGCAAAGGGACATCAGTACGAGGAAACAGTAACGGAGCCGACGTGTACATCAAGCGGATTTACGACACACAGCTGTGTTTACGGCGATTCGACGTATATATCCGACTACACAGAAAAGAAAGACCATGAGTTTGAAGACGTTGTTACCGAGCCGAACTGTACAGAGCATGGTTACACAACACATAACTGTAAGAACTGCGATTTTTCATACACCGATGACTATGTTGATGCTAACGGTCATAAAGAATCCGATTGGATAATCGACACTCCGGCTACAATTCTGAGTAAAGGTTTGAAGCATACCAAGTGTGAAGTTTGCGGCATTACGTTACAAACAGCAGAAATCCCGCAGCTCGTTGCGGACGATAACAGCGACGAAGACGGTAAATCGCAGGTAGGCGACTATTCTATCCTGATTACCGACCATTTAGGCACGCCTATATTCAACAGTGCAATATCTATTGATGAAAGAGATAACATTACAATCAAATTGCCGGTAGGTAGGCTGTTAAGTGCTGATGATAAGACGACCATAACGGTGTTTAATACAGAAACACAGCTTCCGGCAGAGGGGCTACACATTTTCATTTCCGACAGCTCTGATAACGCTGCAACGGGCGTAACAGACATTAACGGTCAGCTCATAGTACCAAATAACCAGTCCTCTACAGGCGATAATAACGGTACTATCGGCGGTGACACGGCAGACGAAGAGGGCAAGATGCCTACTTACGTCGTAACCGTAACAGACAAGAAGAATGATATAATCGGCAACTGTGATATATCTTTCGGACAGGATAATGACATTGTTGTTAAGCTGCCCGAGGGCACAACTATGAACGCCGATAATCGCATTACCGTAACAGTAACTAACGAATACGGACTCCCGCAGCAGGGTGTTAATATCGTTGTATACGGCGATAGCGACTATGTTGAAAAGGGCGTAACGAACGTAAACGGGCAGATTACCGTTCCGGATGCCAACAGAGGTTATACGGACAAAAACGGAATCGTAAACGTGAACGGCTACATCGTTAAGGTAACGGACGAAACCGCACCTATATATGAAGCGTATGTAACGGTTGACGGTAACGGTTCGAGGTTTACGGTGTTACTGCCCAACGGCAAGATTGTAAACGACTACGGTAACAGAACCACTGTTACTATTACAGATACGAACGGCAATCCCGTTTCAGGCTCCGTTGTTGAGATGCAGGACACGACAGGTGTTAAGCGTGACGACCAATCGACCAATATCCACGGACAGGTAACATACCCGCCGTTGAATGAGGACAAAACGGGCGAAGACGGTGGTGACGTAAACAGTGGAGAAACACCCGCGCCCTCACCGTCTCCCACGCCTGAGACTTCACCGAGCCCTGAGGGATCGCCTGAACCCGGCAGTTCACCCGAGCCTACAGATCCGCCGTATGTGACACCCAATCCCGATGAGGATTTTCTCTATAACATTAAGGTCGAGAATAACGAGGGTGCTATACTTAACGCTATCGTAAGCGTTGACAGAGAAACGGGCGATGTTACGGTTAAACTGCCGCAGGGTATCGGTATCACTACCAATAACAGAGTAATTGTTACCGTTATTGACAAGAAGACGGGCAAGCCCGTAAATGGTGTACTCTGTACGGTAGTTACGAACGAAGGACTGTCCGCTTCCGATGTGACGAACTATGAAGGTAAGGCAAAAGTGCCGCCTATATCCAGTGACGTGACCGACAGAAACGGTTTCGCACAGGTTACAGAGGACGGTGTACTGTATAACGTTGTTGTGGACGATGAGCTTGGTGCGATTGAAGGTGCACAGGTAGCTATATCGGAAGGCAAGATTTCAGTAGTTCTGCCGGACGGTAAAGTAATCGACTACTTCAACAGAACGACCGTGACCGTATCAGATAAAGATAACACACCCATGCAGGGTGTTGATGTTACCATAGCTGATAACACGGGAGCTACAAGCAACGACATTACAAACGCGGACGGTCAAGTCATAGCTCCGCCTGTTCGCGAGGATAAGACGGACGATGAGGGCAAGGGCGACATTACGAACAAGGACGAACTCGATCCAAGCGATCCGAGCGCAGAACAGAAACAGCGCGACTATAAGGTAGAGGTTCAGGACGAGCACGGTCCTATAAAGGACGCTATTGTGTCCGTTGATGAGAACGGCAACGTCGATGTAACGTTGCCTGACGGCACAACACTTGATCCGAGCAACCGCGTAGTCGTTGAGGTAACCGATTCCGAGGGCAATCCTGTAAAGGACGTACCTGTAACGGTACACGACAAAACCGGCAATTCGGCAAAGGACATCACGGACAGTGAAGGTCTTGCCAAGGTTCCTGCGGGTAATGAAGACTATACGGATAAGCAGGGATTCGGCAATGTAACAGAAACAGATGCCGAGGGCAAAGAAACGTACTATAACGTTGTTGTTGAGAACACAAAGGGTAAGATTGAAAAGGCACATATTGTCCTGAACGAGGGCAAGCTGACAATCACTTTGCCGACGACACAGAAGCTTGATGCCGATAATCAGACTACGGTCACGGTTACGGATAAGGACAACAATCCTGTTTCGGGACTGGCTATTACCGTAAACGATACACAGAACGGTACAGCAACGGCTACGACCAACACTGACGGTAAAATTACCGTTCCCAAGAAGCCCACATCCGGTGGCGGTAGCTCCGGTGGCGGCGGTGGCGGCGGTTCGTCAGGTGGCGGTGGCGGTGGTGGCTCCGCTGTTTCCACATCGACAGTAACTGTCAAAGTCGTTGATAAGGACGGTAAGACGGTATCGGCTACAAAATCGGTAAAGGATAACGATATTACCTTGACACTGCCTAAGGCAAACACGCTTGAGGACGGTAACTATTACACGGTTACGGTTACGGACAGCAAGGGTAATGCTAAGTCGGGCATGAACATTATTTTAAAGGACAGCAAAGGCAACACGGTAAGCGGCAAAACGAACAGTAAAGGACAGGTTATCTTGCCGACACATACGCACAGCGCGTATATCTACGGCTATACGGACGGTGAATTTAAGCCTGAGGGTAACATGACACGTTCAGAAGCTGCGGCGATATTCGCAAGAATTATAGCCGAGAAGAACGATGAAACTATACCTTCACGCAAGTCGTCGTTTAAGGATGTAGATAATAAGCTATGGTACAATGATCCGATAGCGTACCTTGAAAAGTATGACGTTATATCGGGTTATGAAGACGGCACATTTAAGCCTGAAGAACAGATTACACGCGCTGAGTTTGTAGCTATGTGTACTAAGTTCTATGAGCTGTTTAGCAAGACCACGACTGCCAAGAACACATTTACCGATGTAAGCAAGACACACTGGGCATACGAATATATCAATGTCGCGGCGAACATGAACTGGATAGCGGGTTATTCCGACAAGACGTTCAGACCTGACACAAATATCAAGCGTGCAGAGGTTGTTGCGATCGTGAACCGTATGACCGGCAGAGTTGCTGACAGGGACTATGTAAATAGCCACATGAAGCAGCTGAATCCGTTTACGGATATGAACGACAGCGTATATTGGGGCTTCTACGACGTAATCGAAGCGGCTAACGACCATGACATTGTTGAGGTCAAGAACGCCGAAGAATGGGTAGACTGATATATACGCAATACATAAGGGTATTTGTTCTTTCATAGATGCCATACACATTTACGCCAATTCCCCGGCGCAAGCCAATAAACTTGCGCCGGGAGTTTTGGCGATATGTATAGGTTTAGAAAGGACAGGTTATATATTCCTGCCCAGAGCAGGTTTTGTAAGAAGTATAGTACAAAAAATTGAGTAAAAAGAAAATGTGTATGTAAACATTGAGGAAAGGAGACAATAAGATGAAGAACAAAATACTGAAATCCATTATAGCCGGAACCTGCGTTATGTCTATGCTGATTTCATCTTCCGCATCTGCGTTCGCTGCGGGCGTAGAGGAAGTGACCGAATACATAACATCGCTTGATGACAATACAGATACTACTGATATTGACTTCAAGCCTATTGTTGTGTCTGATGATGAAAACGGCAAAGTTACATACATGGGTGACGGCTATTTTGAAAAGGAATACTATAACCATGACACGGGCAAAATGGAAAATGAGGTATATTTTGACGAGTCAGGAATTGAAAAATACGAAGGAAACAACGAAGATGTTCCTAATACAGACGAGAGCGACGGTGTTATAAGCTCAGACGCGCCTATCTCCTTTTTCAGCGCGAACGACTTTTTCGATATATCGCTTCTGAGCACAGGAGTAAACAGTATGATGATTGATAAAGACGGCGATGGCGAAGATGATAGTACTGTATTTTATGGCGATTGTACCGGCGATGGTTCCAGTTATGTAGAAGGTGCACATTATCAAGATGGCGATAAAGTCGAATGGTGGCTTGACAGTGATGGTACATTAACATTTAAAGGTACTGGTTGTATTAAGGACTACGGTAAACAGAAAAATGCAAGACCGCCGTGGTATGGCGGGATACAGATACCTTATGACGTAAAAAATATTATTATAGGTGAAGGTATAAGATACATCGGAAGTGATGCTTTTTCAGGTTTGGACAAAATAGAAACCGTGACCTATCCTGAAACAAGCTTAATTGATATAGGTTCCAGTGCATTTGAAAATAGCAGTATAAGAGAGTTTAATATTCCCGATACCGTTAAATATATTCAAATGTATGCTTTTAGGGATTGTACAAAATTATTATATGAAGATTACGATGTGCCGGAAGAGAACAGAAAAACTTTGCATTTGCCAAATTCTTTGGTATCTTTAAGTTCTGGTGCTTTTCAAGGTTCATACTGTATACACAAAGTAGAGTTCCCGGAAGGTTTAACAAAGATACCGGATAGTTGCTTTAAAGGTTGTAGCGCTTTAGGGAAACAGTATGATGAAGAAGCATATGTATTTCCTGATACAATAACAACTATAGGAAGTTCTGCGTTCGCAAATACAGGTTTTAAGAATGTTATAATACCGGCAAATACCACTTTAGGAAATGCGATATTTATGGGAAGTGCCTTAAAAAAGGTCGAATTCGAAAATGGCGTAACAGAAGTGCCTAATTCTATGTTTAAAGAATGTGATGCCTTGGAAAATGTTAAAATGGTGGATAGTATAGAATCTATAGGCTCTGAAGCGTTTAGAGCTTGTACGAAGCTTCCCTATGTTGAAATACCACAGAACGTAACAGAAATAGGGAATGATGCTTTTTCTTATTGCTATAATCTTGAAGAGTTGAACATTCCGGCGAAAGTTGAATTAATAAAAGGAAATCCTGCCGTGTTCTCTTTTAGATTGAAGAATATCAATGTAGACCCTGAGAACGATTATTACGAGAGTAATAATGGTGTATTGTTCACAAAAGGTTTAGAGGATTTAATATATTACCCTATATGGGGGAAAGAAGAAACAGAATATACTATTCCTAACGGTACAAAAAATATTTTACAGAGTGCATTTGCAAAAAATACACTTACAGGCTCTGAAAAATATGAAACTCCGCCTGAAACACATCTTACTACTGTGCATTTTCCCGAAACGGTAAAAACGATAGGGAAAGAGGCGTTTTATGGCTTAGAAAGTTTAACCACTGTTACTTTAAATAATGGCTTGGAGAGTATAGGAGAAAAAGCATTTTCTTATACAGGTCTGGAGAGTATAACGATACCGGAGACTGTAAATAAAATGCTTTCGGGAACATTTTTAAATTGTAAGTGTTTGACAACGGCAGAACTATCATCTAATCTAACAACAATATCGCAAGACACATTCAGCGGCTGCGTTCATTTAGGAGAGGTCATTGTTCCTGAAGGCATCACCTATATTGGTTCATATGCTTTTGCCAGTTGCGAAGAACTATCGTCAATTGCTTTACCAAGCACACTTGAGACTATAGATGTTTGCGGTTTTATGAACTGTAAAAATTTAAAAACTATAGAATTGCCTAAAAGCTTGAAGGAAATATCTGTTAAAGGTTTACCGTTTGGGACTTTGGAAACAATTACGGTTAATGAAGAAAATACCACATATCGCGTAGACAATGACGTTGCTCTTATAAATAACGATACAAAGACGTTGGTCGGATATTTGACACAAAATAAACAAACTATATATACTGTACCTGAAGATGTTGAGGTAATAGGAAAATATGCATTTTACAATGCTTCATATTTACAATCCATAAACCTCAGTAATATTACAGCTATCGAACGAAGTGCTTTTGAGGGGGCGTCCAAAATACATTTTACATTACCTGAAGGACTTAAATCAATCGGTGCATGGGCATTTTACAATATTGGAGTGGTGTCGAACTTAAAAATACCGGCATCTGTTATATCTATAGGGCAAAAGGCGTTCGCTCAATCAAGTTCCGGAAAAGGCGTATCAGGAGTTTTAACCTTTGAGTCACAAGAAGAACCTAACGATAGCAGAAAACTTGTATTTGAAATAAACCAGTTTTCCGGCACAGATGAATCAATAAGTAAGGCTTTCGATAAAAGCAGCCTCAGATCTATTGATTTTGGGAATAGAATAATTGTATTCAATGGCTATGAATTTTCAAATAGTCCTCTTCTGATGTCCGTCGATATGTCCAAAGCAAGTGTAGCAACAATCGCAGTCAGTACATTTGACGGTTGTCCTTACTTGAACGATGTTCAGTTTTCGCCGTCTATTCAGAATATTTGTAATCGAGCATTCGCCGGTTCCACACAACTTGCTCAGATAACTATACCATGGAGCATTCGGGGTATCTCTACAAATGCTTTTCTGGGTACAAGATTGCAGAAAATCGTGATACGTAGATTTAAACTTCCGTATATTGTAGAGAATGGTGATTCAAATACAGAAGGAGCGGAAGTTATTTATGCGAACGCATATTATCCCCAAACGGCATATAATTATACAGGCGCAATGCCTAAGCCGACAGTAACTCTCGACGGTGAAAGCTTAATTGAAAACGTGGACTATACCATTGAATACGGTGAGTTGGACGAAGAAAATCAAATGGAAGCAACCATCCGAGGCGTACCGGGGCGTGTGGGAGGCTATGCGGTCGCTACGTTTAAATTGATACCTGACAGCATAACAAGAGCTACTTATGATCCGCTGCCCGATGTGACGTATACGGGCGATCCGTTCAAGCCAAAACCGGTACTGACGTATAAGTTTTTTGAGAACGGTCCCGGTCAGCTTGTCGAAGGTGAGGACTATACTCTTTCATGGGAGTCGAACGTGAACGCGGGTACGGGAAAGGTAATTGTTCGCGGCATAAACCGGTTTTCAGGTGAGATGTCAATACCGTTCACTATCAATAAGCGCAGTATAACCGAAGCGAGAATTACACAGATACCCGCACAAGACTATACGGGAAATCCCATTACGCCTAACCCGACCTTGACGTATAACGGACATAAGCTGTTACAGTCCGCTGATTATACGCTAAGCTATTCGGATAATACTACGGATATAGGTACGGTAACCATTACCATAACAGGTATCGGTAACTTCGAGGGCACAGTTAATACAACGTTTGAGATTGAACCGTCAGGAATTGAAGGGGTAGCCGTACATCATATACCCGACCAAGAATATAACGGCAAGCCGCAAGAACCTGATTTGACAATCACGTACAAAGGACGAACGCTCGAGGAAGATACCGACTATACGTTAGACTACTCGAATAACGTAGATGTGGGTACTGCCACTGTTACCATTACAGGCGTGGAAAACTCGGGCTTTACAGGTACAACAGAAGCCAATTTTAATATTATCGCGTGTCCAATATCCCGTGCGGCGATAGAAACACCCGATAATGTGACGTATACAGGTTCTGAGATCACACCCGGTCTGACTATTACATACAACGGCATGACGCTTGAACAGAATGTGGACTACACATTGGGCTACAGCGAGAACGTAAATGCGGGTATGGCAGAGATTATTGTGACCGGTATAGGTAACTATTCAGGTACACGCAGCACTAACTTCGGTATAGATCCGTGTGAGATTTCCAAAGCTGATATTTCGGAAATAGACGAGCAGATGTATACGGGTGAGGTAATCACACCCAAGCCGACGCTCTCGTTCAACGGTAAGACACTGGTACAGGGCGTAGACTATACGCTGTACTATTCCGAAAACAGGGATATTGGTACGGCTACTATTACAATAACAGGTAACGGCAACTTTACCGGTGTGACAACTACCACGTTCCAAATCATAGCATCCGATATTAAGGATGTCATAGTGCTTAACATACCCGACCAGCTATATACCGGTAAGCAGATAACGCCTGATCCGACAATTATGTTTAACGGGCGACTGCTGGCTAAAGACTACGACTATACACTAAGTTATGAAAATAACGTGGACGTAGGCACGGCTACGGTAACGATAACAAGTGTAGAGGAATCGGACTTTGTGGGTACGGCTACCAAGACGTTTGAAATTGTTCCAAGACCTATCGCTGACGCGGCTATTACTCTGCCGAAGCATGAGACATATACGGGCGATCCGATAACACCACACCTAACAATTGAGTTTGAGGGTATGAGCCTTGTAGTAGGCAAGGACTACAATATATCATATGATAGTAACACCAATGTCGGAATGGCAGAAATAGTAATTGAGGGTATCAATAATTTTGAAGGTTCACGGCATACGGTGTTTACAATTGTACCCCGCAACATCTTTGAAGCGGACATCACGGAAATACCGCCGCAGCACTATACGGGCGATGCTCTGACACCTGAACCGACTATCTCGTATCGCGGTAAGCCACTTACAAAGAACGTCGATTATGTATTGATGTACGCGAACAACGTAAGGGAAGGTACGGCTACGGTAACGGTAAGGGGTGTTGGTAACTTTACAGACATAGCAACAACGACATTCAAAATCGAGTCGTCAGGTGTTGACGGCGTAGTAGTTTTAGGTATACCCGACCAAGTATATACGGGTAAGCCCATAACTCCTGAACCGACTATCTCGTATCGCGGTAAAACACTCACGAAGGACGAAGATTACACCTTGGACTATGAGAATAACATCAATGTAGGACGTGCAACGGTTAAAATCACGGGCATAGCAGGTTCGGGATTTGACGGAACGACAACTGTTTCGTTCAATATAACGCACAAACCGATTGCTGACGCGGCAATTAAGCTGCCTGAGCACCATGTCTATACCGGTGAACCGATACAACCGGAAATGGAAGTCACGTTAGAGGATTTGACGCTTGTCAAGGACAAAGACTATACGGTAGACTATGATGATAATACGCGTGTTGGTACAGCCGAAGTGGTTATAACGGGCGTAGGCAACTTTGCCGGCACAAGACATACGGTATTTGCTATCATGCCTTGCGATATAGAGGATACGGATATAGACGATATACCCGCACAGGACTATACAGGCTATCATATAACGCCTGATCCGCATATATCATATAACGGTCAGGATTTGATATTCGGACGCGATTATACGTTAAAGTATGAAGATAACCTTGAGGTAGGTACTGCTACCGTTACTATCGCCGGAAACGGTAATTTTACGGGCACAGTGGACAAGACGTTTGAAATATCGGAAATGGATATTGATTATGTCGATATTGCGCCTATACCGTCACAAACATATACCGGTTATGAGATAACGCCCGAGATGTCAATCACGTTCCACGGCAGAACGCTTGTTAAGGGCTTGGACTATACGGTTGAGTTTGAGAATAACAAGGACGTAGGTACGGCTACGGTAATAATTACAGGTATTCCCGAAGCGGGCGTTAAAGGAACAAAGGAAACAGAGTTTGACATAACTCCCGCACAAATAAGCTCTGCTAAGGTATCATCGGTACCGAAGCATGAAACATACACGGGCGATCCGTATACACCTGAACCGACGCTTGTGTTCAACGGTATAGAGCTTGTTAAAGATGTCGATTACACGTTGGACTACTCGAATAACGTAGACGCGGGTGAGGTTGTAATCACCATTACCGGTATGGGTAATTTTGAGGGTACAATGACCGAAACGTTTGTTATAGAAGCTGTGCTTATAACCAACGTTGAAGTAACCGCTATCCCGGCAGAAACATATTCGGGTGAGGAAATAACCCCTGAACCGACAGTGACGTATGAAGGTAATGAGCTTACAATGGGCGAAGATTATGTGCTGGAATACGATAATAACCTTAACGCGGGTACAGCTATGGTAATCATACGCGGTATAGGTAACTATACGGGCACAACCAACAGGGTATTCACGATCAATTCGCAGCTTATAAGCAACACGGATATGTCCATTGAGGACGTAGAATTTACAGGCTATCCTCAGGACGGACATCTTGCACTGACATACGGTGACAATACACTTGTTAAAGACAAGGACTATACGGCATCGTTTATCAATAATATCAATGTAGGTACTGCTACCGCAATCATTACCGGTGTAGGCAATTTTGCGGGTAATCTTACGTCCGGATTTGATATATTACAACGACTTATTACGTTGAAAAACATCAAAGCTGAACCTATACCCACACAGGCATATACCGGCTATGAAGTAACACCTAAACCTGTCATATGGTACGGTGATTTCCTGCTTGAGGAAGATAAGGACTATACGCTTGAATACCGTAATAACGTTAATGTAGGCACAGCGAGTGTAGATGTGACGTTTATGGGTAACTATACGGGCAAAATAACCTTGGATTTTGAGATACAAAAGTATCGCGTAACGGCATCGAATAATGGCGGCTACATTGACGGGGCAAAGACAGAGTATGTAGACGACAACAATATCAATGTTACGCTTCCTGACGGTGTGGTATTCGACTACGACGACAGAGTACATGTGACCGTAACAGATATGGACGGCAACCCTGTAGAGGGCGTTACGGTCCATGTAACAGACAGTAACGGTACGGTAGAGCAAGACACTACAGATGAGCAAGGTGACGCTTCTGTGCCGCCGCAAAAGACCGATACGACCGATAAAAACGGTCAAGGTGAAATTATAATAACAGACGACGACGGCAACGTTACGGGCAGGTATACGGTCACTGTGAGCGATGAGAGTGGTCCTGTAAAAGACGCATTTTTGTCATTAACAAACGACGGCAATTTAAGTGTTACAATGCCTGACGGCAAGGTCGTAGGCGCGTCTAACAGAGTAACGGTCAGTGTTAAAGACGAGAATGGCGAGGGTGTAGCTGATTTGACAGTAACAGTATCGGATACAGCTGAAACACCGTCAACGTTCAGTGGTAAGACATCGAACACCGGTTCTGTGACCTTACCGCCTAAATCGTCAGTTTCAAGCGGCGGCGGTGGCGGTGGTTCATCAGGTGGTGGCGGCGGTGGTGGTTCGTCAAGTGGCGTACTAACCCCGTCTGCAACAGTAACCGATGATACCAACCAAGAGTTGACCGTTGAAGAAGAGAAGTCAAAAACCGGCGATTATACCATTACTCTGCCGGAGTCTGAAAACCTTGAAGACGGCAAAGAATATACCGTTACATTGCCGGGCAAGAAAGAGGGCGTAAAGGTTACTCTAAAGGATAAGTTCGGTAATGAAGTATCAGGTATTACCGATAAAGGTGGAAAGGTTGTTCTTAAGTATAAGAAGACGGCAATAGAACCGACAGAGCCGACAGACACGGTAGAGCACAGCGCATACATTTACGGCGATGATTACGGCTTATTCAGACCTGATAATATGATGACACGAGCTGAAGCGGCTACTATATTTGCACAAAATATATCGCAGCGTCTTGACGAGGATATTTCCGATAACAATTCACAGTTTGCTGATGTTTTGCCGGGTACATGGTATAATAAATATATCGCATATCTCGAAGGTTATGACATCATAACAGGCTATGAAGACGGTTTATTCTATCCTGAAACACCTATTACGCGTACCGAGTTTGTAACCATGTGCAAGAAGTATTACGAGCTTTATGATACCGTTGAGGAATTTAACGAGAATATATTCCCCGACGTCCCCGATACACATTGGGGTGTTGCATACATAAAAGACTCCGTTGGTATGGGCTGGATAAGCGGTTATGAAGACGGCACGTTTAAGCCTGATAACTTTATCACGCGTTCAGAGGTAGTGGCTATCATTAATAGAGTACTCGGACGTTCCACTGACAGGGAGTATATAAACAGCAACATTGAAGCAGTGGCACAGTTCACTGATGTACCGACTACACATTGGGCATACTACGACATACTCGAAGCTTGTAATTCACATACCTGCTCCAATGAGTCAACCGGTGAGGTTTGGGTAAAGGTTCAATAAATAATACGAAAGAAGGGCTTTGAAGCCCTTCTTTTTTTACTAATTTTTTTATTAAATTTTTCTAATTAAACGCTTGACATGAAATTTCCACTATGATATAATACAGATAAGTTATATGAAGTATTATGGAACGGAACCACTATGTGATTTTGTTTCAACACTATTAAAAGTGACCGTTGGCGGGATTTTTGTACCATTTTTTATGAAGTAGTATAAAAATCCCTTTTGTTTATTTACATCATTAGCAGAACGCAAAAAGACAAGTCGGTTACTTAAAAAATCAAGTTAAAAAAGAGAACGAAGATAATTATATTTTCGTTCTCTTTTTCTTTTTTTTCTCAAGATGCTTATGTAATCATGTGTTCTCAAGGAGTTGTGTGCATATTTCCTTCTTGTTCCCGTAAAGAAAGGAATAAAGATTATGGAAAAAACTCAAGAAGATTTAATATTGGACAATATAGATACCGCAAAGAATCTGGTACAAAGTATTTCCCAACGCCTACATTTAAGACCATCCACGCGCGAAGAATGTGAAGATATAGCCTTTTTTCAATTATGTAAGTGTGCATCCCAGTACGATGCAACGAAAGGCAAGTTTAAGACATATTTTGAAAAAAACGCAAGGTTCAAGATTTGGACATCCCTAAAAAAGGAGTTTCTGCATGGTATGTCGTATAGCAATAATTTAAATCTGCAAAACACACGGCAAATAGATTTAGATTTGAGCGAAATAGAAGCTACGAACGATGACATTACCGAAGCTGAAATAATCTTAGACATTAATAATATCCTTACGAAAAAACAACGCGATGCGTTTACTTATCTCCGTCAGGGATTTGACAATCATAAAATTGCAGCAATTATAGGGATTTCAGATCGTGCTGCTCGCGCGTTAGTGCAACGTGTCAAAGATAAAATTTATATTGTTATCACTTCTTAAGTGAGGATAGATAGCAGAGAAACATGATTTATATAATATTTAACAACATGGAATAAGAAAGGAAACTTGGGAATGAGAGGTAATAATATATTCTCATTCCCCCACAATTCCATCTAATTTAATAAATAATTAACGCTTTGTAAGAAAGCTATTAACATATATGTGTATCATTTAAGTGAGGAGTGAATAGTATATGGCAAAATATGATGACACTATGCCAATCGGCAAAAAAAGAAATCAGTCAATGCAGAACAACACAGAAGATGTAAAAGAGCCAATGTCACCGGAATCGCATGACAGCGAACAGAAATTGCCTAATATGCCTGAACAGAAAGAACACGAAAAGCCTGAAACGACCGAAAATAACTCGGATGAACCGACAGAAAAGAAGTTGTCCGAAGAAGAAATATTAAGTTTACCGATACGTAAGGTAAAGAGCGGCGATCGTGTATTTTACGGACATTATGACGAGGAACGGCTAATAGTTTATCTAATTGACGAGAACGGTAAACTGACGGGCAAATGCGGAAGATTGCATAAACCTTTACCGCCCAAACACCCACAGCCTGTTTCAGAGGATAGTTCTGATACGAAACAAAACAATGCGCTGATGAATATTAAGGAGAGAAAGTTTAAAATCGGCTTCAATAAGGTTGATGATGAAAGAACATCCTCTTCGCCGCTTAAACGGTATAAAAAGGTTATTATTTTCGCTGCTGTTGCCTTAGCGGCAATTATTGGTATAGCGTCTTATCGAAGCGTCATGAACTCTGTATTTTCACCTAACGGGGACGATAGCCCCGAACCGCAAGAAACGATTGCCCCGTCAGACGGGGAAATGTTGGTTATAGAAATAAACACTGACGTGATTGCAGGAGACGAAATAACAGAGGATATGCTGCAACCGGCTACCATAGACGGGCAAATGTATAACCAGATAGCAATTAATGGTAACGACTTGTATCGTTGGGATCAGCGCGAAAATATTATAGGTATGTATGCCACGGAATATATCTCGCAAGGTCATTATATTACGACCAATTCGCTTTCAAAGATTGTTCGAGATGCTGAAAATCCGTGGATAATAAACAGCTCACAGACAGCGTATGCGGATATACCTATTCAGTCTACAGAACTTGACGCATCAAGCATATTGATAGGAGACAAGCTTAAACTGGATTTTGAGGTCCAAGTAAGCGAGCAGGGCGTAAATAATACAGACGATACGGACGTTTCATCAGGGCAGAAAACTGTAACTATCAATTCGTATTCTATCAATAATGCCGTTATAGCGGATATGTTCACAGCAAGCGACAAGAGTATATTCAATATATATACTGCGTTGTTATCTGTACCGGAAGGTAATCAGGAGTATTATCTAAAGAATATGTGCAATAAAAATCCCAATTACTTAGACGGCATAAAACCTGTTAAGATACGTGTTTATTTTGATAAACAGTATGCGGATGCACTTTCGACTGCAATAGCAAGTCAGGAGAACATTCAAGTTACTTTGGGTGATGGCTCGGATATATCAACAACAGAGAAGAAACAGTTCTACGACGGGGAACGGGCATTACAAACAAGTTTTTCCAATCTTGCAGCGGATAGCGACAGTATCAGTGTAGTGAAAGGGGACGATGAAAAATGATGTTAAATATATCAGAAAAGCTAAAAAAAATATGGCAACAGTTAAAAGAAACACAAGTTCCACCTGCATTAAGGACTATGCAAATCAAACGGTCACTGTTTGCAATAATGGTATTTGCTGTAACGATACTGTCAGCGATACTGACGAAGAATGTAGGATTTTTGGTCGGCGCGATTATAGGTTTGTACTTGCTGTATTTAGTCGTTGCGATTAAGTACGACTATGCAAACGGGAAAATAGCCGAGTATACATTAACTTGTTTGTACATAAAAACGCAACCAAACCGATTAGCGATCGTATTCGCCGATGATGAAGATAACAGAGACGTGTTTTTCACGTTAAACAAGAAAGATAATTTTATTGAAGATATAAAATACACAATCTACTGTAAGAATGAAAGCAAGGTTATTATTGCGTATGAGCAATCATGATAAGGAGTCGCTGCAATTTTAGTAGATTGCAACGACTTTTTTACATATTAAGCAAGCGAGAAAGGCAATATGGAAGAAATTAAAAAAATTTATAACCAATATACCGTTTTCGTGATTTTGAGATATGTAATAAATGAGGGGCAAAGAAAGAAAACTTTTTGAAAGTAGGTGGTTCATTATCTCGTCGCTCTTACGTCAACAGGGCAGAAAAAAGAAGACAAAGCACGTCGCCGGTCTTTTAAAGGGAGTCGTAATATAAAAGCTGATAGGTATTTTTTTCGAGTGATTTTCTCACTTGTTCCTTTCTTCTTATCAGCATAAAAGAACGGTAGGGCTCCCTTCAAAAGGCGGGCGACAGAAAAATAAATTGTATACAAGGCGTAAATAAAGGAGTGATTATAATGCCGAGAGCGAAGAAAAACACTGTTGTTGAAGAAACAGTAAAGGATAACACAATTCAGGAAGAAGTAACACAGGAAGACCGCGAGCAAGAGGAAATCCTTGAACAAGCCGAAACGGAACATTCAAAGGATAAAGCGGCTTCTAAGCCTAAGACGAGGAAGAAAACAAAAATTATGGAAGATGACGTTTCCCAAGCCCCTGCACGGACGCGTAAAGACGTTATTAACGAAATGGTTACAAACGAAAGAACGCGAGCGGCAAGAAACGATAAGCGTGAGACTACGCTGATGAGTTGGGAACAGTTACGCGGCGCACACAAAGACGGCAGAATTGTAACAGGAAGTATATTCTCAATTGAGACACTGGACAACAAGCACGTCGTTGCTGTGGTTGATATGACAGGGTTCAGGGTCATTATCCCTATCGAGGAGATGTACAAGAATCCACCCTTGGACTACTCGACTGTAGTCAATGAAGCACAGCGCATACACCGTGAACGTCAAATGCTGTCCAAACTGTTAGGTGGCGAGATACAGTTTATTATAACCAACATTGACGGCTCACCATCAGACAATGAAGACGGATACCTGATTGTAGGTTCGCGTCGTCAGGCACTGGCACGTATAGAGGAACGCAATTACATACGTCATAGCCGTAACGGTATGCCCGCTATAACTGAGGGTAGTGTTGCTGAAGCTACGGTTGTATCAGTAGGTCAGCATGCCGTATTTGCAAATGTAGGCGGCGTAGACACTTCAATTTCCACATATCAGCTAACATATAGATATGTAGACAATGCCACAAATATGTACACGCTTGGGGACAAATTCAATGTTGTCGTTAAGAGTATTGAGTTTGACGAGGACGGCAGCGTTAAAAATCTTGTCGTATCGGGCAAGGAAGCTGAGATTGAAGAATATCAGTCCCGCATTGATAAGATTAAGCCTAACACACTGACATTGGGTGTTATTACGTCTGTGAGAGCGTCAAAGAAGACACCCGGCAAGACAATAATAACGCTGTTTATCGACGCATACAAGATGCCGGCTATGGCATCCTATGTCAAGATAGACACTATGGCAGAACCGCCCAAAACAGGCGACAGGGTTGTATTCTCGACCTACATGGTAACGGATAGGGGATTCGTGATGGGACAGATCTTGCGTAAGGCATAATTATTACATCAAAATTCTATACGAGGAGGTTTGAATGATGGCAAAGAATGAGGGTGTGGACATATATGTTATCCCCGAGAACTTTATCGAAGGTGGAAGAATATTAAATGGTATGTTCAAAACACGGAATTTCGTTGAAGCTGTCGCGTTAGCATTAGCTGTAGGTATTCCGCTGTGGTTCATACCGTACCCTTCGGTTGCCATGAAAATGAGTGTCCTAATATCCGTTGTATTGCCTGTTTTCATAATGGGTGTCATCGGCATAAACGATAGCTCGTTGTTGGAGTTTCTGCAACAGTTCTTAAAGTGGCGAAAGAACAAGCGGATAATGATATACAACACAAACACGCGCTCACGAGATGTAAGACCGGTTGAGGTTGTGCTATCACAGGAGCTGCCTAAAGATAAAATCGTAAAAACTATTGATACATGGCGTGAAAACAAGCGTCATAAGTCAACCGGCGAGACATTTATCGAGGGCAGAGACTTTGTATTTGACGAAGAAGTCAACACGTCATATACCGCCGCTGAAAACAAGCTCTTGTCACAGGACGATACGGACGAAACAGCAGAGAAGAAACCTAAGAAAGAGCGCAAACATAAGGGTAAAAAGGCAAAGGACGGCGAAAACACCGAAACCGCTGAAGAAACCGTTAGCACATCCGATACGGAAGAAGTTGATAATACCGAAGCAGAAACAGCGCAGGAAGCCGATACAGAGCCTACAGAAACCGAAAACGAGCCGCATGAGGTAAGTGATAGGGCAGAAGAAAACAGTGCGCAAGAAGGTAAAAGACCCGCCAAAAATGATGTACAAAAGCAAGAGGATGAGTTTGACAAGTTTATCGACGTGGAAGCTGTGACGGACGAAACCGATGATGTGTTCGATATTATAACAGGGGAGTGATAGAGAATGGCAAAAGAACAAAAAGCGGCTAAAAAAGCCGGTCAAACCAAGAAAAAGCAAAAAAGCTTGATGAAAATCCAAAGCACACAAGCATTTCTCCCTATTCGCGATATATCTGACGGAATTATTATAACGACCGACAGGAGGTTTATAAAAATCCTCGAAGTAACGCCTATAAATTTTTTGCTCAGGTCGCCATCTGAACAGAGCGCAATAGTACAGTCATTTGCCGGCGTTTTAAAGCAAATGCCGATCAAAGTACAGTTCAAGATTATATCTCGTCGAGCGGATGTGTCGAATTATATTGATAAGATATACACCAATATGGAGACAGAGGAAAACGATAAGTGTTTGCAGCTACAGGAAGAACAGATAAATCTTATTTCCACTGTTGGCGAGAGAGAGGGCATATCACGCCGGTTCTATATTATTTTTGAATATGAAGAACCGACAGGCTTGCAGAAGTCCGCGACGTTCTCGGAGATCAAGTCGTCGTTAAACACTTATGCTATGCGTATTCAGAATATGCTCTTGCCTTGCGGAAACGAGGTACATCCACTTACAGACGATAAGGATATATTGAATGTATTCTATCAAATCCTGTGCAAAAACGAGAGCGATAATAAGGCGTTCGATATACGAATGTATGAGACCATTTCACGATACATAGCAGATACGAATTACAATCCCGAAAAGGACTCATACATACCGCTAACCGACTTTATATCGCCTAAGACAATAGATACGCGGCAATCGCCTAAATATATTGTTGTTGATGGGACATATTACGCATTTGCATACATTCCATCCAAGTCGTATAACACTACTTCAATAGCGGGTTGGCTGTCGTATCTTATAAACCTTGGCGAGGGCATAGATGTTGACCTATATATAAAGAAGGAAAACATAGCTTCCACACAACAGAAATTGGCATATGCACTGAGATTTAACAAGGTAAAGGCAAGGAGTATGGATGATACATCTGCCGACTATGACGATGTACGAGATGCCATATCTTCCGGGTACTACCTGCGACAAGGCATATCAAACGGTGAGGACTTTTGCTATATGTCCATTTTACTCACGGTTATGGCAGATAGCTATGAGGAGCTTGAGTGGAAAATGCGCGAGGTGAAAGCATACCTAATTACACAGGATATACGCGTAAAATCGTGCCTGTTCCGTCAAGAGGAAGCGTTTTTAATGGCACTGCCGTTATGCTATATGGACAATTTTATCTATCGCCGAGCGCGCAGAAATGTTTTAACGCATGATTGCGCGTCTGCTTATCCGTTCATATCGTTCGAGATTACTGATGAGAACGGCATTATGCTTGGGCTTAATAAGAACAACAATTCACTGGTGTTCTTGGATCCGTTCGATACGAAAAAATATAAAAATGCCAATATGGCTATTATAGGAACGCCGGGTGCGGGAAAGACATATACACTACAATGTTTGGCTATGCGTATGCGTCAGCAAAAGAAGCAGGTATTCATTATCGCCCCTGATAAGGGATATGAGTTTATACGAGCTTGTGAGGAAATAGGCGGTGAGTATATCAATATCAGTGCCGGTTCAAAGCAGAATATAAACATCATGGAAATACGCAAAATGGATACTGAAACGTCGGAAATACTGGACGGTAGAAACGCTGTCAGCGCGTCTATTATGTCGCGCAAAATTCAACAGCTTCATATTTTTTTCACACTGTTAATACCTGATATATCTTATGAGGAAAAGCAGTTGTTGGACGAAGCATTGGTTAATACATATGCAAAGTTTGGCATAACAGCTGATAATAAATCTCTTATCAATACTGACGATCCGACGAGGTATAAGCCAATGCCGATATTGGGTGACTTGCATAAAGAATTAAAGAAAATGGGTGAAAAAACAAACCGCCTATACAGCATATTGCTACGATATATTACAGGTTCGGCATCGTCTTTCAACGCTCAAACAAACGTCAACTTGGATAATAAATATATTATCTTGGACGTATCGGAGCTGACAAAAGAAATGATACCTATGGGAATGTTTATTGTTCTTGACTATGTATGGGACAAAATCAAAGAGGATAGAACAAAGCGTAAAGTCATTTTTATAGACGAGGTATGGGAGTTAATCGGTGCAAAAGCGTCTGAGGAAACGGCAGAATTTGTTCTTGAAATCTTTAAACTGATTCGTAGCTATGGCGGTAGCGCGGTGGCTTCAACGCAGGACCTAAACGACTTTTTCTCCCGTGACGACGGTCGATACGGTAAGGGTGTTGTAAACAGTGCAAAGATAAAGATTATCATGCAGCTTGAACAGCAAGAGGCAGAGTTCGTACAGGATGCGTTTAACCTGTCCGACACAGAACGACAGCAAGTAGCGCAGTTCCAAAAGGGTGAGGGATTGCTGTGTGCTAACAATAATCATGTGATGATAAAGGTAACAGCATCCAAGACAGAGGACGAATTGATTACAACCGACTCAAATCAATTGCGCGAAATCGCGACACACAAACGCGAGGAAAGATATATTTAAACATTTCATCCCACCGTTTTCAATATGGCGGTGGGATGAAAAAACACTTTACAGAACGTTTATTAAACGTGTTAAAAGCGTGTTAAAAACGTTTGTTGGTAGTCAAAACGTTTATTAAAGCGTATATAAAGCGTTTATTAAACGTTTTATATACGTTAAGAAAGGACAAATAGCTATGATTTCAACGATTTTAGTAAATAACATTCTTGAGTTCGTGAACCGTATTGGGGTGGTAGAGGAAAATCAGCTCTTCACTATGTTCGGTATGACGCACGACATAGATACCATTGACTGGTGTTTACGACATCTTAGCCGAACCAATCAAATCAATATGGACAGGGAACGAGGAATAATTACACGTCGGCAATGGGTGAACGAGTCTGATTTCGGGCAGAAGCTAATGACGACGGCAACATGGGTTTTAGCTCACATGGGTGAAACGCGCGTACGGGACTTTTTTCCCGTTTCTTATCCGTCCCAACTACTGATTATAGGTGAGGACAACAACGTCTATGATGTGACGGTGTATACATGGCAAACACTCGACGCAATAAATATGTCGATTATCCCGAAGCGTAATCAGATCGTCCCGCCGGGTGAGGTTGATATGACTATACATATCGCGCTGCTTCCCGATGAGGAAATGGCAAGTAAGGTAAAGGCGTTCGGGTTCGATAATTACTGTATTCTCGACGAGAATGGTAAGCCTAAATACTACGAGTGGGAGGACTAAACCATGACAAAGGATTTTGTGCAGAATATGGCTGATGTGGATATAATCGACATGGTTAATACCTATAAGGCAACCGGCAAGACAGCTGAACAGCTACAGAACGAAATAAACAAGTCATTGCCCACGCTTGAATCATTTGCGAGCACATACAGATTTATGCTGCCAAAGGAACGGCATAAGACCGCCAAAGATATACAGAAGCTTATAACTCGCGATTATATACGGTTTCTGCTGCTGTATCAGCAGTTATATAACGATTACAGCAACATATTCTACGCTGTGTACGATGCACATTTGAAGAATACGGTAACAGTTGAGTGCGACAGTTCGTTCATATCGGCATTTGCCACAGATGATATGCTCGCAGTGAAACTACCACATCTGCCGGTCAAAGCTCGTATTCGCTCCTCGGTGTTCCAAGACCTGCTACGTGATAAGCTTTCGGTCGTCAATGTGCCGCTTATCCGTGACAAGCTGATACACATCGTACATATATATCCCACAGCGATGAGTGAGCTTAGAGTCCCCGACAATGACAATTATGACATAAAACGATTGATTGATGTCATATCCGACTATATGGGCTATGGGGATAGCGGAGTACACTGTTCGCTGTTCATGGAGACGCTTCTGACAGACGATGTACCCGAAGGTAGCTATGTTATAGTTACACCTAAGAGTAGTGGAGTAAAATCCGATTCCGAAACCTTAGAAATTCTTCAAAATTTCTGATTTTCAACCTTTAAAAACTCGTGAAATTTATGTAATTTTTCGACTACATAAATTTCACAAGGTTCGGGAGCGGATTTATATAGGTTTTTACTAAGGATTTTTAAGGCATAAGACCGAAAATCTATTGAAGATAGATTAGCTTGATAGATTTTAGATCATACAACGGCAAAAAGAAAGGGGCAAAAGGAATGTCTAAATCACACATAAAGTACAACATTTTAATGTGTCTTATGGACAACGGTATAGCACTTTCTCAAACCATAAAAGCGGTATTGGGTGGCACTTCACAGGTCGGTAATTACATATCCATATTAACACGTCAAGGGTATATAAAACGTAAAGACTTACCTGTACGGTCAAACAACCGTAAATATACCATTCAATACATATCAATCACACGTCAAGGGGTTCAGTGGCTTGTAGATAACTATCCAAACGATAGCTACATTCCATTCTTACCAAATCCTGTGCCGAGATTTCGCATAACGGACATAACCAATAACGATACAATACAGAAATATCTTAAAAGCATATCAGCGTCATTGATATTCAAGTCAATCGGCATAGAAACGGCAGACCAAGACAATAAAAAGGCAACAGACACACTGTACTTTATAGACATGATAGAAAAGGCGAAAAGACAGTACAGTATAGCCCAAGATAAGCCCATAAACAGTACCCAAATAGCAAATGCACTCAACACAGTGACAAGATATTATCATTCAAGAACTATACACGACAACTTCACGCTCAATCAAGACGAGGTAGCACAGTACAAATTCTCAACACACATCGGTCTATTGCTTAACTGTTCAATACCTTATATCATCTACGCGTCAAATCCGAACGGGACAGTATTCCAAGCAAAAGCAGTAGAGAGAGCACAGTTATCAGTCAGTACCATGCTGCGTATGCAAGGTATAGGCGTAAGCAACGAACTAAGCAACGGTATAGTATTTTGCAAGAACGGCAGAGAGTTTGGGAAAGTATTTAATAGTCTTAAAGACCGTATGGGGCAAGACCAAGAACAGTTTATGGATAGACGATTAGCGCGGATATTTAAGCACCTGTACGCTGTACCTATCCAGTCCGCAAACCTACCAATACTTAAAGAGATACTTACCTACGAGGATAACTATCGTGTAAAGATACGGGACAAACTACTTAGCATTGACAGTTCATTTCAGAGCACATTCTCACCTATTACGGAGCTTGACTATGACGGTACACCTGCGTATATAGGTACTGACATGGACTTGTGCCGTATCCAGTATTTGTATCGCAACCTAAGCTATCAAAAATCTGTTAATGTGGTTATCATCTGCTACCCGCACCAACGGGACTATTACGAGCGTGTCATGCCGAAGGACAGAGTGAGTTATTACCTCATATAAATAGAAAATAAAAAATAAAATTTAAAAAAATAAAAAATAAAATAAAAAAATATTTTTATTTTCCCTACCTGTGCGGAGCGAAGCAAAGCATAAGCAGAACAGAGCAAAGCCGGTACATGACGGTTCGGTACAGAATAGGGACAGTAAGAATACGGACAGAAAGGGGACAGTAAATGATGAGTAAAGTAGAGATAGGTAATCGGTTTGGTTGTTTAGAGGTAAAGAAAGACTTAGGTGCGGATAAGCATCGGCATCATAAGTATAGGTGTGTATGCTTAAGTTGTGGCAGAGAGCAGGACGTAGACGTTCGTATGCTGAGAGGGCAAGTACACGAGTGTAAGTGTTGCAAGAGCAAATCGGGCGATGTGAAACTCCCGAAAGCTTTTGTTGAGCAGATGATATAAACGGAAAGGGGCGAGTTATGATGATAAGAGTAGAAAGGGCAATATTGCACATATGCGAGATGAACGCGGGGACAATGATATGGTCTGATAAGGAACTGGACATAACCGACACGAACATATACCTATACATCACAGCGCAGGTAACGAAGGTGATAAACAGTTCCAATAAGAAACGAGCCGAGTTCATGAGCAACAGCGGCTGCAAGGTCGCACTGACAGATTACAAGAAGGACGAGATTGGATTTATAGCGTTGTCCTGTCAAATAGCGAAGCGGATATATGACGGCATGGCAGGGTACGAGAAAGCGGGCGGTATGGACGTGGTTATAGCCGAGGTAGAGATACAGGGCGGTAAGTACATAGTCGTTCTGAACCTTGACCGCAAGACGGGGTATGTGCATAACGTAATAGATAACGGCAATACCATATCAATCAATACGGCGTTACTGCCGAATAATCAGACCGTGAAAGAGTTTGCCATTATAAACGAGGACGACTTTGGCATAGAGTATGCGAGCAAGACATACCCGATAGACGGCGAGCGAGTAGATGTCATGTCGGAACTGGTTCTCGAATGTGAGAATGTGAGCGTATCGAGCAAACAAGCCGATACGAGCATAAAGAAACTGATACGCAAGGTATCTACGGACGCGCTCAGAAGTAACGTCAAGCTGAAAGACACCATGCAGAACATAATAACGGCGCAATCGGGGAGTAAGGATAAGACGTATAGCCTTGACACAATATCCGCGAATATCTTTGAGAGCTACGGCGAGAAGAAAGAGTTTGTGGACATGGCAATAGGCACAGGACTTGTTACGGACGGTGACGATAAGCTCCCCATTGACGACTATACGGTTAAAAAGGCGAACGAGAAAGTCAAGGTAACGACGGATAACGGGTTTGAGATAAAATTCCCGCACGGTCTGTATGCGGACTGTTTTGAAATGGAGCGCGACAGTGACGGAGCGATACGGATCGTGCTAAAGGGTATAAGCTCACTGGACGTGAAGTAGGCAATGGGGGGAGGAAAGCGACATGACTACGACACAAAAGCGTATATACTCGTCGTCCACGTTCAACCTTGACAATACATCTGTGATAGAGTCGATGGGTAGTTATGAGCGATTAGCGTATGCGATAATAATTCAGGCGGTAAAGGACTACCGTCGTGCGAAACGTACAGAGAATTTGGGCGTATTAAAGGAATGTGAGCGTTTTTTCGGTGGGAGCTGGTTTGAAGTCTTAACGGACATACCCGGCAAGCTCATAATCGAGAAATTACGTCAAGAGAACGTATCAAGGCGAAAGCGCAGGAAGAAAGCGGGTGTGCAAGGTGGATAACGAGTATATGACACGCCAAGAAACAGCGGAATATTTAAAGATCAGCATACGCAGCGTGGACAGGCTAATACACAACAAGCATTTTGACGGTATACAGTACATTGGCAGAAATGTACGGGTGCATAAGCCCACGCTGGACAGATACCTTGAACAACGACGAGGAAGTAAGTAAGGTTATATAACAAAAGGCAAGACCTGACGTTATTGACAGAAGGAGTAGTATATGATAAGATATAAGATAACAAAAAAATCAATAATAGGCGGGTTTTGCTTTTTAATCAGAAGGAGGAATTAAAATGGCAAAACGAGCCAACGGTGAAGGAACGATACGCAAACGAGTATCGGGGAAGAAAGGTAACATTAGGTGGGAAGGGAGGTATTACGATCCATACCTAAAGAAGCAAAAGAGTGTGTATGGGGACACTAAAGAGGAAGTCCGAAAGATGTTGTCACAGATTGCCGTAAAGAAAGACACGGGCAATTTTGTATCGCAAAACAACATAACGCTCGACGAATGGCGAGAAACGTACTTAAGCCTATACGTTGAAGGAGTATTAAAACCGCAAACGATCAGTGCAAAACAGAAAATGTATACGCTGCACATACAGCCAATGATTGGCAGTAAATGTGTACAGAACATAACAGATATGGATGTAAAAACACTGTTAAACCGGCTACAGGCGTTGCATTATGCTACCAGTACCATATCCAACATACGCAACGAGCTATCTACCATGTTAAAAAGGGCAGTAGAGCATAAGCTCATAAGCAGCAATCCGGTAAGCAATATCAAAGCGGTCAACGGTACAGACAGCAAAGAACGACGAGAACTGACAGACTATGAGCTAAAATGGTTTTTTCGAGGTTTAGAGGAGAGAAGACCACAAGACCTGCTATTTTTCCTGATAATGGCAACCACAGGCGCAAGATGCGGTGAAGTTATAGGGTTACAGTGGTGCAACTTTTCAGACGACTATTCGAGTATGAGCATAAACAAAACATATACTCAATACCAAACCGAGCAAGGAGTTATACGAGGGTTTAGCAAACCAAAGACGAAAACATCCGTTCGTACCATACCTATCATACCGAAAGTCAGTGAAGAATTACGGAAAAAATATGAGGAAAACAAAGAGATTATGTCTTCATTGAATCAAACAATATCCGATAATGACTTTATTTTTATGGATTTTAGACGTGATAGGGTTAATAATCACAGTTATTATCGCAACGTCATAAAAGGTGTTTTAGATTATCTAAAGAGGTGTTACAACATAGAAATAGAGATGTTTTCAACACACTATTTTAGACATACGTTCACAAGCCGAGCATTGCGTAGTAATGTATCACTGGAAACATTAAAGCGATTGTTGGGACACAAGAGCTATAATATGATCGAACAGGTTTATGCCCATGTATCTCAAAGCGACAAAGTTAATGCGGTAATGGCTATGTTCAGCGAAGCCAACAATTAGGGTAAAAGTAGGGTAGATTTGAGAAAATTAAGTGAATAAGGTACAGTCAAATCTCAAATAATGCCGTACAAACCACGGTTTTATGCGTATATCCAAGTCATTACAACGAAGAGGGAACGAATTTATTAATAAATTATGAAAATTTGTATTAACTTCTTGACAATTAAGTATAATAGTGGTATCTTATACTTGTTAGCACTCAATTGGCGCGAGTGCTAATAAAATGCTGAAAAAAGGAGTGATTGCCATGGATTTGAACGACAGAAAAAGAAAAATTCTTCAGGCAATCATTGACGAATACATCGGTACGGCGGAACCTGTCGGCTCGCGCGCAATTTCAAAAAAAGAAAATCTCGGACTTTCAAGCGCCACCATACGCAACGAAATGGCTGACCTGGAGGAAATGGGCTATCTCATTCAGCCTCACACCTCGGCGGGCAGAATACCGTCGGACGCGGGCTACCGCTTCTACGTAAACTCGCTTATGAGTAATTATAAAATAGGTATGGAAGCCGTGTCGCAGCTTCGGAATCTTCTTGAAACGCGGGTAAGCCAACTTGAAAAGCTGATAAAGTACGCGGCGGCTATCGCTTCCAGTCTTACCGATTACGCGACCGTGGCGGCGGCGCCGAAAGAAAACAACTCGGAAATAAGAAAAATCGACCTTGTACCTGTATCGAACCATACCGTTATGCTGATAGTCGTGACGCGCAACGTGCGCAGCCGCGCCATAAATACGGATATTGACGGCGAAAGCTGCGAAAAGCTGTCAAAGCTGTTAAACGCAAGACTTTCGGGACTTAAAGCGGACGATATAGATTTTGCTAAAATACAGGAAATCCAAAGAGAAACGGAAAATAAGCTTTCAATAAATCCAAAGGTGCTTATAGATATACTTCATTTTCTATACGACACCGTAACCGCCGACGCGGAAACGGAGATATATGTGAATAACGCGAAATCAATACTCCGTTATCCCGAATATAAAAATGTTGAGAAAGCGGAAAAGATACTGTCCTTTTTGGAGGATAAGGAGAATCTGAAAAAGCTTGTCGAGACTGACGGCAAGGACGGCATAGAAGCCAAGATAGGAAAGGAAAATGATTTTGAAATATTGCAGGACTGCTCGCTTGTGAGCGTAAATTATTCGCTGGGCGATAAGGCGTCGGGTAAGCTCGCCGTCATAGGACCCAAACGCATGAATTACGCGAAAGTTTTCGCAAGTCTCGACCTTATTTCAAATGAAATAGATAAAATACTCGGTTACTATATGAATGACGGCTGAGGAAAGGGGTAATCTGATGGAAATTAATGAAGAAAAAAATACCGCGGAAGAGGAAACCGCCGCGGAGGAAACGCAGAACCGGGAAGAGGCGGAGGAGAGGTCAAACGAGGAAATCCTTGAGGAAAAGCTTAAGGAACAGACTGATAAATACGTGCGTCTTTACGCCGAGTTTGACAACTTTCAAAAACGCACGCAGCGCGAAAAGGATATGCGCTACGGCGACGCGGTGATAGACGCGGCTGCGGCGATACTTCCGATAGGCGATAACTTAGAGCGCGCGCTTAAAATCGAGGTTAAATCCGAGGACGCGGTAAAGCTTAAAGAGGGCGTAGAGATGGTTTTAAAGCAGTTTGCCGACACGCTTGACAAGCTCGGCGTAAAGCCGATAAAAGCCGAGGGCGAGCAGTTTGACCCGAATCTCCATAACGCCGTGATGCATATCGAGGACGATACGATAGACGATAACACCGTTGTTGAAGAGCTTATGAAAGGCTACATATACAAGGACAACCGCGTTGTTCGTCACAGTATGGTAAAGGTAGCAAATTAAATTTTGATTTTTATTAAGGAGGACAATATATCATGGGAAAAATAATAGGAATTGACCTGGGAACAACAAACAGCTGCGTGGCAGTTATGGAGGGCGGAAACCCGAACGTTATCACTAACAGTGAGGGCGCGAGAACCACTCCGTCCGTTGTCGCTTTCCAAAAGGACGGCGAGAGAATAGTCGGACAGGTGGCGAAGCGTCAGGCTGTCACCAATGCGGACAGAACTATAATGTCCATAAAGAGAAAAATGGGTACTACGGAAAAGGTTACGATAGACGGTAAGGCGTACACGCCGCAGGAAATTTCGGCAATGATTTTGTCGAAGCTAAAGCAGGACGCGGAAAGCTACCTCGGAGAAACGGTAACGCAGGCGGTCATTACTGTTCCCGCTTACTTTAACGACTCACAGCGTCAGGCGACGAAAGACGCGGGTAAGATTGCGGGTCTTGAGGTAATGAGAATAGTAAACGAGCCTACGGCTGCGGCGCTTGCTTACGGCGTGGGCGAGAAAGATCAGAAGATAATGGTATACGACCTCGGCGGCGGTACGTTCGATGTGTCTATACTTGACATTTCGGACGGCGTGTTCGAGGTGCTTTCGACAAACGGCGACACGCATTTGGGCGGCGACGATTTTGACCAAAGAATTATCGATTTCCTTGTATCGGAATTTAAGAAGAGCGACGGCGTAGACCTTTCGGGCGACAAAATGGCTATGCAGCGTCTTAAGGAAGCGGCGGAAAAGTCGAAGATAGAACTTTCGACAACTACTACCTCAAACATCAACCTGCCGTTTATAACAGCCGACGCGTCAGGCCCCAAGCATATGGACATCACGCTTACAAAGGCTAAGTTTGACGAGCTTACGGCTGACCTTGTTGACAGAACGTTGACGTGTATCCGTAACGCTATGAGAGACGCGTCGCTCAGCGCGTCTCAGATCGACGAAGTTCTTCTTGTCGGCGGCTCGTCGAGAATACCGGCTGTACAGGAAGCCGTTAAAAAGGAAATGGGCAAAGAGCCGAACAAGGGAATTAACCCCGACGAGTGCGTTGCCGTGGGCGCCGCAAGACAGGCGGGCGTTCTTTCGGGCGATAACTCGCAGGATATACTTCTTCTTGACGTAACGCCGCTGTCTCTCGGTATCGAAACTATGGGCGGCGTGTTCACGAAACTTATCGAAAGAAACACTACAATACCAACCTCAAAGTCGCAGATATTCTCAACGGCGGCGGACGGTCAAACGTCGGTTGAGGTTCACGTTCTCCAGGGCGAGAGAGAAATGGCTCAGTACAATAAGACGCTCGGACGCTTTAACCTTACCGGCATAGCTCCCGCGCCGCGCGGCGTGCCGCAGATTGAGGTAACGTTTGACATTGACGCGAACGGTATCGTAAACGTAAGCGCAAAGGATTTGGGAACGGGCAACGAGCAGAAAATTACGATTACAGCTTCTTCAAACCTTTCGGACGAAGATATAGATAAAGCGGTGAAAGAAGCCGAAAAGTATGCGGAGGAGGACAAGAAGCGCAAAGAGGAAGTTGAGATTAGAAACAACGCCGAATCGCTTGTATACCAGTGTGAGAAAGCCGTTAAGGACGCTGGCGACAAGATTGACGACGCGACAATGGTAGAGACCGAGGTAAACAAGGTTAAGGAAGCGCTTAAGGGTACGGACAGCGCGGCTATAAAGGCGGCGACAGACGAGCTTCAGGAAAAGTTTTACACCGTAGCGCAGCAGATGTACGCACAGGCTAACCCGCAGGGCGCGGACCCGAACGCGGGCGCGGATTCAAACGCGGCGCCGGGCGGAGATAATGTTTACGAAGCTGACTATAAGGAAGTAGACAACGATAACAAATAAAACAGACGCGGGGCTGTCTTAACCGACAGCCCCTGTTTGCGGTAGATTATGATTTAGCGATGTATTTGCGGTGTGGACGTAGGGGCGGTCATTGGCCGCCCGTTCCCGACGTCCCGCATTTACACCGTCAAATCATAATTTACATACATTCAAAATACCCCTTTACAAACCAAACCAAATTTAGTATAATACCCATATTAGGCAGGTGAAAAAATTGGCGGACAAGAGAGATTACTACGAGGTCCTGGGTGTCCAAAAGGGCGCGTCGGACGATGAAATAAAGAAAGCGTTCCGCAAGCAGAGCAAACAGTACCACCCCGACCTCCACCCGGGCGACAAGGAAGCCGAGGAAAAGTTTAAGGAGGTAAACGAAGCGTATCAGGTACTTTCCGACCCGGAGAAAAAAGCCAACTACGACCGATTCGGTCACGCGGGCGTAGACCCGAACTTCGGCGCGGGCGGCGGCTTTAACGGCGCAGGATTCGACTTTGGCGATATATTTGATATGTTTGGCGGTTTTGGCGGCTTCGGCGGCGGACGCAGGAACGGACCGAAACGCGGAGCGGATATACGTCAGACTGTAGATGTAAGCTTCGAGGAAGCGGCATTCGGCTGTAAGAGAAAACTGAACATCATGACGCAGGAAAAATGCGAAAGCTGCGGCGGCACGGGCGCGAAAAGAGGTACTCCCATAACTACTTGCACAAACTGCCGAGGCACGGGACGCGTACAGACTCAGCAGCGCACCATTTTAGGTTATATGACTACGGAAACCGTATGTCCGCAATGCCGAGGCGAGGGTAAAATTATAAAAGAACCGTGCCGCGACTGCCGAGGAACGGGCAGCGTCAGAAAAAACAAAACGATAGAGGTTCAAATCCCCGCCGGAATTGACAACGGACAAACCATACAACTCTCCGGCAAAGGCGAAGCGGGAGCAAAGGGCGGACCGAACGGCGATTTGCTCATTACCGTAAGAGTCCGTCCGCACGAGGTATTTCGCCGTGAGGGAAACAATGTACTTATTGATATGCCGATAACCTTTGTACAGGCGGCATTGGGCGCTACGGTCAAGGTACCGACGCTCGACGGACCCGTGGAACTGACCATTCCCGAGGGAACGCAAACCTCATCGCGTTTCCGCATGAAAGGGAAAGGTATTCCGTATCTAAAAAGCAAATCGCGAGGCGACCAGTATGTAACGGTAAACGTTGAAGTACCGAGGAACCTGACCGCGAAGCAGAAAGAAATTCTGCGCAATTTTGACGAGGATAATAATTATAAACAGAAGAAAAGCTTTTACGATAAAATGAAAGATTTTCTTAAATAAACAAAAAACGTGGGAGGAAAACAATGACACCGAATATTTATAAACTGTCCGATATGACAAAGGACCGTTACGACTTTATAATGAAGCGCGCCGAGCTTGACATAACGGAGCAAATGAAAGTTGCGCGCGAGGTTTCGGACGACGTAAGGGATCGCGGCGACGCTGCCGTTCTCGAATACACCGCGAAGTTTGACCATGTTGAGCTTACAGCCGACCAAATGAAAGTAAAGCCCGAGGAAATCGAAGCGGGCTACAACCGTCTTGACAAGGAAACACGCGAGGCTATAGAGTACGCGTACAAGAACATTTACGACTTCCACGAGAAACAGCTTCCCGAGGAAATGTGGTTCACAATGGTTGACGACGGTCTTATGGTCGGCGAGAAAACAACGCCGATAGTCGACGTGTGCCTGTACGTGCCGCACGGCAAAGGCTCATTCCCGTCGGTACTGTGTATGCTCGGTATTCCGGCGGTCGTTGCGAAAGTACCGAAAATCGTCGTTGTAACGCCCCCGAACGAAAAGGGCGAGGTTGACGACGCAATCTTAGCGGCTGCGAAAATTATCGGTATCACCGAAATATACAAGGTCGGCGGCATACAGGCGATAGCGGCTGTCGCGTACGGCACGGAAACGATCCCGAAGTGCCACAAGGTCATAGGACCCGGCAACAGCTACGCAACCGCGGCAAAACGCGTACTCGCCAACCATATCGACGCGGGACTTCCCGCGGGACCGAGCGAGATAATCGTTTTAGCCGACGAAAAAGCCGACCCCGAAAAGGTCGCGCTCGACTGGATGATAGAAGCCGAGCACGGACCCGACAGCGCGGCGCTTCTCGTGACGCACTCAAAGGAATTAGTTGACGCGGTTATCCCAATCGTGAACCGCCAGCTTGAAAAAATATCGCCGAAGCGCAAGGAGTTTATCGAAACGAACCTCACCACCTACGGCGGCGTCATTTTGACAAACTCGCTCGACGAATCTATCGCGTTCGTAAACGACTACGCGCCCGAGCATATGGAGGTAATGACGGAAAAACCGTTTGACACGCTCCCGAAAATCAAAAACGCGGGCGAGATACTTTTGGGCGACTACACGCCGGTAACGCTCTGCAACTTCGTTTTGGGACCCAACGCAATACTTCCGACGGGCGGCTTTGCGAAAACGTACTCGTCGGTAAGCGTGCAGGATTTCTTAAAGCGCTCGTCCGTCGGCTACGCGTCGAAGGACGGATTTGAAAAGGTAAGAGACTACGCGTACAGATTTGCGAAAGTCGAGGGATTTGATACGCACGGCTTAGCCGTAAAAGAAAGGAAATAATTATGGAAAAGGTACAGGTTACGCGCAAAACCACGGAATCGGAAATGAAAGTCGTGTTCGACTTTTCACCGATCAAGCCCGATTACAGAAAGAATATAAAGACTCCGCTTCCGTTTCTAAGTCACATGATTGAGCATATCGCGTGGCGCGGCGGATTTAATATCGAAACCGACATTAAGCTTGACGAGTTCACTTTGACGCACGTAATATGCGAGGATCTCGGTATGGCTATGGGCAAGGCGGCGCGCGAGTACGTGCAGAAAACCGACGGCGCGGCGGGCTTTGGCGACGCTGTGGGCATTATCGACGAGGCGAAAGCGGAATGTGCCGTAAGCTTTGAGGACAGAGTGTACATAGACGTCGACTACCACGGCAACGCGCCGGCGGCGAAAGTCGAGGGTATGGACAGCGAGGATTTGGAAACGTTTCTCGAAGGCTTTGTTCAGGGCGCGATGTGTACGATGCACATAGATTTGCAAAAAGGTCATAACGGTCATCACATCTGGGAAGCGATTTACAGAAGCGTCGGCTCGGCGCTGAGCCGCGCATTCACGGTAAGCGAGGCGCGCAAGGGCATGACCAGCGGCGTTGCCGGTAAAATTGAGTGGACAGTGGAATAAATTATGATTTAGCGATGTATTTGCGGTGTGGACGTAGGGGCGGTCATTGGCCGCCCGTCCCCGACAACCCGATGTCAACAGGATTTTGTAGGGGCGACCCTTGCGGTCGCCCGCATTTACGCACATAAATCATAATCTATAACCGTACCAAACCAAAGGGACACATCGTGTCCCTGTTTTAACAGGAGGCAAAACAATGGAAAAGAAAATAACCACGCCGTTCACTAAGGATAAAATCCGCGCTTTAAAAGCGGGCGACAGCGTGCTTATAACGGGAGTTATATACACGGCTCGCGACGCGGCGCACGAGCGCATGACGGCTAACTTCAAAAAAGACGGCGCATTCCCGATTGACCTTACCGACGGCGCGATTTATTACGCCGGTCCGTGTCCCGCCAAACCGGGCGAGGTTATAGGCTCATGCGGACCCACCACCGCGGGCAGAATGGACGCTTACACGCCGCTTTTGCTCGACTGCGGTTTGGGATGCATGATAGGCAAAGGCGCGCGGAATAAAGACGTTGTGGACGCGATGAAGCGCAACACCGCCGTGTACCTCGGCGCGATAGGCGGCGCGGGCGCACTTATAGCAAAGTCCATAAAGAAAGCGGAGGTTGTGGCGTATGACGACCTCGGCACGGAAGCGATACGCCGCCTTGAAGTGGAGGACTTTCCGGCGGTTGTGCTTATCGACTGCGAGGGTAACGACCTGTACGAAATAGGGCAGGCAAAATATAGGGAAATTTAAAAAATGAGTACACTTGAAAATTCATTATCAATGGAAATCTCGTTTGGAAGGCTTATCAAATTCACTATCCCCACAATCATAATGATGATTTTCACTTCGATGTATACAATAGTGGACGGCATTTTTGTGTCGCGGCTTGTGAATACTGACGCGCTTTCGGCGGTAAACATCGTGTTCCCGATTTTGGGACTTGCGACGGGCATAGGCACGATGTTCGGTACGGGCATGTCCGCTGTTGTTTCGATTAAGAACGGGGCGGGCAGAAATCTTGAAGCGAACCGAGACTTTACATATATTTACATAGTTTTAGCCGCGCTTGCCATAGCGTCAATGGCGTTGGTTTTTATATTCATAAAACCGATAATTATTTTTCTCGGTGCGAATGAGGCAATTTACGATTACTGCTACGATTACGCGCGCGTATCGGCGTTTTTCATACCGTTTTCGATAATGCAGATGTATGTGCATGGCGCTATTTTAGCCGACGGCAAGCCGAAGCTGATGCTTGCGCTCTCACTCACCGGCGGCATAGCGAATATCGTGCTCGACTACGTGTTCATAAAGCCGTGCGGCATGGGAATATCGGGCGCCGCTTTGGCTACGGGAATAGGGTATATGATTCAAACGACAGCCGCGACCGTTTACTTTGCGCGCAATAAAAACGGACTTGTGCATTTTGTAAATCCTCGCCGCGACAGACGCGCGCTCGTATCGACCGTTACAAACGGTTCGTCGGAAATGGTTAATAACCTCGCCATGAGCATTACCACGCTTTTATTCAATCTCGCGATGATGCGCTTTGCGGGGCAGGACGGAGTAGCCGCGATTACGATAGTACTCTATATTGATTTTTTCCTTGCCGCTGTAAGCATAGGATATTCAATGGGAGCCGCGCCCGTGATAAGCTATAATTACGGCGCGGAAGAAAAGGAGAAGCTTGGTAAAATTTTCCGAATAAGCCTGATTTTTTTAGGCATCTTCTCCATAGCCGTTACGGCGCTTACCGTTATATTCAGAGGACCGCTTGTGCTGACGTTTGCAAAGTCGGGTACGGGGGTATTTGAAATCGCAAAGCGCGGAATGTTGCTATTCGCGTCGGGGTATCTGTTCAAAGGTTATAATATATTTGCCTCGTCGCTTTTTACTGCGTACTCAAACGGCAAAATTTCGGCGGTTATTTCATTTATCAGAACGCTCGGACTAACATCGCTGTTTATAATAGGCTTCGCGGCGCTTTTCGGCGTGGACGGAATATGGTTTGCTATACCGGCAGCGGAATTTCTGACGCTCATTTTGGCGGCGTATTTCGTTTGGAAATACAAAGACAAATATTATCTGCTGCGCTAACAACCGCATTGTGCAAAAACCGCTCAGACAAAAGCCTGAGCGGTTTTTTGTAACTCATTATACCATCGGCGCACATTTTCAAAATTACGAAAGTAGGGGACGGCGCCCTTAATCTTTCCATACCACCGTAAGCCCGAGCGCTTCGGCGGCAAAACGCACCGGGATAAATATTCTGTCCTCTTTCATAATCACTTCGGTGTCCATTTCTACGGCATCACCGCCGACAAGCATTATATTGCTTCCGAGCGTCAAAGATACCGTCTTGCCGTTCTTTTCTATAGCTGCGGTATGCGTTTCCTGCGACCAATCCACTTTAGCGTCAAGCATTTCCGATAACGCGCGAACAGGTACCTGCGTTCTGCCGTTACCGTCTATAAACGGCTTCGCGTCGGGGAAGTCGACCGTTTCTCCGTCAACCTTTATCACTGGTGTTTCGCCGTTTTCAACGTACAGCTTCCTAGGCTCCGCCGACGGCGTGGGAGCTGCGGTAGGAGCTAAGGTAGGAGCTGCGGTAGGTTCCGCGCTCGGCTCGGGTGCGGCTGTTTCTTCGGGCAGCTTTGTCGGGACAGGAGTTGAAGCGTTTTCGACAACAGTTCCGTTTTCCGCTAATTGATTATAAAAAGAATCCATATTGTTTTCCACACCGATAAAGTCATAGAAGTCTTTTGACAGCTTTATTGATTTGTCTTTGATTATTACGTTTTCCTTTGTCAGCAATCCACTCTCATGAAACGCGTTCCCGACCTCGGGCGCTCCCTCAAAGGTAACCTTTTCAATCAGCGGACATTCCCTGAACGCGCCGTCATTTATTACCTTTACATTTTTAGGTATGGTTACTTCTTTGAGTGTAGTGTATGCGAACGCGCTGCTGTCAATGCTTTCCAACGTCGTGGGGAATGTAACCGTATCAATATCACGGTACGCGAACGCATATTCGGTAATTGATTTTATACCCTCCGGGATTATCGGATTTTTTTCGTTTGAAATATACTTTAGAACAGTATTTTCCACAACTGCATAATCCTCATAATTGCCGGTGCTTTTATCTGTTTTACCTTTCAGATATTTATCGTTGCACCAGCTTGAATCTCTGACGGCTTTAAAGATTTTAACCGTCATATCGGAATTAAAGGTAATCTCTTGGGCGGACAGTACGGGCGGATTGTCAAGCAGCGCGTCGGGAATGTTAATTTCCTTTATTTCTGTTCCCGCAAACCATGTGCTTTTCGGAACATTTGTAATATTGTCTGACAAATGCACCTTGTCAAGCGAGCCGCAGTCACTAAACGCGCTATCTCCGACATATGTAACGGTATCGGGCATAATAATATCACCCGACGGCGACGTGCCGTAAAAAGCGTATTCGCCGATTGACTGCAAGCCGTCAGACCATTCAATTGTTTTCAGTCTCTTGCAATTCATAAATGCTCGGTCGCCGATTTTCGTCAAGCTTGACGGCAATGTGACCTTTTCAAGAGCTTCACAGTCCTCAAAATACCTGTAATCAACCTCCGTCACACCCTCCTTAAATTCTGCTTCCTTTAGAGTTGTCTGCGCGGAAGCGGGGAGAGGAGAGAGCTTAACGCCCTTGTTTACAATAAGCTTTTTAATTGGATTTCCTTTCAGACTGTTCACCTCTGCATCTTCCGGGATTTCACATATTCCGTTATCGCCTGTATACGATGTTATTTTTCCGGCTTCATTATATACAAAATCGTCTTTTTGCATACTATCCGCAAATGCATTATGCGGTGATGTACTTGCCGCACAGCTTGCGAAAAGTATACCTGCTATTATTGTTGAAATAATTTTTTTCATTAAAATACACACTCCTTATATATATTTCTATTTAACCATTTTATATGATAACTGATAGTTATTAGCTGTATTAGTTCCTGTCGAAACAGATTGTATCGTGATAGCATTATCCGACCAATTATACGGATAACAGTATATGGTCATGTCTGTATTCTTGGGTACAGTATATACATTATTTGTATACCATCGTGTCATCTCATATTTATTATTAATTGTCCAAATAGATAAAGTCTTATCCGGGGAACCTTTTGCGTATACACCGCTGTCCATCTTCGCTTGATCTTCTAAACTTCTGTTTTTAATTTCAACCTTGTATTCTACATCGGTTGTACCCCAATAATCTATACAAAAAGCGTCAATATCCCATGAATCCGTCAGTGTAAATTCTGTATTGTTAAGTTCACGATATGAACTGTCGCCATTATATGCATTGTATACAGAACCCGTAACATCGTCTTCATATCCGCTAATTGCTTCAACATTTAGCATAGCATAGCCGTCTGTTGCACTTGGGAAATATATTAAAACATAGAATGATATAAACTGAGCTGTATTCTTATAGTCCTCTGTGTATACGTCCATATAAGTAGTATTAGTGTTATTATTCGAGGTATATGTTCTTAGGAGCTGAGGAGTAACACTATTTTTTAAATCACTCCAAACCTTCATTGATATTTTATTTGTTCCCTGAACAGATATTCTGAATTGGGCATCTTTAGCACTTGAACCTACTAACGATTGCGGTAAATAAACCGAATAAGCTGCATAATCACCTTGTTTGGAAGTGTCTTTAAGTCTAAAACTGGCGTCTGTTACTCTTATTTCCTCAGCCTCACTCATTACATCATCTATTGTAAGTGTAGGAGTGGTTAAAGGCTCAATATTATAAATGTCTTCCCAATCATAAGCATCAATTGTTAAATCATATATTTCGTTTCCATGTGCTTTGGAGAAAAATCCGCCACATTGTCTATTGCCATCTGACGCAAAAACTCTGTATGTTTTATCTTCCGATAAAGAATTACAATAATTCCAAAAATCTTTTGCACATACCTTGTTATATTTCGCAACAGAAGTGTCTACAATAATTTGACCGTCTTCTCCTGTTGTTTGACCTGCACGTAATGTATCAACATCTGCAATTAGAATTTGAGCATTTTCGTCTTGTGCGGGATTGCTTACAAACTCGGGCATTTGAGCCGGTGTCTTGTTTACAAACACAACTTTTGTGTAATCCGTAATTTTATCTTCAATTGCTTCTGTTAGTTTTACTTCATACTGACCATTCACTTCTAAAATAGGGGAATAAAAGCTCTGTTCAGTAATCTCGTTGTCATAAACGATCGTATCATCTAAAAGATTTGTAATTGTTAAATGTACAGAGTTCATCTCATTGATATTTTTCATATACACACAATCTAATGACAATTCTGCAAAATCATTTGTAAAACCTGTCATACTCATAGGGAAATTTTCATAGATAATAGGTGCGGTATCACCTAATGCGTCCTTATCCCAATGACCTGCGTCAAGGTCTGCCTGTGTGATATTTTCTTCCTGCCCATCCTGTATGTAGGTATACACCACTTCATTTCCGTTATCTGCCGCAAGAGCGCCCATTGACGACGCTGCCATAATATAGGCAAGTGTCATTGCTATTAACTTTTTGATTTTCATTATTTCTCTTTCCTTTCATATAAAACTTTAATTTTTCACACACTGCGCGCAAATTCGGTTATACTTAAATTATACTACCAATAAATCTAATGTCAATATATATAATTCTAAACTCCTTAATAATCATGCCAAAAAAATGCTTTTTTCATAATTATCCCTCCTCCGCTGTATTAATCTTACCGACATTGTGCGCACAATGAGTTATACTAAGACATGCTTTTGCGCCCTAATTTTGCGCAAACTTACCCTTTTTGTCTTTCATATTATGGAACTGCCGCGCAAGTCATTAACTGCAACCATTTTTATAAAAAAATATATTTTTGTAAACCTTGCACAATTTTTACAGCACGCTTTCGGTAAAAATGCCAATACAAAAAGCCGCTCAGACTTTTGTCTGAACGGCTTATGTAGTTTATTATACGATTATACGAGATAGAGTAAATCCGTGTATGTCGGGAACGGCCAGTATTCCTTTGAAACCATTGTTTCAAGAGTATCCGCCGTTTCACGCAGCGCCGCCATAGCGGGAAGCACCTTTTCTTTGTAGTACATACCCACCGCGTACGCGTCAACATCGGGAATATCCGTAGCCGCGTCGAGAGCGTCGATTTTTGCCATAAGCTCCTCCGTAAGCGCGGTCAGCGTCTTAACTCTTTCAAGCTCATTCGGCGCGTCGATACCGAGCGCTTTCTTTGAAGCGTAATCTTCGGCGACAAAATTCGTGTACTTGAGACATGCGGGAAGAATTTCCTGCTTTGCCATTTCAAGCATTGTAAGCATCTCGAAATGAACCGTGTTGTTGTAATCCTCCATCATAATCTCGCCGCGCGTCTTAACCTCGACCTCTGTAAACACGCCCTGCTTAGTGAACAGGTCAATCGACTTCTGCGCCACGAAATGGGGGAGAGCGTCCGGAGTAGTTTTGAGGTTATAAAGACCTCTTCTTTCAGCCTCTTCGATCCACTCGTCGCTGTAACCGTTACCGTTGAATATGATTCTGTCATGCTCGGAGAAAATCTTAACCGCAAGCTCGAACGCGTCCTTTTGAATATTTTTGCTGCCTTCAAGCTCATCTGCGATTTCCGTAAGCGTCTCCGCGACGATTGTATTGATAACGATGTTGATACCCGCGATTGATTGTCTCGAACCGGGCGCGCGGAACTCGAAACGGTTACCCGTAAACGCGAACGGAGACGTTCTGTTTCTGTCAGTGGTATCTCTTTCGATGTCGGGGAGAGCGTCAACGCCTGTTTCAATTAAATCACCCGACGCACTCTTAACATCCTTATGCTTTTTCAGACGGTCAACGACAGCCGCGAGCTGATCGCCCAGATACATAGATATAATAGCGGGCGGCGCTTCGTTCGCACCGAGACGGTGATCGTTACCCGCCGTTGCGACCGACGCCCTTAAAATATCCGCGTAATCATCAATAGCCTTAATAACAGCCGCAAGGAACAACAGGAACTGTACATTTTCCTCGGGCTTTTTACCCGGTCTTAACAAAAGTTCCCCGTCCGACGTACCGATTGACCAGTTGTTGTGCTTACCGCTTCCGTTTATACCCTCATACGGCTTTTCATGGAGCAGACAGTACAGACCGTGATGGTCGGCGACCTTTTTAAGAATTTCCATTGTAAGCTGGTTATGGTCGGTAGAGATATTTGTCGTTGAGAATACAGGCGCGATTTCATGCTGAGCGGGAGCCACCTCGTTGTGTTTCGTCTTTGCGAACACACCGAGCTTCCATAACTCCTCGTCAACCTCTTTCATGAAGTTTGCGACTCTTTCCTTGATTTGACCGAAATAATGGTCGTCCATTTCCTGACCCTTTGCGGGCTTCGCGCCGAAGAGCGTTCTGCCTGTAAGGAGTAAGTCCTTACGCTTATTTCTGAGCTTCTTATCTACCAGGAAGTACTCCTGCTCGGGACCTACGTAAGCGACGACCCTCTTGGGATACTTACCGAACAGCGCGAGCACCTTTTTAGCCGCTTTATCTATTGCCGCTTCCGAGCGCAGGAGCGGAGTTTTCTTGTCAAGCACCTCACCGCTGTAGGAAACGAATGACGTGGGAATGTACAATGAATTATCCTTGATGAACGCGAACGAAGTCGGATCCCACGCCGTGTAGCCTCTCGCCTCGAATGTGGCTCTCAGTCCGCCCGAGGGGAAAGAGGATGCGTCAGGTTCACCCATAACAAGCTCCTTGCCGGAGAATTCCATAATAACCGTTCTGTCGTCCGTCGGCTGAATGAAAGAATCGTGCTTTTCCGCCGTAAGACCCGTCATCGGCTGGAACCAGTGGGTGTAGTGGGTGCAGCCGTTTTCGATTGCCCAGTCTTTCATTGCGTGAGCGACTACCTCCGCAACCGAAATATCAAGCTTTGTGCCGTCATTGATTGTCTTTACAAGTGACTTGTACGTTTCCTTAGGAAGACGTTCCTTCATGGTCGGCAGATTAAATACCTTACTGCCGAAGATTTGTGCAACATTACTCATTGTAATACCTCCCAATAATGTTAGATTAAGCTAATTTTTTAATATTTATGAAAAAAAGGTGAATTATATTTTTTGAGCAATATAAAACACCTTTGTCTTATCGAAAAATCAGCTATTAAATTGTTATTAGCAATTTACATGATTAATTATACCACTAATAAAACTTTTGTCAATATGCAACTTGCAAAATTTGATGATGTAATAATAAATATTAATTATGCAAAATGTCAGTCATATGTGCGGGGAACGATAAAAAAAGAAGTCCCCGCATTGCGGGAACCTCGTGATATTGCCGCTTGTTTCGGCATGGAGGAGAGGATGGGATTCGAACCCACGAACGAGTTACCCCCGTTACAGCATTTCCAATGCTGCGCCTTCGACCACTCGGCCACCTCTCCGCGGCAATGGGCGTATCGAGCGATACGCCCGTTTTGCATATTCAATTACTTATTTTTCTTATTCGACTTTCTCTCCTGAGCCGCCGCTGCTTTAGCCTTCATATTAGACTCTCTCCACGCCGCCCAGAACGTGCTCGCGATAAAGATTGACGTGTACGCACCCGCGATTATACCTATAATAAGCGGAAGCGCAAAATCCTTGATTGTCGATACGCCAAGGAAGTAGATAAGAACGATCGTTATAAGCGTTGTAATCGTAGAATTGATTGTACGTCCCAGCGTCTCGTTGATACTCCTGTCAGTCATATCGGCTATTGTCTCATTCTTCTTACGAAGCTTTTGATTTTCGCGTATTCTGTCGAATATGACGATGGTATTATTGATTGAGTAACCTATAACCGTCAGCATAGCCGCGATAAACGTTGTGTTGATCGGGATATTGGTTATGGCGTATACCGCCGCCATGACAAGCACGTTTATAGCCAGCGCGAATACAGCCATAATGGCGCTTCTCCACTCAAAACGTATAGCGATGTAAATCAAAATACATATAATCGCGAGAAGCGTGTACATAAGCGCTTTTCTCTGGACCTCAAGACCGAAGCTTGCCGACGCGGACGATACGGAGATAAGATCCTCGTCCGCGAGCGAGTACTTGTCCTTGAGGGCGTTAAAGATTTCGTCCTTAACGGAATCGTCGACCGGCGGAGTTTTAATAACGGCTATCTCGTTTGTCGTGCCTTTCTGAACCGTTGCCGAAACCGTGTCCTTGGTATTCTGCTGAACAAGATCCGCAATTTCGCCGTTGTCAAAATCCGTGTGCAGATTTACCTGCATTCTCACACCGCCCAGGAACTCAACGTCAAAGTTAAATCCGCCGTGTACGATGTATAACACAACGCCTGCGAGAACTATAAGTGCGGGTATAATAAGGAATTTCCATCTGTTTTTGGTTAAGTCTTTCATTACGCTTCCGCACCTCCCTTGTTAGCCTTTGTATTGTAGAACATACTTCTGTTTTCGATACCGATACCGATAAGCTGCTTCAATAGGAACTTAGTGATAACGATAGCCGTGAACATACTCAGTATAACGCCGATACCAAGCGTCGTGGCAAAGCCGGTAACCGTGCCTATGCCTGAGATATAAAGAACGACGCAGGTGATGATTGTTGTTATGTTTGAATCGAGAATAGCGGAGAAGGCCTTGTCAAAGCCGGACGTAATCGACGCCCGTATTGTCTTGCCGAGCCGAAGCTCCTCTTTCATTCTTTCAAATATAATACAGTCCGCGTCGACCGCCATACCTATGGATAGGACAATACCAGCGATACCCGAAAGGCTGAGGTTTACATGGAACACACCCATAGCAAGTCCTATAAGACCCACGTATATGAGCAGCGATATATCCGCTATAAGTCCCGGTATCCTGTACATGATAACCATGAATATCATTATCAGAAGAATACCTATCGCCGCCGCCAAAAGGCTTGAACGAAGCGCCTCGGGACCAAGCTCAGCGCCTACGGTGTCCTTTGAAACGACCGTGAGGTCGAACGGAAGCTGACCCGACTTGATCTGATTGGCAAGCATCTCAGCCGTTTCCGGAGTGAAGCTTCCCGAGATAACACATGATTCCGAGTTGATTTCCTCTCTAACCGACGGTCTTGAGATTTCCTCGCCGTCCATCTCGATTGAGATGTAGTTGGTGCCGTCAGACGTGCGCGCCGCCGCAGCGCCGGTCGCGTTTGCGAACTTCTCTCTCGCCTCGGTGTTGAACTCTACCTTTACGTAAGGTATCGACGGACCGTTCTGCTCCACCTGACCGAACTGGTATGACGCGTCCTTAATATCGGTCGCGCCGTCGAGAACAACGTTGCCGTCAGCGTCGTTAAACGTCAGCTTTGCGACGTTTCCGAGGAGGTCTGCCGCCTCGTCGGTGTTTGTAACCGAGGGTATCTCGACTGTGATTTTTCCGCCCTCGCTCTGCGATATGCGCGCCTCGGTATATCCGGCGTTTGTCATACGAGTTTGGAAAATTGATTCAACGACTTGCATTTGGTCGTCTGTGGGCGAATCTGTCGCCGCCTGGAAGGTGATAACCGAACCTCCGGCGAGGTCGATGCCCTTTTTGATACCCTTTTCTCCGAAAGCGCCGTCATACGAATATCCCGCTATATTGAAGCCTATGAAGGCAACATAGTTAAGGATAAGCGCAAGAGCCACAACGAAGCAAAGAGTAACAATACTCTTTTTTTTCATTAGCGTATCCATTCCTTTCTTTACCGGATTGTTTCATAAATTTATTTCATAAAAAACCCAGTTTATAAAATAGCATAAGGCTATTATAACTCCATATTCCGAGTTCGTCAACAATCTTTATATTACTATTATGTGACAAAAAGATTACAATTCTGATTATTTGCGGATTTTCTACATAAAATACATATATAAATTAAAAAAGATTGTGTCATATGCGGAAAAGAGAAGTCAAAATTAGTCTTGACATATGATTTGTTTAAGATAAAATATTGGTAAACGAAAAAATAGGAGAAACATATGGACAGAAAAGAAAGAATACTTGCGTTTATAAACTCGGAGGAATATGTCCCGCTGAAAGTGAAAGAGCTTATGACCGTGCTTGACGTGCCGGGCGCGGACAGAGAGGAATTGGAGGATATACTCGACGCGCTTTGCAGAGAGGGCAAAATATATCAGAGCAAAAAGGGCAGATACGTTTCCGTGGACGCGGAGGCGCTTTGTATCGCCGGCAGGCTGAGCTGCAGCGCGAACGGCTGCTTCGGCTTCCTCGTGTGCGGCGCGGGCGAGGAGGACGTTTTCGTAAAGGGCTGCGATATGCTTACCGCGCTCGACGGTGATAAAGTGCTTGTGCGCGTCGATAAGGACGAAAGAGGCGGACGTCATCGGCGTGGACGCGTCATTAAGGTGCTCGAACGCGCCAATAAAACTGTGGTCGGCGTTATATATAAGATGAAAGACGGATATTTCTGCCTGCGTCCCGATAACAGACAGATATACGCGAAAATATATATCGCCGATAAGGACGCGATGACCGCGCGCGTGGGCGACAGGGCGGCTGTGACCGTGACGGGGTACGGCGCGGACGGTAAGGTTTTCGGCGAGATATCGAGCGTTTTGGGCGACGGAAATTCCCTCAAAAGCTGTATCGAGGGCATAATAGTAGACGGCGGAATAAAGCAGGAATTTGACCGTGAAACGCTTCGCGAGGCGGAAAAAATTGCACCCGAGGTAAGCGCGGATATGATAAAGGGCAGGGAAGATTTGCGCGATGCGCTTATATTCACGATAGACGGAGACGACGCGCGCGACTTTGACGATGCCGTGTCGCTCACTATAGCCGAAAACGGTAATTATATGCTCGGCGTGCATATAGCGGACGTGTCCGAGTATGTGAGGGAAGGCGGCGCTCTCGACAGCGAGGCATACGAGCGCGGCACGAGCGTATACCTTGCCGACAGGGTAATACCGATGCTGCCCGAGGCGCTGTCAAACGGCATATGCAGTCTTAATCCGAACGAGGACAGGCTCACACTGTCGGTATTTATGGAAATATCGGGCAGCGGAAAGATACTCTCCCACAGGCTTTCGGAGACTGTCATACGCTCAAAGGCGAGAATGACATATAATAATGTAAATAAGATCCTTGAAGAAAACGATGCGGCGCTTTGCGAGAGATACGCTTACATGGTACCGACGCTGCGCCTTATGGAGGAGCTTGCCAAGGTCCTTAACAAAAAACGCGCGTTAAGGGGCGCGATTGAGTTTGACTTCCCCGAAAGCTGCGTGACGGTAGACGAAAACGGCGAGCCGACCGGCGTTGAAACTAAAACGCGCGGAGTGTCGAACAAAATGATAGAGGAATTTATGCTCGCCGCGAACGAAACGGTGGCGGAGCGGGCGTTCCGCGCGGAGCTTCCCTTTGTTTACCGTAATCACGAAGCGCCGACCGTGGAAAAGATAAAGGATTTTAATAATTTTATACGTCCCTACGGCTTAGCCGTGCAGGGTAAAATAGACCGTGACAGTCCGATAAATCCAAAATCGCTGCGGTACATTATCGACGCGGTAAAAGGAGCGCCGAACGAAAGAATTGTTTCGATTACGATGCTGAGGTCTTTAATGAAAGCGAGGTACAGCGAGGAAAATCTGGGTCATTTTGGGCTTGCGGCAAAATTTTACTGCCATTTCACGTCGCCGATACGGCGTTATCCCGACCTTGCGGTTCACAGAATTTTAAAGGACTGCCTCGCGTCGCGCCTTACGGAGGGAAGAATAAAATACCTTAAAGGCTATACCGCCGCCGTATCGCTGCAGTCTACCGACCGCGAGATAGACGCTGAGGCAACGGAAAGAAATGTGGACGACTTAATTAAGACGGCTTATATGAGCCGCTTTGTCGGAGAGGAATTTGAAGCGACCGTATCGAGCATAACAAGCTTCGGTATGTTTGTCGAGCTTGATAATTCGATAGAGGGGCTTATCCGCATCGAGAACATGACCGATGATTATTACGAGTATGATGAAAGCGCCGCCGAGCTTGTCGGCAAGCGTAAAAAACGCGTTTACAAAATCGGCGGGCGAGTAAACGTCGTGCTTGCGAAGGCGGATATTTCTCTGCGCCGAATTGATTTCGTACTCGCCCAAGACGCGTTTGGGAAGATTTTGAACAAAAAGGGGTGCGAACACGAAAAGGTTACGGGCGCGAAGCGCAAAAAAGATATGAAAAGAGCGAGAAAAGGCGGTAAAAATAAGGCAAATAACGGCAAAAAGAATCGAAAACGAACGATAAAATAAGCCAATAAACGGCATAACCGTGCGAAAAAGACAGGCAAAACAAGCCAATAAACGGCATAACCGTGCGAAAAGACAGACGAAAACAAGCCAATAAACGACACAATCATGCGAAAAGGCGGGCAAACCAACCCAAACAGCGGCAAAAATGTGCAAAAAAGAACCGCGAATAAACCAAACAGCAAAAAAAGCGGCATTGGCGCTATACCGCTTTACATAATCTGCCGCCCTTCAAGCGCTTTTATAAGGGTAATTTTGTCGGCGTATTCAAGGTCGCTGCCGATAGGTATACCGTGCGCGATACGCGTCACCTTAACGCCGAACGGCGACAGCAGCTTTGAGATATACACTGCGGTAGCGGTGCCGTTTACGGTAGGATTGGTAGCCATAATCACTTCCTTTACACTACCGTCGCCAAGCCTCAAAAGCAGCTCGTTTATTTTTATATCGTCGGGCGTTATCCCGTCCATCGGCGATAGCGCGCCGTGCAGAACATGGTAAAGCCCGTTAAATTCGTTTGTAGCCTCAATGGCGGAAACATCCTCCGGGCTTTCAACAACGCATATAACCGACGGATCGCGCTTTTGCGACGCGCATATTTTGCACGGCGAAGAGTCTGTGAGATTTTGACACACAGGACAGAGAAGAATTTTTTCTTTCGCCTCATTAAGACACGCCGCCATAGACGCAACATCGTCCTTCGACATGCGTTCAAGTATATGAAACGCGATACGCTCCGCGCTTTTTCTGCCTATACCGGGCAGCTGCTCAAATTTTTCTATCAGTGTTTCTATTATTGTAGCGTGCATGGCAATTAAAATAGTCCGGGAATATTGATTCCGCCGGTAACCGCGCTCATACCTTCCGCCATCATCTCGTCGGCTTTTTTAATAGCGTCGTTTACCGCTACCGTAACAAGATCCTCCAAGGTTTCCACATCGTCCGGGTCTACCGCTTCGGGAGATATTTTCAGAGAAACGATCTCTTTCTTACCGTTTACCGTAACGCTTACCGCGCCGCCGCCGGAGCTTGCCTCAACCGTCTTGTCCTCAAGCTCCTCCTGAACCTTTTCCATTTCCTCCTGCATCTTTTGCGCCTGTTTGATTACGTTGCTCACATTCTTGTTAGTGTTCATGCCTGCGCCTGCAAATCCTTTGTATTTTCCCATTTTAATATACCTCTTTCTTTTTAAATATTTTCGTTCTCTTGGGAGATTTCATTTTCCTCAAGAAATTCCTCTCTGTCGCTGTCCTCATCGAACGACGACTGCGAGAAGTTATCCTGTGAGGAATCATATTCAATAAATTCACTTTCATCCGCGTCCTCGACAATCTCACCAAAGTTTTCGATAAGATTTTCAAGCGGGTCGGCGGACACAGCCGAATTATTACTGTCATTGTCGTTATCCGCGTTTGACGCGGGAAGCGCCCAAAAGTCAACAAGGTCGTCTTGTATTTCATCCTCATAGGCGATTTTCAGAACATATTCCGTGCCTGACGCGCGCTTAAACGTTTGCTGAAGCCTTTCCTTGAAATTCACGCCTATATCGTGTGCTCCCTTTTCCTCACGCTTAAACAGCAGGATAATACCGTCCGCATCAATCGTGATAGCCCTGTTTATAAGACACGGCTTTAAATATGCCGCGTTGTTAGCCATGGTGCGCGATATATTGTTCCAGTTTTTGGCGGTCTTTACGATAGGATTATCAGCCGTAAGCTCGTACTCGGGTATTGGACGGTAAAGCCTTACGGGGGCTTTTTTCTCCGCCTTGTGCTGTTCATTTTTTGCCGGAGATTCGCTTACCTTGATACCGTTTTTAATTTTATCCTCGATTTTTTTAATCCTGTCCGTGAGAGATGACGTATCCGCTACCGCGCCGTTCGCCACTTTCTTTTCAAGCGATGTGATTCGGTCGAAAAGGGCGGCGGGGGAGTCGTCGAACTCAGGCTTTGATATTTTTATCAGTGCAAGCTCGTATATTATCCGCGGCGATTTTACCCATTTTGTATCCGCCTGCGCGTCGGAGAGTATCGCCGCCGCGTGTGATATTTTTTCAAACGTCATTTTATCCGCGAGCGATTTTAATTTTACCATATCCTCCGCCGTATAGTCAAGTATGGAATCGGGATTGTCCGACACCTTGCATATAAGCATATCGCGGAAATTCTTTATAAGCGCGTCCATGAACACGCGTATATCCTTACCGTCGGACAGTATTGTGTCAAGCAGCGATATTATACCGTCTATATCCCCGTTGATTATTGAGCCGGTAATCGCGAAAACGGAGTCTGCCGACGATATTCCCAATGTGTCTGTTATATCCTTAGACGTTACGCTGCTGCCGCAAGCGGACACTACTCTTTCAAGAATACTCAAACCGTCGCGCATGGAACCGTCGGCAAGACGTGCGAGCATATCGTAAGCATCGTCCGAGATGGTAAGATTGTCACCGTGGGCGATTTCTTTCATACGAAGTATTATGTCGGAGGGCTTTATACGCTTGAAGTCAAAGCGCTGACAGCGCGACAATATAGTCTGCGGTACCTTGTGCGCCTCCGTTGTGGCGAGTATGAATATAACATATTCGGGCGGCTCCTCCAGTGTTTTCAAAAGCGCGTTAAAGGCTCCGGCGGAGAGCATATGCACCTCGTCTATTATATACACGGTGTATTTCGCGTTTGTTGACACGTACCGTACATCGTCTCGGATTTCGCGGATATTGTCAACGCCGTTATTTGAAGCGGCGTCGATTTCTTTGACGTCCATGATACTTCCGTCTATGATACCCCTGCAAACCTCGCATTCGTTGCAAGGACTGCCGTCCTTGGGATTAAGACAGTTGACGGCGCGCGAAAACACTTTCGCACAGGTGGTTTTGCCCGTGCCGCGGGTACCGCAAAACAGGTATGCATGACCTATTTTACCGCTTAGAATTTGGTTTTTCAGCGTCTTGGTAATATGTTCCTGCCCAACGATGTCCTCAAAGACCATAGGACGCCACTTCCTGTATATAGCCTGATGCGCCATGAGAAATGCCCGTACCTTTCTTTAGATTTTACATATACACGAAAAAACGCCGTAAAAGGCGTTACGTTTATAAAAAGGCTCAGACCGAGTTTTCCGCAACACACCGCCCACACCGCTTATTGCTGCTTGGTTCCCCATCTGACAAGGTTCACGGGGCGCGGTCGCGCGGGCTCGGTCATCATCGCCGAAATTATTATAATATATTTTTTACAAAACTTCAATACTTTAATTCAAACTTTGTGTAAAATAATTTTTATTACGCAGTATATAATTTTATTTTTATAGGTATTTTCTATTGTTTTATTCGTTATTTTCAGATTATAATACATATATGATAAAATGTCAATATCATACTATAAAACAAACGGGACGGATAAAATATGGTTATAAAAAATATTGCGGGCAAGATATTTGATTTTGTGAAGAACGAAACGGTTTTGTGCGCAGCATCTGTGCTTGCGGTAATATCGTCGTTTATTGTAAAGCCGGACGCAAATTACTTGTCTTACATAGATTTTAGAACACTGGCGCTTTTGTTCTGTCTTATGTCGGTCATGGCGGGACTTCAAAAGACCGGCGTGTTTAGCGCGCTCGCGAAAATAATGTTAAAACGCGTACGAAGTACATCCGCGCTTACGTTTATACTTGTAATGCTTTGCTTTTTCTTCAGTATGCTCATAACTAACGACGTGGCGCTGATAACGTTTGTGCCGTTTGCGTTTACGGCGCTCGATATGCTTGATAAAGACGTGAGGGACAGACTTATTATACCCGTTGTGGCTATGCAGACCATAGCTGCCAATCTGGGCAGTATGCTTACTCCGATAGGAAATCCGCAGAACCTTTACCTGCACGGCGCTTCGGGAATGGGATTGTGTGAGTTTATAATGCTTATGCTGCCGTACGTAGCCGCATCGTTTGCGCTTCTCGCGATATGGATTTTATGCCGCCGCACGGGAAGAGCCTGCATACAAATACGCTTTTTGGGCGGCACTCGGGTGAGTGAGAAAAAGAAAATAATGGTTTACATTATCGCGTTTGTTATCTGTTTGCTTACCGTAGCGCGCGTTGTTGACTATCGTATTACGCTCGTTGCCGTGACAGCGCTTATTGCGGCGGCTGACTGCCGCATTTTTTCAAAAGTGGACTACACGCTTCTTCTGACGTTTGTCGCGTTTTTTGTTTTTATAGGGAACATGGGACGCATACCCGTTTTTGAAAATTATATAAAGAACGTCATAGACGGACGGGAATGTATAAGGGGAGTTTTGGCAAGTCAGGTTATAAGCAACGTGCCTGCGGCGCTGCTGCTTTCCGGCTTTACCGACAATTTCAGACCGCTCATTGTGGGAGTAAATATAGGAGGACTGGGAACGCTGATAGCGTCTATGGCAAGCCTCATATCGTTTAAGCTTTTGGGACGCTGCGATAAAAAACTGTGCGGGAAATATATGGTATATTTTACCGTGTCCAATATACTTTTCCTTGCCGTTCTTCTCGCGCTGTATTATATTTTGATGTAAAAGACGGTTTAAGAGGAATATATCGGAAATTTTTCTCATATAATGTTTGGTGGTTCAAAATCGGGATTTATACAACAAGGAGGTATAATAGGTATGGACGGTGAGGTTTTGTACGAGAGAATACAGACTGAGGAACGCCCGCTTATATTTCTTGACTACTACATTATAACCGAAAACATCTCGGCTGATTACTGTGATTTGAAATGCTACGGTATAAAAATACAGAAAACCGTAATATACGAAGGCGGCGGAAAAATTGTGGAAAGCAAACAGATCAATAACGTATTCTACCGTTACAACGACGTGTTGGAATTTGTGAAGAAAATCATAGTCCGTTCGACGGAGCCGGCGAGGCTGAGGGACGCGGTGGAAAATTATATTGCGGAGAGTATTGACAGAGCCAAAGAAAGCGCATAAAATATTGCCAAGGAAAAGAAAAGGATAAACGAACTATGTACAAGGTTAAGGAAACGATAGTAGTAGAGGGTATATACGACAAAATAAAGTTGTCGAGTTTTTTGGACGCGGTTATAATCGTTACGAACGGTTTCGGTGTATTCACGGACGGACGCATAATAGACAGTATAAAGAAAATGGCGGACGAGACGGGCGTTGTAATTCTTACGGACTCCGACAGCGCGGGCTTTCGTATACGCGCGTACATAAAACAGTCGATACCTAAAGGTAAGGTAAAGCACGCCTATATTCCTGAAACGCACGGTAAGGAAAAAAGAAAGAGAGAGGCGGGCAGGGAAGGACTTATAGGCGTTGAGGGCATAAAGGACGAAATTATACTTGACGCCCTGCGAAACGCCGGCTGCGTCATAGACGGCAGCGCTGCCGCCCCGAAAGAGGGACGCGCGATAACAAAAACCGATTTATATAAGACGGGAATGTCGGGAGGAGAGAGAAGCCGAGAGAGGCGGCGTATACTTGCCGATTCTCTCGGTATTCCCATGAAAATATCGGCTAATATGCTGCTCGACATACTAAACCGCCTGCTTACATATGAGGAATTTTGTGAAATTGTACAAAACATAAACGAGCAAATTTGATAAATTTGATAAAAAATATATTGACAAAGCTCATTAAATCAGGTAAACTATTAGCTGTAAAATAAAAATGCTTTACAGGTGATGTAAGTGGCAAAAGATTTGAATGTGACGGTTTTGCTGGACGTGTACGGGCAGCTTCTCACGGAAAAGCAACGCTTCGCGATTGATATGTACTATAATGAGGATTTGTCGCTCGCGGAAATCGCGGAAGAAGCGGATATAAGCCGTCAGGGAGTAAGGGACTCAATAAAGCAGGGCGAAAAGCACCTTGCGGAGTTTGAGGAACAGTTGGGAATTGTGAAGCGTTTTCATAATATAAATTCTCACATCGCCAAGCTTACCGAAATTTTGGACAAGTATGAATTTCAGGGTAAGGAAGAAGCGACGGAAATTATCGCTAAAATCTCAAGCGAATTATAAATCGAATTTTATGAAAGGGGTCGGGCGTTATGGCGTTTGAAAGTCTGGGCGATAAGCTTCAGGGCGTATTTAAAAAGCTCAGAGGCAAGGGCAAACTTAACGAAAAAGACATAAAAGACGCAATGCGCGAGATAAAACTGGCTCTTTTGGAGGCTGACGTTAATTTCAAGGTTGTAAAGGAATTTGTAAGCACGGTGTCCGAGAAAGCGCTCGGACAGGAGATAATGGAGTCTTTGACTCCGGCGCAGCAGCTTGTAAAAATAGTAAACGACGAGCTTACCGAGATGATAGGCGGAGAAACCGCTCGATTGGAATTCGCGTCCAAACCGCCGACTGTAATTATGATGTGCGGCTTGCAGGGCGCGGGTAAAACCACGGCTACGGGTAAGCTTGCGCTTAACCTTTCAAAGCAGATGGGGAAACGCCCGCTCATGGTTGCGTGCGACGTGTACCGTCCCGCCGCGATAAAGCAGCTGGAGGTTCTCGGAAAACAGGTACAGATACCTGTATTTTCGATGGGTGACAGTGTAAGCCCGGTAAAAATAGCAAAGGAAGCGGTAGCTTACGCGGTAAAACACGGAAACGACCCGATTATACTTGATACTGCGGGACGGCTCCATATAGACGAGGAGCTTATGGACGAGCTTGCGGATATAAAGGCGGAGGTAAACCCTACCGAAATATTGCTTGTTGTTGACGCTATGACAGGTCAGGACGCGGTAAATGTGGCTAAAACCTTTAACGAGCAGCTTGACATTACGGGCGTTATACTGTCAAAGCTTGACGGCGACACGCGCGGCGGCGCGGCGCTGTCGGTAAAGCAGGTGACGGGCAAGCCGATAAAGTATGCGTCGGTGGGTGAAAAGCTTTCGGACTTGGAGCAGTTCCACCCTGACAGAATGGCGTCGCGTATTCTCGGTATGGGCGATGTTCTGACGCTTATAGACAAGGCGCAGGAGGCTATAGACGAGAAAAAGGCGCAGGAGCTTGAAGCGAAGATACGCAAACAGCAGTTTGACCTCGACGATTTCCTCGAACAGTTTCGTCAGATAAAGAAGATGGGCTCATTTTCGCAAATACTCGGTATGATGCCGGGTATAGACAAGAAAATGCTTGAAGCTGTTGACACGGAGGAAAACGAAAAGAGAATGCTCCATATTGAGGCGATAATCCAGTCAATGACGGAGGAAGAACGCAGAAAACCGAATATTATCGGCGCGAGCCGTAAGGTGCGTATAGCCAAAGGCAGCGGCACGAGAGTACAGGATGTAAACCAGCTTTTGAAGCAGTTTGGCGAGATGCAGAAAATGATGAAGCAGTTCACGAGCGGTAAGCAGTCAAGAATGTTGAAGAGATTGAGAAAAATGAGATAATGCAGGGTAGGGTAATTAACTGCCCAAAAAGCATATCTTAGGGGGGCGAACCGCGTTCGCCCGAGGCAAAGTTAATAAGGTATATTATATACTTTATATAAACCATAATCATGTATGGGAGGTGAATAACATGGCGGTTAAAATCAGATTAAGAAGAATGGGCGCGAAGAAAACTCCTTTTTACAGAGTAGTTGTTGCGGATTCCAGATATCCGAGAAACGGAAGATTTATTGAGGAAGTAGGCACATACAATCCTCTTACCGACCCCGCGACTGTTAATATTGACGCGGAAGCTGTAAAGAAGTGGATTTCTAACGGCGCTCAGCCGACGGATACTGTTAAGGCGCTTTTAAAGAAGTCTAACATTATCTAATTAGGAGGGTAGGCTAATGAAAGACGTATTGGAGATAATAGCCAAATCACTTGTTGACTATCCCGACGAGGTTGACGTTAAGGAGATACTGAACGACGACAATACGGTTACGCTTGAACTGAGAGTAGCCGAGAGCGATATGGGTAAGGTGATTGGCAAGCAGGGCAGAATTGCGAAGGCGATAAGAACCGTTGTCAAGGCTGCCGCAAGCCGCGAAAATAAAAAAGCAGCGGTTGAAATCTTACAATAGGATAGGAGGGGCTTGCGTTTGTAAGCCCTTTTTGCGTATCCTTTAAAAGAAAGGAATAAATATGGATTTACTTGAAGTAGGTAAAATTGTTAATACGCACGGATTGCGCGGCGAGGTCAAGGCTGTACCATGGACCGATTACCCGGAGGTCTTTGAGGATATAGAATACGTGTATGTCAAACGCGGCGGGGATGAAAAAAAGCTTACAATAGTGAATGTCAGATACCAAAAGAACAATCTGATATTGAAGATAGACGGCGTAGAGGATATAGATGAGGCTCAGAAATACAAAAATCTTATAATGTACACGCCGCGTGAAATGCTTGGACCTCTTCCCGAGGGCGTACATTATATTGCCGACTTGATAGGTCTTGAAGTGGTCACCGAGGACGGCAGAAGCATCGGCACGATAGCCGACGTTTTCAATACCGGCAGTAATGATATATACGAGGTAAAACGCGAGGGAAAAAAGAATATGCTGCTTCCGGTCATAGACGAGGTGGTGCTTGACGTGGATACAGATTTGAGAAAGGTTACCGTCCGCATGATAGACGGTTTGGAGGATTTATAATGAAGTTTGATGTGCTGACGTTGTTCCCCGCGATGTTCGACGCGGTTTTGGGCGACAGTATTATAGGGCGCGCCCGTGAAAACGGACTGATTGAAATGAGCTTTACCGATATACGCGGCTTTTCCAAAAATAAGCACAGAAAGACCGACGATTACCCATATAGCGGCGGAGGCGGAATGTTGATGACACCGCAGCCGGTATACGATGCGTATATGTCTGTCGCGGACGGGCTTGACTATAAGCCGTTTACGGTATATATGTCGCCTCAGGGCAGGATATTCAATCAGTCCATAGCGGCACAGCTTGCAAAAAAGGAGCATATAGTGCTTTTGTGCGGTCATTACGAGGGCGTTGACCAAAGAGTAATTGACGAAATCTCGGATATGGAGCTGTCAATGGGTGATTTTGTGCTGACAGGCGGCGAAATACCGGCGATGGCTGTGATAGACGCGGTATCAAGACTGATTCCCGGTGTGCTTGCGTCCGAGGGGTCGTACAAAAACGAGTCGCATTACAGCGGACTGTTGGAGTACCCGCAGTATACGCGTCCCGCCGAGTGGCACGGAATGAAAATACCCGATGTGCTTATATCGGGACACCATGCGAACATAGAAAAGTGGAAGCGCGAGCAATCGCTTATCAACACGCTTTTAAAACGTCCCGATATGCTTGAGAAAGCCGCGCTTACCAAGGAAGATATTGAGTTTTTGGAAAAATACAAAAAGGAAAACGCAGCTATTCTTTAAGCTCTTTCGCAAGACGTTCAAGACATTTTTTTTCTATCCTGCTGACGTAGCTGCGGCTTATACCGAGTATGTCGGCAATTTCCTTTTGCGTTTTTTTCTTCTGATTACCGAGTCCGTAGCGCCAGCAGATTATGTTTATCTCGTTGGGGCTGAGCGTTTTTTTCATAGCAGCGTACAGCTTCTGCGCTTCAAGCTTGCCGGAGATAATATCCGATATGTCGGCGTTGTCCGTTGTAAGCACATCTGAAAAGGTCATATTATTACCCTCACGGTCGGTGCCGATGCTTTCATCTATCGACACCTCATTTGAAAGCTTTCGCGAGCTGCGCATAAACATAAGCACTTCGTTTTCGATGCAGCGCGATATATAAGTGGAAAGCTTGCTGTTCTTTTTCGGATTAAATGTGTTTATACCCTTTATAAGACCGATTGTGCCGATTGAAATTAAATCTTCGAGATTTTTTTCGTCGGCGTATTTTTTTGCTATATGCGCCACAAGACGCAGATTATGCTCGATAAGTATATTCTTGGCATTCTCGTTGCCAAGCGCGTACTCATCTATATATTTTTGCTCTTCCTCGGCTGTCAGCGGCTTAGGAAACGCCGCGTTGCCGCTGACGTATCCTGCCAGTATCAATACTGTTTGTACCCATTCAAACAATATGCCAAACATACCAAAAACCTCCTTTTTACACATAATATGCCCTACAAGACGTACAATTTGCATACAAAAGTGTCCTTATTTTAGGCTTAATGAGATAAAAATACGGTTATAAAAGGAATTTCATGGGTAAAATAAAAAGCATAATGACGCAAATTGTCTTTTTATTGTAATAGATATATAACGCGCCTGATATTGATTTGAAATGCAGAAGCATATATAATATTCGTGTATAGGAAGAAAAAAATAATCGGAGGGTAAAATATATGATATGTAAAGAATGCGGCGCGCAAATTCCCGATAATGCAACCGAATGTGAATTTTGCGGCGCAAAAATAAAAGCCGACACAAACGATACATCTGTCAGCGCGGAAGATAATAGAAATAACGAGTTTACCGCTGACAGCGTGAGAAATACAGATGGAAGGCCTGAAGAAATTTTTGACGATAACGAAAAAAGACGGCGCGAGCAGATGCGGAGGATGATGGAGAATAAAAAGCAGCAGCTTTCCGAAATAGAGAAGCGCCGCGTGGAAAAAAGGCAGAGACAAAAGCGCAATCGTATTATGCTGGTGGGCGCGATATGCGCGGCGGCTGTCGCAGCCGCGGGAATAGGAACGTACTATGTGGCGGAGAATGTAGGAGAAAAGGCGATTGTGGACGAAAGCCCCGTACCTACGGCAACAGCCGCGTCCACACCGGCGGCGTTTACTCCGGCGCCCTCGCCAACTGCGGCGCCTTCACCGCAGATATTCACCTCGCCCGCGCCCAACGATGCTTCGTCGGGTAGTCAGTCAACGCACTCATGGACTGCTTCCGGCTCATCATCGAACGGCTCATCGTCGGGCGGCTCGTCAAACGCTTCAGCATCGGGCAAAAGCTCGTCAAACGGTTCTTCAAACGCTTCAGCATCGGGCAAAAGCTCATCGGGAGGTTCGTCAAACGGCTCATCGAACAGCAAAGGCTCATCTTCCGGCGGCTCGTCATCACAGACCGTAAAGCCGAGCGGCAAATCATCAAATGCCATCGCGTCTCAGCTTGCCACGGGCGGCGAGGTTCTGTACGATAATTCTACAGGTAAATACCTTATGACCTTTACGGTCGGCAGCACGAGATACTACGCGAATGTGTCGCCGGGAAGCACAACGGAGCAGATACAGAACAAGCCGTACACCGTTACGGCGCAGCCGACTTCGCAGACATACGACGGAAACACGGTATACGAGATTACAGACCTTACGAACTATGAGGGCGACTATATTCTCGCTAATTCCGGCACAAAGCTGCTCACAAACAGTGATATAAAAGGTATGTCAAAGTACGACCTTGCCCTTGCGCGTAACGAGATATACGCTCGTCACGGACGCAAGTTCCAAACTGCGGAGTACAACACATACTTCAGCGGCAAGTCATGGTACAAACTCAACCCGAATTATAATTACAGCGACGATAACAGCAATCTGAACGAAACGGAAAGAAAGAATGTTCAGTTTATTTTGGACGCGGAAAGAAGATAAAATTACGGCGGCAGTCTTACCGATACGGCAAGGCTGCCGCTTTTTGCGAATAATATTGGCGCGCGATATTTACAATACTTAAAATTTATGCTAAAATAGGAATAGTATGTATGAAAGAGCAGGTGAGTATATTGAAAAAAGGAGCCAATATCCTTTTATCACTTATGCAGCTTAATATAGGCGGCGCGGAAACTCATGTGGTGGAGCTTGCCAAGGAGCTTAAAAGAAAGGGCTTTAACGTCATAGTGACGTCCAACGGCGGCGTTTACGTGAAAGAACTTGAAGAAAGCGGAATTAAGCACTACAGAGTACCGCTCCAGAATAAAAATCCGTTTAATATGATACGCGCGGCGCGTCTTTTGAAGAAAATTATTCAAGACGAGAACATAGACATAGTACACTCCCACGCGCGAATACCGTCGTTTATACTGGGTAAGCTTCATAAAAAAATGAAGTTTCCGTTCGTCACGACGGCGCACTGGGTATTTAATCTCGGCTACGGTCTTAAATATATAACCGACTGGGGCGAAAAGACCGTGGCGGTATCCGAGGATATAAAAGAGTATCTTATGGACAACTACCATGTACCCGAGGGTGATATTAACGTTACTATAAACGGTATAGACACGGATAAGTTTTCGCCGGATACCGATGCCGATGCGGTTATGCGCGAGCTTGGCATAAACGACAAGGACACAGTAATAACGTATGTCAGCCGCCTTGACGATTCGAGAAGCCTTGTGGCGAAACAGCTTATATCAGTTGTGCCGGAGCTTGACAAAAAGATAAATAACCTGAAAGTTATAATGGTAGGCGCGGGCAATGATTTTAACAACGTAAAAGCAATGGCAAAAAAGGCGAACGACACGCTCGGAAGAGAGGCGGTAATACTTACCGGCGCGAGAACGGATATAAATAAGCTGATAGCTCCATGCTCGCTGTTTGTGGGCGTAAGCCGCGCCGTGTTGGAGGCTATGGCGGCGCAAAAAAGCGTTATAATAGCCGGTAACGAGGGATATATAGGACTGTTTGACGAAAGTAAATTACAGGTGGGTATAGACACCAATTTCTGCTGCCGCGGCTGTGAGATGCCGACGGAGGAAAGATTAAAAAACGATATACTGAAATTCTTTTCCCTTGACCAGTCGCAGCAATATAATCTCGGCGCTTACGGACGTGAGCTTATAAAGAAAGAATATTCGGTAAGCCGCATGGCGGACGACAGTATTAAGGTATATGACTGGGTGACGGAAAAACACAGAGAAATACTTATTTCCGGTTACTACGGCTTTAGGAACAGCGGTGACGATGCGCTTCTGAAAGCAATTATCGAGGATTTGAAAATGCACAAGGAAAGCCCCAACATAGTGGTGTTGAGCGCCAATCCGCGAGAGACAATGAAAATCTATCGAGTTAAGTCGATAAACCGAATAAACATACCGTCTGTAATGCGTCATATGAAAAATTCCGAAATGCTTATTTCGGGCGGCGGCACACTTATACAGGACAGGACAAGCACCAAATCGCTGTGGTACTATCTTATGATAATATCAATAGCGCTAAGGAAGAATTTAAGAGTAATGCTGTATTCAAACGGTATAGGACCGCTTGAGAAAAAAATGAATATTAAAAAGACGCGGAAGATACTGAATAAGGTTGATTTGATAACGCTGCGAGACGAGCGCTCGTATAAAACGCTTCGTGAAATAGGCGTGGACAATAAGAACGTCGCAATAACGGCGGATCCGGCGCTGGAGCTTGATATAGCCGACGAACAGCGCGGACGCGGTATACTAAACGGCGAGGGCGTACCCCAAGGTCAAAAGCTCCTCGGAGTGTCGATAAGACGCTGGCAGACTTTGGGCGCGGGCTTTGAGGACGCTGTTGCGGCGCTGTGCGACTACGCTTATGAAAAGTACGGATACCATACGGTACTTATGCCGATGCAGTCAAGCCGCGATACGGCGATTTTACAGAATATAAAATACAGAATGAAGCACGGCGCGTCGATAATCGAAAAGCGTTACAGCGTAGAGGATACAATGTCGGTAATGAAGTGCTTTGACCTGTGCCTCGGTATGCGTCTGCATACGCTTATCTACGCGGTTATAAACTCCGTACCGCTTATCGGTATAGCGTATGACCCGAAGATTTCAAGCTTTATGGAATACACTCACCAGACGCACTGCATAGACGTTGAGAATATGTCGTTTGAAAACCTGAGGGAGCTTTTTGAGGAGTGCGTTGAGCATTACGATGAAATTAAAAAGGATCTTGCGGAAAATTACGCCGCCCTTAAAGAGCAAGCACGCCTCAACGGTAAATACGCGATTGAGCTTTACGAAAAAGGGAGTGTTAAACTGTGAACAAGAAAAACGGCGGAATACTCCTGACAGCCGGATTTATGGCTGCGGTGACGCTGCTTTCCAAGGCGCTCGGACTTGTGCGCGATTCCATGCTTACAGCGTACTTCGGTTCGGGGCTTGTGTCCGACGCGTTTCTTACCGCTTCTACCATACCTACCACGTTTTTCGACGTGATAATAGGCGGAGTTATTTCCGCGACTTTCATACCTGTATTTAATGATATAATGTCTAAGCGGGGCAAGGACGACGCGATGAAATTTGTTAATAAGTTTGTCACGCTTATTGTGTCGATAACGCTTGTGATTGTCGCGGCGGGAATAATTTTCCGCGGAGCGCTTGTCAGTCTGCAAACGAATTACACGGGAGAAAAGGCGGAGCTTACGGCGACGCTTACGGCGATAATGTTCCCGATGATTATTTTTACGGGACTTGCGTTTTCGTTTGTCGGACTTTTGCAGTCGTTCGGCGAATATAAAATACCCTCTCTTATAAGCCTTGTTTCAAACGCGGCTATAATACTGTACTACCTGCTGTTCGGCTCAAAATTCGGAGTGTACGGACTGTCCGTAACAATGGTAATAGCGTGGAGCCTGCAGTTCCTGATACTTGTACCGTGGATAAGAAAATTCGGCGTAAAATACCGACCCGATTTCCGATTTAAAGATGATGATATAAAACAAACATTGCTTTTGGCGGGACCGATGCTTATATCCACATGGGTGCAGCCGCTTTACACAATAGTAAATCAGCGGTTCGCGTCAAATATAGAGTCGGCGGTTACGTACATTCAGCAGTCGAACAGACTGTATATAATAATCGTGGGTGTGTTCAGCTTTGTGGTTACCAATCTCATCTTCCCGAAGCTTGCAAAGGCTGTGGCGGACGGCGACATGACCGAGGCGAAGCAGCTTACGGTAGGCTCTATGCGCGCGATAGTACTCGTAATAGCGCCGCTTATGGCGATTTTTATGACGCTTTCGTACCCGATTGCGTCCGTGGTGTACGGCTACGGTAAAATGGGCGCGGAGGGCGTGGCGGCGATAAGCGCTCTTTTAAAATACTATTCCGTCGGCATGATAGGACTGGGACTTAACGAAATACTTTCCAAAGCGTTTTTCTCGCTTCATGACAGTAAAACACCCATGCGCAATTCCATAATAAGCATGGTTGTGAATATAGCGTTCGCGTTTATATTCTACAACATAATGTCAACTAACGGACTTGCCCTTGCGGCGGCGCTCGGTTCAATAGTGAACGCGGCGCTCAACTGGTTCTGTATAGCAAGGAAGTACCCGGATATGATTAAAGGCTCCGACGTGCTCAATATGATAAAGGCTGTGATTTCGGCGGCTGTAATGTTTGCGGTGATGTACGCGATTTACAATCTTTTGGCAGGACGCTTCGACGGACTTATAGGAAATATTGTAATCTGCGTTCTTTGCTCGGCTGCGGGACTTGTATCTTACGCATTGCTGCTTCTTGTTACGGGCGAGCAGGATATAAAAAATATTTTAAGAAAGAGAGGGTGATGAAATGAACAGTGTTATTTTATCTTCGCTGGCGTCATTTTTCGGGACGCTCGGCGCGTGGTTTAAAAACAGCGCCTTGTACGCGCTATTTATGAAAATCTATACAGCCGTAAGCAATTCATGGAAAAACAGCGCCGTTATGACTTGGATACGCTCCGCGAAAAGCGACGGCGCATCGGTCAAAAGCGCGTCGGCTAAGGTTCTTTTCAGTCCGTTTGCGCTGCTTGACGTTCTGCGCGGTAAGGCGGGCGAGTTTTTGGATAAAAACATATCGCAAAGCTTTATATGCGTGTGGGCTAAAACGTATATGCAAAACTTCATGGCGGTGAACACAAGATTTTTCGGTATTATGCTTATAGCCATGGCGTTTTCGTACTGCGCGGCTTCGCGCCATATTTCAAAAATAGCGCTTATTGCGGGCGCTGTCGGCGCGGTATTATGTATCGTAAACTACAATCTTATGTCATTTCTCAATCCGAGCAAATTCGTCGGTATAGTAAAGAGTATGGCGGGATTTAAGGACCTTGACTTTGAATTTTTTGACGAAACAAAAACGCACGGCATACTGCGCCTCGTACTCGCTTTGGCTGCGGGACTTATAACCGGCGCGGCTGTGAGCTTCAACGCGCTTTACGGCGCGGTCATACCGTTTGCCGTATTCGGACTTGTGCTTGTGATGTATGCTCCTATTACGGGTGTGTACGCGGCTGTCTTTGCGGCGCCGTTTGTACCCACAATGATACTTGCCGGCTTGTGCCTTTGGACAACGCTTTCGCTTATTATAAAATCCGTAAGCAAGAGCGATTTCAAATGGCGATTTGACGGGGTGGGTATGTGCCTGATACTGTTCCTGCTTGTACTGTTAATGTCATCGGTTATGTCGTTTGCGAAAGTGGACAGTCTAAAGGTATGGGCGATGTACTTCGTCTTTGTAATATTCTATTTTACGGTCATAAATTCCGTTAAGACAAAGGAACAGCTTTACGGAGTTTATAAGCTGCTTGCCATATCGGGCGCGCTTGTCGCACTGTACGGAATAATGCAGTATATTTTCGGCTGGACGACAAGCAATTCATGGATTGACGAGGAAATGTTTGAGGACTCCGCTATGCGCGTATACTCGACGCTCGGCAACCCGAATGTGCTCGGTGAATATTTGCTGCTTGTCCTGCCGGTAGCGGCTGTGTTTATGTTAAAGGACAGATGGAAAGAGCTTTCCAAATGGACGTACGGCGCTATGTTCCTTGTACTCGCGCTGTGCCTTGTGCTTACGCAGTCACGCGGATGCTGGATAGGTTTTATGGTAAGCGTTGCGATTTTCGTTACGTTTTATGAGGGTAAATGGTGGGGACTTATTCCTGTTGTGATATGTATATTGCCGTTCGTCGTGCCGCAGACGGTAGTTGACCGTATAATGAGTGTCGGCAATATGGAAGATACGTCCACATCGTACAGAGTATATATATGGCTCGGGACACTCGGCATGATGCGCCATTACTGGTTCGGCGGAATAGGAATGGGCGAGGCGGCGTTCGCGCACGTCTATCCGTTCTTTTCGTATAACGCTATACTTGCCCCGCACTCGCACAACACGTTTTTACAGCTTCTTGTTGAGGCGGGTATAGGAGGCTTGGGAATATTCGTTGTAACGCAGGGCGTGTTCCTAAAAAAGATGTCGCTCGTCTACAGAAACGGCAACAAAAAGAGCACAGATTCAATGCTCGCGCTGGCGGCGGCGAGCGGTGTTGCCGGATTTCTCGTACAGAGTATGTTTGACTATACGTTCTATAATTACAGAGTAATGGCAATGTTCTTTATGATTATGGGGCTTGGCATGGCGCTTCGTCACATAGCCGTTCCGTATAGGAGGACTAACGAATGAAGATAAAGGTCATAGAGGTATCTTCAGATACGAATATAGGCGGAGCGGGGAAGTGCCTGATTACGCTGCTCGAAAATTTTAATTATGATAAGTTTGACATAAGCGTGATACTGCCAAAAAACAGTCTGTTAAAACCTCGTATAGAAGAAATGGGGATAAAGGTAACCGAGGCGGACGGTATAGCAGACAAGTCGCTTGATATGTCGGCGGTCAGAGAGCTTATGCGCATATTCAAACGCGAAAAGCCGGATATAGTTCATACCCACGCGAGTATGTCGGCAAGAATAGCGGCAAGATTTGCGGGCGCAAAGGTGGTTTATACGCGCCACAGCGTATTCCCGCCGCCTCCGCGCATATCGAAAGGTATAGGCAAGGCTGTAAACGGCGCGATAAACAATTACTTTGCGGACAAGATAATCGCGGTTGCTCAGGCGGCTAAGGAAAATCTTACCGATACTGGTGTTGACGAGAGTAAAATTAAGGTCATTTTAAACGGTGTGGACGGACTTTCACCCGTGTCCGAGGACGAACGGCGCATAATTAAGGAACGCTTTAACCTGCCCGATACATGCAAGGCAGTGTCGATAGTGGCGCGGTTGGAGGACATCAAAGGACACGAGTATTTTATAGACGCGGCCGATAAGCTTTTGCGCAAAGGCTGCAAATTAAGATTTTATATCGCCGGCACAGGTTCTTACGAGCAGTATTTAAAAGAAAAGGTAAAGAACCTTAACCGTCGGGAGCAAATAATATTCACCGGCTTTATTACCGACGTGGACAAGCTGATGTCGGTTACCGATATACAGGTAAACGCGTCTTACGGGACGGAGGCAACGTCGCTGGCGTTGCTTGAGGGCATGAGCTTGGGTATTCCTGCCGTGGTATCGGATTTCGGAGGTAATCCCGGAGTTATTCGGGACGGAGTAAACGGATTTGTGGTACCGAAACGAAATGCGCAGGCGCTCGCAGACGGTATAGAAAAGCTGTTAAATGACGACGGGCTTTACGCGCGTATGTCGGAAAACTCAAAAAATATATTCGCAAAAACCTTTACCGCCGAGGCTATGACGCGGCAAACAGAGGACGTGTACAGTAGTTTAATAAATAAGGAGGGCGTTTAAATGTCAGAGAAGAAAGCAAGATTTACAGTGGTAGACGCTGTAATAATAGTGGTTGTTTTGGCAGCTGTGGTAATCGGCGCGATAAAGCTTTTACCGTCGCTTATAAATACTGCCGAAACGGAAAAGGTAGACTTTACGGTACTTATACAGAATGAGGACGAAAGCTTTGCCGATGCGGTAACCGTAGGCGACAGAGTAACGATAAGCCTTACCGAAAAGGACGGCGGCATTGTTAAGGACGTAAGGACGGAGCCGGCAAAAACTCTCGCGTATAACAGTATCGACGGCACATATGCGAACGAAGTAATAGACGGTAAATACGACGTGTACGTAACCGTGGAGGCGGATATGGAGATTAACGACCTCGCCTTGAAGGCGGGCGGAACTCCCGTCAAGGTGGGCGCGGAAATCCCCGTGCGCGGCAAGGGCTACGCCTCAATGGGCTACGTAATAGAAATCAACGATTAAGGAGGAGATAGAACATGGATAAGAACGGAAAAATAAAGGGTAAAGTAAGCATTATAGACATTCTTGTTATTCTTCTTATCGTCGTTGTGATAGCGGGCATAGGCGCGCGCTACGGAAGCCGCATAACGTCGGCGGTAAAATCGGATAAGGAATTTGAATATGTGCTTAGAGTGGAGAATGTAAGAGAATATACGGTAAACGCCCTGCAGCGAAAGGGAAAAATCACGGATAAAAAGTCGGAAAAGGACTTGGGTGAAATCACGGATGTGCGCGTTGAGAACGCGGTGCAGCAGTCCGTAACCGCGTCGGGAGAGGTGAAGTTCAGCGAGCTTCCCGACCGCTACACCTGCTTTGTGACGATCATAGGCAAGGGTAAGGAATCGGATGACAATTACATTTTAAACGATACCACGGAGCTGTCGGTGGGCAGAAATATCGACCTCTACTCAAAGTATGTAAAAACATCGGGAGATATAGAGAGCGTAAAGGTAGTTGAGTAAATCAAAAAATAAGGGTACGCACCTCACTCATGCGTACCCTTATTTTTATGCGCGTAAAGGGACATACTCATTTTTACCCTGCGTGGAATATACTGAAATAGGTAACATAATATATTTAAGAGAGGATAGGTGCGGATATGAATAAGCTTGAAAAAATATTAAAGGACTTTGATGAGAACCAGTTAAGAGAAATAAACAAATTTTTAAATTCCGCTGACGGCAGAAGACTAAAGAATCAGATAAATTCCTGCGACAAGGAACGGCTTATGAACGAATTTTCAAAGCTTGACCGGAATGAGGTCAAAAGAAGAATATCAGGCTTAAGCACGGCGGAGTTAATGAAAATAATGAAGAATTTATAATTCCTGAAGTTATTGTAAGAGGTGACAAAAATGGCTGACGCAATGGATACTTTAAAAAATATTTTGGGTGATGACGCCGAAGATAAAATTAAAAGCGTAATGAGCTCTATTTCTTCGACAGGCAATGAGGGAAACGGTGGATACGGCAGCGCGGAAAGTCTTAATCAGATTATGCAGATGAAAGATTTAATGCAAAATCTGACGATGAACAGAAACGACCCGCGCACCAATCTGCTTCTGTCCTTAAAGCCGTATATGCGCAGCGGCAGACAGCGCTCGATAGATTCGGCGGTACGGCTTATAGGTCTCACGAGCGTCGCGAGGCTTTTAAGGCAGTAATATTTCCGTTGGGGGTGGTGTGATGTACAGAACTTACAGCTATAACGATATGCCGCAGCCGGTACATAAACGCAGGGAGGAAAAACGCGATGAGGGAAAGGAGGAGAAACGGCAAATAGCTTCTCCGCCGCCACCGCCGCAGCATCCGAAACGGTGCGAGGAGAAAAGAGAGGGACTTTTGGGCGGTATTTTAGACGGATTGGAAACGGATGACATAATACTGATAGTTATAGTTGCTGCGCTGCTTATGGACGACTGCGATGACAAGCTGCTTCTTATCGCACTGGCGTTTATCTTCTTTTCCGAGTGGTTTTAACGCAGGTTTTACATATAAAAAACAAAAAAACGTATAAATTTCACCAAAACAGGAAAATAATATACCTGACAGAATAAAAAGAAATGCGGATATAAAGCATTTCACGGAGGTATGGTTATTGGTATACGAGCCTAAATTTTATAAATGCGGCGAATGCGGCTCAATACTTGAGGCGATAACGCCGCAGTGCTGTGATGAATTAAACTGCTGCGGAAAATCTATGGCGCTTTTACGCGCAAACGAGATGAGCGCGCTTGAGGAAAAGCATATACCTGTGATAAAAAGGGAAGGCAGAAATCTTACGGTTTGCGTCGGACGTGTGCTGCACCCGATGAGCGGTGAACATAGTATTTTGTGGGTGGAGGTAAAGAGCAAGTATCGTGAGCAGCGCGTCACGCTCAAAAAGGGTGACGACCCGATAGCGATATTTGAGATTCCCGAAAATGAGAAAGTCACGGTATATTCGTACTGCAATTTGCACGGACTTTGGAAAATGTCGGCATGATTTGTTTCGTAAGCGTTACAAACAAAATATGTAACGCTTACATTTTTTTTACATCGTGTAATTTTGTTGATTTATCCAAAAATCTGTTATATAATTCAGACATAGGATAAAAGGGAATTTAAAAGTAAAAAAGCTGACAGAAGGCACTGCGCCGCTGTCAGCTTTTCCCTTATCATAAGTTATTTAAATATCATTTCTAGCTTTTCAGGCTCTATTGACTGCGCCGGACTGAACGCGTCTGATGACACGTATTTAAAAATACTGTTTTTGAGCGCCGCGGTGGATTTATCCTTTGCATCAAGGTCTATACCGCAAAAGAGCAAACTCGCATTTTTGACTTTGGCTTCAAAGAGCGGAGAACGGCGCACATTATAGAAGAAGTTCGGCACCGGCTCTATAAGGTATTTGAATTCTTTGCCGAGCGCCGACACATCCGCGGCTACCGAATTGTCCATCGGATGCTTCCATTGGAAATTCGCGTGACGCTCGGTGGGGAAAAGGTCAAACAGCGGATGTTCGCTGTCTATTATAAATCCGCATGTGCGGTCTGAGGCGAAGTGCGCGGGAGACCAAAATACGGGCTTAAACTGTACCGATATGGGGTGACGCAGATTTTCCTCACTCATCATAACAACAGCCTTGCCGCCGCTTTCGGCTACAGCGCTTATTTCGCCTATACCGTTAAGTACAGCTACGCCGCACTCACTTACCTCATTCGTATACACAAATATTTTCCATGAGTTGGTATGACCGTTTACCGACAGCCGCACTGTCAGCATAGACGGTTCCTTTACAAAATCAAGAGGGAAAGAAACCGACTTTGAACGTGTTTCCGTTTCGTATACCTTTTTATCTCCGTCATACAAAGACAAATTGAATATAGGCATTGATATTTTTTCCTCGCCGTAGTTGTACAGGTCAAAATCAGCTTTAAACTTTTCCGTGTTAAGAAAGAAACGGTTTGCCTTTAGAAGCGGCACGACAGGCGAGCAGAAGCTGCGGAATTCTTTCGGCGTTATTATATTTTTACTGTTTTGGAACACGTCGAGCAGTCCGACTGTGGCTGTACCCTGACCGGTGTAATCACTGAGACCGAGAAGCTGAAATCCGCCCATGTGGTGAGTGCGCAGAGACGCTTCTATATCCTCCTTATACAAAAGCGCCGCCATGCTTCCCGACGCTTTTTTGTACTCGTCAAGCATATGGTACACATTCTTTTCAATCATATCACGCTTAATGCGCTCAAAATTAGCGGGCAGCAGATTACCCGTATAATCGGAAACGCTGTCCACGTCGGGGTAGACGCTGTACTGACCTATTTCAAACGATACCGTAGGTATATCAATTGATTTTATCGCGTTTGAGTATTCAAGACGCGTATGCTCCGACACAACATCGTGAAACACCTGTACGCGCACGCGCTTACCTTTCACCTCGAACGCGGAGAAATAATCGTCCGCGGGAGTAACGGGACGGTCGAAGTTCGACGTAAGAGTGTAAAGACGTCTGCCGTCAAGCGCTTTTATCTGAGCGGTAAGGTTTTCAAGCATCTCAAAATCGCCGAGCAGCTCGTTTCCGTTCGAGAACATAATAAACGACGGGTGATTACCGAAGAACTCTGATATATTCATCGCTTCGTTGTGATAGTACGTTCTGTGTATAGGATCGTCGCCCGTGGAAAGAGCGCACACGTCAACGTTGAGCCAGAGAGGCATTTCCGCCAGTACATACACTCCTGTAGTATCAGCGGCGGTAAAAGCGGCTTCGGGCGGACACCATGCGTGAAAGCGCACGTGATTAAGACCGTACTCTTTCACGGTACTAAATACCCTTACCCATGTTTCAACATCCGTTGGCGGGTAGCCGGTAAGCGGATAAATTCCGCAGTCGAGCGTGCCGCGCAGCGCGATTTTATTTCCGTTTAATACAAAGTCGCGTCCGACTGCGGCGATTGTGCGCATACCGAAAGAGACCTCGCTTTCGCTTACACTGTCATCATGAATAATCCTCAGCTTCATAGTGTACAGCGCGGGATTGAATTCACTCCAAAGCTCCGGCTTTTTTATCGGATAATTCATATACAATATCTGCTTTTTATTGAAAAGAGTATACTTGTACTTTTTCACTTTAAGCGTCTCACCGCCGGGGGTGACGGCGTACGCTTCGATTGTAACGTCGCTTCTGTCTGTGGGCTTTAAGCAGTCAGAATGTGCGGTGAGCTTTATATCAACGGATTTTTCGCGAGGGAAAATCTGAACGTTTGACATATGAAATATCTCATCGCACCTTAGTTCGATACGTCCTATTATTCCGTTCCAAATTGACTGCGTATCAACCGAGTAGCCGCTTGCCATTCCATCAATGTTTAGGAGATTGCTGTTGTCCGTGCGCAGTGTAATCGTATGTGTGCCGCCCTTAACGCGGTTTGTGAGATTATATATGTGCGGCGTGCTTATTTCTATAATCTGTCTGTCGATTTTAACGCCGTCGATCCATAAATCGGAAGCAATGTTGACGCGCTCCAAAAACAGAGTTATGTATTTATCCTCAAATTCTTTCGGCAGCGTAAACTCGCGCTGAAGCCACAGCGCGCCTATATACTCGTATGCGGGACGAAGCGCGCGCACGGTTTCGTAGTTGTAATCGTCCGACGGCGCAAACGGTTTACCGACTTTGTTGAGACATGCGTCGCCGGGAAGCGTAAAGTTTTCGTTTTTGAGCCTGCGCTCGTAAAATTTTTCGTTAATACCTATGTTGTCAAGGTCGGTTTCGTATCTCCATTGTCCTGATAAATCAATCGTATACATTATTTCTTTTTACCTTTCATAAGTTTTGATATTTCTATAAGTCCCTGATGTGACGCGTCCTCATTAAGCCCCGCTTCTATATGCTTTGCGGCGTTTTCCGTGTCTCCGAGCCCAATATAGCCGAGCGCGGCGAGGAACGAGCAGTTTACGCGGTTCTTTTTGTCGAGGTCGGTATCGAATATGAGGAAGTCGGGCAAAGACACGGCGAAGTAGTCTATTTCAACATGATCGTTCATATGCTCCAAGCCGTAAGAAATAAGCGTGTTGAATTTACCCTTTGCCTCCTTTTCATTACCAAGCTCCTTAGCTGCCATAGCCCGGTAGAAAAACATCTCCGGCGGCTGGTCGTTGTAGTAAACAGCGGAGGATAAATCTCCGCTGCCGCGCAGCGCCAATCTGAAGCACTCGTCAGCTTTTATATAGTCGGTATTCCTGTACACCGTTGCGAGCATATAATATATGTCGTTATCGAGAGTGCCGTACAGCTTGCCCTCACCCAAATTTTCGGGATATACGAGCGCGTCGTTCAAGTACTGCGCTGCGGTATCGTAGTCCTTATTACCGATACACTCCCGAGCAAGACCCATAAGCGCTTTTTTGTACTGAGCGGGGATTTTACCCTCGCCGCCCTCCCACGGGTGGAATGTGCGCGACGTAATTGCCTTAAGCGCCTTATCAAAAAATCCCATACTGTTAAGAAGCGTTACAAATTCCGTGTAGAGGTCGTCGCGTTCGGTTAAAAGCTCCTGATTGTCCGCAAGGAGCTTCAGGCGTTTTTTTACGGGTACGTTTGTCTGTTTGTAAAGCTGGTCAAGCTCGAATAATATGCGGGAGCTATCGGGCGCTATGCGGAACGCGCGTTCCATTTCCGTTACCGCCTTTTCTTTGTCTTTCAGCTTGTTGAAGTACGCGAGCGACAGATTTCTGTGAACAATAGCGTTGGAATTGTCAAGGTCGTTTGATATGCTCCAGCAGCGAAACGCCCTTTCCCATTGCCCTTTGTCATAGAGAAGATTGCCGAGCAGATACGGAGCCTTAGCGTCTTTGGGATTGTGCGCCATTGCGTATTCCAGTACCAAAATGTCATTAAGACGCACCGGGAAACAGTAATCACAGCTGCACTTAGCCGCCACGTCCAAATCTATCTCACTTTTTGAATAGTATGCCATGTAGTAATGGAGCATAGCGTTGTCAGCCTGCGAAATGAGCGCGAGTACTTTCGCCGCCTCATCATAAAGGCCAAACTCGTTGTAGTCGAGGGAAAGCTCGATGTAGCTGTCAATGTCGCTGCGCATTATCGTGGTAAGTTCGTTTAAAACGGCGAAATCATCCGTCGCGCGGTACAGCTCATAGCGGCAGCCGTAATTGAGCGGGTCGATTTTCATCGTTTCAATAGCGAGAGCTTTGGCATCCATCAGCTTGCCCGTAAGACGAAGCAGCGTGGTTTTCAGGTTACGCGCTTTCAGATTGCGTGTACCCTTTACGAGCGACTGCTCAACAAATTCAAGCGCGGCTTTAAAATCGCCGCGAAGCGCGCTGATACACGCGAGTTGATAGAATCCCTTGTCCTGCATACTTCCCGACCAAATTGATTTGTAAAATGCGTCAAACGCCTCGTCAAACCTGCTTTGTTTGCGAAGCGCCAAACCGAGGTTGTAATACGGCTCGCAGTCGTAGGGATTGGGATTTTTCCATGTGGACTTTTTTATTGCTTCACGGAAATGCCTTTCCGCCTTTTCAAATTCTCCGTTGTTGTAGAGATAGCGACCGTACGCGTTATTAAGACGTATATCCGTCTTGTCGCGGTGAAGTCCCTCGAGATAGTAGTCCTCGGGGCGGTATGTAGCGTGGCGGTACTGTTCAAGGTGGAGCGCCGTCAGGTACAATTCCTCCAATGAATGTATATCCTTGGGCTTCGCGCACGGCTCGGCGGGGGCGGGAGTCTTTTCATACTTTCTCGGTAATGGAGTGTACGAGCAGATTTCTTTGCCGTCCTCGTCTTTTACGGAAAGAGTAAGGTCGTATTCCTCGTCGCCGTCCAAAATTACAACTGCGGTATACGGCGTTTTTGGAGATATTTCCGTTTTCTCATTTATATATTTTTCGATTTTGCCCGACAGCGATACGGTTATTTCTTTCTTATCGGGGGAATACACGCTTACGAATGCTTTATCGTCCGCCGTTTCGAGATTAATCGCCGCTTCGATTGTGGCGTTTTTCACCGCGCCCACGCTTTTGTAGGGGAGGAAATACTGTGTAAACGTTTTTTCCTCATACGGAGCGATAAACGTAAAATCGGGCTGATTGTCGGTGAACATACCCGTCATAAGCTCTATATACGGACCGTTCT
>CANQQW010000002.1 GCA_947626075.1 uncultured Clostridia bacterium
ACGGGCGACCGCAAGGGTCGCCCCTACGGGAACGGGACGTCGAGGGCGCCGTCCCCTACGATATCGTTGACATCGGGTTGTCGGGGACGGGCGACCGCAAGGGTCGCCCCTACGGGAACGGGACGTCGAGGGCGCCGTCCCCTACGATATCGTTGACATCGGGCTGTCGGGGACGGGCGACCGCAAGGGTCGCCCCTACGGGAACGGGACGTCGAGGGCGCCGTCCCCTACGTCCACGCCGCAAAATCACAATTTATAATTACTCCCCGCGTTTATCTTTCCAGGTGTTTTTATTTACCTGGCGCTGTCTTGCTATTGCGAGGGCGTTATCGGGAATGTCGTCGGTAATCGTCGAGCCGGCGGCGATATACGCGCCGTCGCCGACGCTGACTGGCGAAACGAGGTTGGTGTTGCAGCCTATGAAGCAGTCGTCGCCTATCGTCGTGCGGAATTTCTTTTTACCGTCGTAATTGCACGTAACCGTGCCGCAGCCGAAGTTTACGCGCTCGCCCACGTCGCTGTCGCCTATATAGGTGAGGTGCGATATTTTTGTGCCGCTGCCTATGGTAGAGTTCTTGACCTCGACAAAATCGCCGACCTTTACGTTGTCGCCTATGACGCAGTTCGGGCGCACGTATGCGAACGGTCCTACGTTTGTGTTTTTGCCTATTTTTGAATTTAAAATCACGGAGCTTAAAATATGCGCTCCGTCGCATATCTCGGAATTGTCCACGGTCGTCGTGCCGCCTATGTAACAGCCCTCGCCTATCACAGTGCCGTTCTTTATCGTCACGTTTCCGTCTATCTCGGTGTCCGCGCCTATCGTCACGCCGTCCTCAATGCACACGCTGTCAATGTCGCGTATCGTCACGCCTGCGCGCATATGCTTTTCGTTTATACGGCGGCGCATTATTTTTTCAGCCTCGTAAAGCTGCACTCTGTCGTTTATGCCGCGTATCTCGTCGTTATCGGCTATGGCGTACCCGCCGACCTTTTCGCCCGCCGCGAGTAGGATCTCGAGCGTGTCGGTGAGGTAATACTCGCCCTGAGCGTTGTTCGGCGTGAGCTTTGTGAGCGCGTACGCAAGCGACTGCGCGTCAAACACGTACATGCCGGAGTTTACCTCGTTTATCTTCTTTTCCTCGTCTGTCGCGTCCTTTTGCTCGACGATTTTTTTAACGCCGCCGTCTGCGCCGCGCACTATTCTGCCGTAGCCCGCCGCGTCGGGGAGTATGGCTGTTATGACGGTAGCCTTGTTGCCGCTCATTCTGTGGTACTCCACCGCGTCCTTTATCGCGCCGGCTGTTACAAGCGGAGTGTCGCCGTTTAAAATCACGATTTCACCGTCCGCGCTTTTTATAAAGTCCATCGCCTGCATTACGGCGTGACCCGTGCCTTTCTGCTCCGCCTGAAGCGTGTATTCGCACGCGCCGCCAAGCGTTTCCTTTACCATGTCGGCGCAGTGTCCGACAACGGCGCACACCTTGTCCGCGCCCGCCGCCTTTGACGCGTCTATTACACACATCGCAAGCGGCTTGCCGCATACGGTGTGTATTACTTTCGGGCGGCTCGATTTCATTCTCGTACCCATGCCCGCAGCCAAAATCAATGCTAAAAAGCTCATGTTTATCCTCCTTACAGTACCATGTTCCTTACAATTTCCGTATCCTTTTTTATCTGCTCCGCAAGCCGGTCAGCGCCGTCAAATTTAATGTCGCCTCGCAGACGCTTCGCGAAGCTGACGCGTATGTACTTGCCGTAAAGATTTTCCCCAAAATCTATTATATGGTCCTCAACTGTCAGTTTTTTAGCGTCAAATGTAAGGTTTTTGCCGACATTTATAACGCTTTTTAAGCGTTTGCCGTCAACGTAAGTGACGCCCGCGTACACTCCCTCTTTGGGGAGCGCCATGTTGACGTCGTAGTCCACATTGGCGGTCGGGAAGCCTATTTTTGTGCCGTTTTGCAAGCCCTTTACGACTATGCCCTCTATGCAGTAGCGTCTGCCGAGAAACCGCTCCGCTTCCTCCATGTTTCCGTCTTTTATAGCCGCGCGTATATATGTGCTTGAAACAATTCTTCCGTCTACTTTAATGGCATCGGTAACAAGTACTTTAAAACCGTATCGCTCGCCGAGCGCTTTAAGTGTTTCAACTCCGCCGGACGCTTTGTAGCCGAAAGTGTAATCGTAGCCGCAGCAGACCGCCTTTACATGGAGCGTGTTCACGAGGTACAGCGCGAACTCGTCCGGCGAAAGCTGCATAAATTCCCGGTCGAAGCGGCGCATAAACACAAAGTCTGGCTTTTCGCGTCCCAAAAGCTCTATTTTCGCTTCGTTCGGCGTTATAAGCTCAATACCGCCCTGCATAACGCCGCGCGTGTTTTCGTCGAACAGCAGCACTCCGCTTTTTAAGCCGTGTTCCTCGGCGTATTTTATGCCGCTGCGTATTATCGTCATGTGGGCGACATGGAGCCCGTCAAAATTTCCGAGCGCCACTACCGTACCGTCATAAGGCACAGAAACGCGCAGTATCTCCATTGTCAGCCCTCCTTTTGTCTTAACTCCAAAATGACTTTTCGAGCGTGAGCCGTCCGTCCGTGATTTTTGACACGCACAAAAACGCCCCGTCCTTGTCGTAGACGCGGTAGCGTTCGTTTTCCGCGCCCTTGTATGTCATGCGCACGCCGTTCGTTACGCTTTTTTTCTGTTTTTCGTTGAGAGTTATGCGCGGCAGGTCGTTAAACAGTCTGTCCACGGGTATGACGGCATCTTCAAGCCCGCCGTCGGCGCGAAGCGTTTCAAGCTGCGCCTCGGTATAACTTTCATCTATCGAGAACATACCGCTTTTTATTCGTCTAAGCTCGCTCATATACGCGAGCGCGCCCAATTTTTCGCCTATGTCCGCGCAAAGCGTCCTTATGTAAACGCCCTTTGAGCAGCTTACGTCTATACGCACGCGCGGCAAGTCAATTTCAATTATGTCTATCGAATATATATTAACTTTTCTCGGCGCGCGCTCGACTTCTATGCCCTGTCTCGCAAACTCGTACAATTTTTTGCCGTTCCGTTTCAGCGCTGAGTACATCGGCGGTACCTGTTCGATTTCGCCAACAAAGCTCATAACCGCCTCTCTGATTTCGTCCTCGGAGCAGCGCACATCTCTTTCCTCGGTAACCTTTCCCTGCGCGTCCTGAGTGTCGGTGCTTTTACCGAGCGTAAACTCTGCAATATAGCGTTTGTCGGAAAGAGTAAGCATATCCGCCGCTTTAGCCGCGCTGCCTATGCATATGGGCAGAACGCCCGTCGCCATTGGGTCGAGAGTGCCGGTGTGACCGACCTTTTTCACGCCCGTAAGACGGCGCACCGCGTATACCATATCGTGCGACGTTTTACCTTTCGGTTTATCGATTACGATTATTCCGTTCATACCGTTTCCTCTAACGCTTTTTTGCAAGCCGCTATCACCGCTTTTTCCGTCCCCTCGGCATCGTCCGAATATATAGTCGCGCCCGACGCTCTCACGTGTCCGCCGCCGCCGAATTGCATAGCGACCTTTGCCACGTCCGCGCCGCCGTTGGAACGGAAATTGGCTCTGAAGCCGCCGTCGACACGCTTTATGCAGACGGCTATTTCACAGCCTTCAACGCGTCTTGGAATGTCCACAAGGTTCGGAATATCCTCTTTCTGTATGCCGTACTTTTCTCCCAGCTTCTCATCGGTCGACACGAGAGAAATTTTACCGTCCTCAAAAAGCCTTATGCCGCTCATAATCTCGGCGCGAAGCTTTATCGAGTTCAAAGACTCGCAGTCAAACAGTCTGCGCGTCACCTCGGCATGGTCAAAATCGTACTCCAACAGTTTTGCCGCCGTGCGCATGGTCTTTGGCGTGGTGTTACTGTACTTGTAGCAGCCGGTATCGGAAGTTATAGCCGTGTAAAGATAGCGCGCTATGTCGTTATCAAGCTCCACTCCCATTTTTTCAAACAGGTCGAACAGTATTTCGCCCGTTGCCGCAGCTGTTCCGTCCACATAGTTTACATCCGCAAATCTTGTGTTTGTCATGTGGTGGTCTATATTTACGGAGTTTCCTATCTTGTCAAACATTTCCGCGCGCTCGGTTATGCGTCCCAAATCACCGCAGTCAAGGCATACGCAGAGGTCGTGGTCATACTCCGTTCCGCTGCGGTACGAAACGTAATCCGTGCCTATGAAATTCAGTTTGGACTCTACCTTACCGCTTACATAAACCGTGGCTTTTTTGCCCATTTTCCTAAGTACAGCCGCAAAAGCGAAGCACGAGGCGAGCGCGTCCGAGTCCTCGTTTACATGAGGAAATACGGCAACAGACCTTGCCTCCATTATTTTGTCAATAACCTCCCGCATATGAGCCTCCCGTTTTCGTATATTTTTTGTTTACTTATTCAGGTCGTTGAGCAGTTTTTCTATACGCGCGCCGTGTTCTATCGAGCTGTCAAGCTCGAATATAAACTCCGGCGTGTACCTCAAATCCACTCTCTTACCCATTTCGCGCCGTATATAGCCCGACGCGTTCTTTAAGCCTTCCATAGCCTTTTTCTTTGTTTCCTCGTCTCCCATTACGGAGATGTAGGCTTTCGCGTAGCGCAGGTCGCTCGTGACGCTGACCTTTACCACGCTCGTCATTAATGGTATGCGCGAGTCTTTTAGGCTACGTATGATGTTAGCCAGTTCGCGCATTACCTCACCGTTGATTTTGTCTATTCTTGCCATATTTGTTTACCTGCTATTAGATTATATTTGCGGGCGGCCGATGACCGCCCCTACGTGGTGTGGTTGGTTTCGCGGGCGACCGCAAGTGAACAACACGCATAGCGTGTTGTAGGCGTGTTGCGCAGCAACAAACGCCGTAGAAAAGGGTCGCCCCTACGGTGCCGTTACATTCAGGTCGTCGGGGGACGGGCTGTCGAGGTGAACCACACGCATGCGTGTGGTAGGCATAGAGCTTTGCTCGTATGCCGTAGCAATGCGCCAGCCCCTACGGGTTACCGTTCTATTTCCTCCATGACGAAGCACTCGATGGTGTCGCCCTCCTTAACGTCGTTGAAGTTCGCGATACCGAGACCGCACTCAAAGTTCTCGTTTACCTCTCTCGCGTCGTCCTTAAATCTCTTTAACGAGTCGATCTTGCCCTCGTGTATGATAATACCGTCGCGCACTACGCGTATATCCGCGTTGCGGCGGATAATGCCCTGCGTAACGTAGCAGCCGGCGATCGTGCCGACGCCCGATACCTTAAATGTCTGGCGTACCTCTGCGTAACCGAGTACGACCTCCTTAAATTCGGGATCGAGCATACCTTTCATCGCGGCTTCGATTTCCTCTATCGCCTGGTAGATTACGCGGTAAAGTCTGATGTCTACCTCCTGCTGCTCCGCCGAAGCAAGCGCACCCGCGTCGGGACGCACGTTAAAGCCGACGATTATCGCGTTCGACGCGTTCGCGAGCATTACGTCGGACTCGTTTACAGCGCCGACGCCGCCGTGTATCACCTTTACTCTTACCTCTTCGTTCGACAGCTTTTCAAGGCTCTGCTTAACCGCCTCGACGCTGCCCTGAACGTCAGCCTTGACGATGATGTCAAGCTCCTTCATGTTGCCCTCGTCTATCTGGCTGAACAAATTGTCGAGCGATACCTTAACAACCTGGTTAAATTCCGTCTCTTTCATTTCCTGACGGCGCTGCTCCGCTACGGCGCGGGCAAGCTTTTCGTCGTTTACGACAACGAACGTGTCGCCGCCCGACGGCGCTTCGTTAAGACCCAAAAGCTCCACGGGAGTTGACGGCGCCGCCGTCTTTACGCGTCTGCCCTTGTCGTTTACCATGGCGCGTATACGTCCGACTGCCGTTCCGGCAATCACGAAGTCGCCGACCTTAAGAGTACCGTTCTGCACGAGCACAGTCGCGACAGGTCCGCGTCCCTTGTCTATCTGCGCTTCTATGACCGTACCCTGAGCGTCGCGGTTCGGGTTCGCCTTAAGCTCCTGCATATCGGCTACGAGCAGTACCATTTCGAGAAGTCCGTCTATGTTTATGCGCTTTTTCGCCGATATTTCAACGCATACCGTGTCGCCGCCCCATTCCTCGGGAACAAGTTCGTACTCGACAAGCGACTGACGCACTCTGTCGGGATTCGCGCCTTCCTTGTCTATCTTGTTTATCGCCACGACTATCTGCACTCCGGCAGCTTTCGCGTGGTTAATAGCCTCTATCGTCTGCGGCATTATGCCGTCGTCGGCGGCGACAACGAGTATCGCAACGTCCGTTACCTGCGCGCCGCGCGCTCTCATCGTCGTAAACGCTTCGTGTCCCGGCGTGTCGAGGAATGTTATTACGCGGTCGTTTAATTTAACGCTGTACGCGCCTATGTGCTGTGTTATGCCGCCCGCCTCGCCTTCAATTACGTTGGTGTGGCGTATAGCGTCAAGCAGCGAGGTCTTGCCGTGGTCTACGTGTCCCATGACAACGACTACCGGCGGACGCGTTACAAGCTCGTCTTCGGTGTCCTCGTGGGTCGTAAGCTCCGCGAGCATATCCTCCTTTGTGACTATGACCTCCTGCTTTACCTCGATACCGAAATCCATACCGACAAGCGCGGCTGTCTCGTAGTCTACCGACTGGTTCTGCGTCGCCATTATGCCGAGCATCATCAGCTTCTTTACGACCTCCGCGGACGTTTTGCCCATGCGTGACGCAAGCTCGCCTACGGGAATTGTCTCGCCCACTTCTATCTCGGTTATTACCTTTGCGGGAATGACTTTCTTTTCCCTGCGCGCTTCCTTTTCGCGGCGGTTCTTGCCTCCGCGCTTATTATTCTTGACTTTACCGCCTTTTTTATCCATCTTCATATGGTCGGGTACCATATTTTCTATTCTTTCCCTTGATTCTATTGTATCAAGCTCTACGATGGACTGGCGCGTGTCTACATGGCGCTTTCTTTCCTCGGTCTTTACAACGTATTCTTCGTCGGTATTTGTGCGATCGACGCCGCTCAAGTCGATTTTCTGCCCTGACTGCTTTTTCGCAACTTTCTTGTGTTTCTCGTGTCTCGGCTTTTCCGCAGCCTTTTCGGCAGGCTTAGCCTTATCCGCTTTCGCGGCGGGTTTCTTCACGCTTTGTTCTTTTTTCTCAGTCTTTTCGACAGGCTCCGTCTCGTCCCGAGCCGGTTTTTCCTTTGTCTCTTCATCCTTGGATTTGGTTAATGCCTCCTGTGCGGCTTTGGCGGCGGCTTCCTCCTTTTCGCGCTGCTCGCGTAATTCCAGCGCCGCGGCGCGCTCCTTGATAATCTCCGCTTCGTCAAGCTCGTTAGCCTGCGTATATATGTCAATGATAAGTCCGGCTGTTTCTTCGTTTATGACGCTTGCCGCGCTTTTAAGCTCTATTCCGAAATCGGCGAGCCTGGATATTACGTCCTTATTAGTAATCTTCAGTTTCTTTGAAATTTCTCCAAGTTTTAACGTTTCTGCCATATTCGCATCCCCTTTCTTATTTCTCCCGCATACTTTCTATCATTTCGTAAAGCTCTTTCGGGACAGAACGCTTTAAATGACGCTCTATTCCCCTCTTTTTTCGTACAGCGTTTATGCAGTCCGCGTTTTTGCATATATAAGCACCGCGTCCGAAAAGCTTCTTTTCCGTGTCGGCTTTAATTTCTTCGGTGCCGTTTTCCCTGACTATTCTTATAAGCTCGTTTTGCGGGTACATCCTTCTGCATACGATACACATTCTTTCAGGTATGTGTTTCATTCAACATTTCCCCTCGATAAATCAGTTTTTCATGTCGGGCTTTATATCTATCTTCCAGCCCGTCAGTCTCGCCGCGAGGCGCACATTCTGTCCCGACTTACCTATGGCGAGTGAAAGCTGATGCTCCGGCACTACTACGCTCGCGCTTTTTTCCTCATCGTTTATTTCCGTTGAGATAACCTGCGCGGGGCTGAGACTTGCCGCTATATATTCCGCGGGGTCTTCGCTCCACTTTACTATGTCTATTTTCTCGTCCCTAAGCTCGTCTCCTATGTTCTGGACTCTAAGTCCCTTGGGTCCGATACACGCGCCCTGCGCGTCGATATCGGGATTGTTCGAGTAAACGGCTATCTTAGTCCTGCTGCCCGCTTCACGCGCTATGTTCTTTATCTCTACTATTCCATCGCCTATTTCGGGAACCTCCGTTTCAAACAGCTTCTTTACAAGTCCGGGATGCGTTCTCGAAACAAGCATCTGCGTGCCGCGCGTACCGCTTCTTACCTCGTTCACGTAGCAGCGCAGCGTCTGTCCGACCTCGTAGTGTTCACCCGGCGGCTGCTCCTTTTCGGGGAGTATCGCCTCGATCTTGCCTATGTCGATAAATACCGTGCCGCGCTCTATTCTTTCAACGCGTCCCGATATTATGTCGTTTGTTTTTTCCGTAAATTCGCTGTATATTATTCCGCGCTCCGCTTCTCTTATTCTCTGCATTACAACCTGCTTCGCCGTCATGGCGCTTATTCTGCCGAAGTTTTTCGGAGTAACCTCCATATTTACTATGTCTCCTATTTCAAACGCGGCGTTTATTCTGTGCGCGTCCTCAAGTGAAATTTCCTCCTGCTCGTCCGAAACAAGATCCACAACGCTTTTCTGCGCGTATACCTTTACCGTACCCTTATTTCGGTCAATCTGCACTTCTACGTTCTGCGCCGAATTAAAGTTCTTTTTGTACGCCGCGACGAGCGCCGCTTCAAGCGCTTCTATGAGCACATCGGGGCTTATTCCCTTTTCCTCGCAAATTTCCGTTAAGACCTCTAATAATCCCTTTTCCATTTTTCTTTATCTTCCTCTCTAAAACTTGAATGATAATCTTATATAAACCGCCGATTTGGCAGGTATTTCCATGATTTCCCCGTCAGCGTCCACAAACGCGGTATCGTCCTTATAGTCCTTAAGCACGCCGGTAAATTCCTTAACGCCGTTTACCGCTTTGTAAAGCTTAACGTCGACCTCTCTGCCTATATAGTAAAGAAATTCGCGTTCCTTTGTAAGCTTTCGGTCGGCGCCGGGTGAAGATACTTCGAGCGTGTACGCGCCGTCGATAAAGTTCTCGGCGTCAAGAACCTCCTCTACCGCCTTTGAAAACGCTTCACATTCGTCTATGCCGACACCGCCCGCGCGGTCAATGTAGTAGCGGAGAAAATATTCGCCGTTTTCCTTTTTGTAAGTGACGTCAACTATATAAATTCCTTGATTTTCCGCTATGTTCTCGCCCGCCGCGAACGCTTTTGTTTCGGTTTTATTTGCCATTTTTATCTCCTTTTATACGATAATAAAACAGTATTTAAACATGAAAGAGTGGGTAAACCCACTCTTTTCTGAATATATTATATTCATTTCCAATATATAATATCATATTTATCAGACAATTTCAAGCCTTTTTTACAATTTTTTTAATATTTTCTTATCCCGCATTGTCTTCGGTATCTGAAACGCCGTAGCTTTCGCCGCCGCCGTAAGTTTCGCCCCCGGAGGATGCGTCATAATCAGCGCTGTCATGGGAGGTATCCTCCGAATAATCAGTGCTGCCGTTATACGACGATGAAGCTACGGAATTCGATGACGATGATGAATTTGATGATGACGAAGATGAACCTGAAGATGATGACCTTGATGATGACGAAGATGAGCCTGACGATGATGAAGATGATACTGTCGATGAGGAGTGTGACGAAGATGATGAATTATCTTCACCGGCGCCGCTGCCGGCGTCTCCGCCGTCAGGCGGACCTATTGTAATATTGTCCGCGGGGTAACCGAATACCGACCTGACAAGCTCCCTTGTCGCGTCAAGATCTACCTCCCACACGTCCTGCGTCGCGCCGTCGAGCACGGCGGTGCCGAAGTTACCTGGCAGCTCATAGGAGTTGATGTTCGCGCTCGTGAGGTTCGCGGCGTATTTTGAATACTTTACCACGTCCTTAACGGTGAGGTTCGTGTCTATTTCCTCGCTCACCGCCTTGAAGATTGACGGTATTTTGAGCACAAGCGACGCGTTCACCTTTTGATCTACCACAGCCTTTATAAATTCCTGCTGGAGCCTCATTCTGCCGCCGTCGCCGTCTATATAGCCGCGAAAGCCGCCCTTGCCGTTGTTCATGCTGCGATCCCAGTTTCCGTGACGGAAACGCATAAGCCATACCGCCTGTGTGCCGTTAAGACCGTAAGTGCCGGGCGGCAGGTTTATATGCAGGTTTTGCGCCGGGTCGTCATATACCATGCCCTGACCGCCCCCGCATATATCGGGTATTGTGAACTCTACGGAACCGAGCTCGTTTATAACGTGAGCCACTCCGTCAAGCGAAAAGTCAATATAATAGTTAATCGGTATACCCGTAATGCGCGTTACCACCTCGACTGTCGCTTCAGCGCCGCCTATCTTTCCGTCCGTCATGTACGCGTGAGCCGCGTTTATTTTCTGGTATCTGTTTCCGACATATACTCTCGTGTCGCGCGGGACCGAAAGCATATTAACAATGTTATTATCAATATCGTACTGCGCTACCATAATCGCGTCTGTGCGCAGTCCGTCCATGTCGGTACACATAATCAGCACGTTAATCTTTCCGCCCTCGGCTTCGACCGTGGAAGTATTGTCCACCTGCGCAATATCGTCCGCCGGCGAAAAATCAATACCCATACAGACCGCCGCGCCCACGATGATTACCGCGAGCGATATGCCGAGCACCTGAAAATATCTTTTTACATTAAACCTGACTTTCACGGGCTACCTCCAAAATTAAATTTGTCCATTAGTTATTCCGATTATTGTACCAATTATAACATATATTGACACGTATAGTCAATAATAAAACTATGGACAAGGCGTAAATAGATTATTACTTTTTTATTACATTTGTTTCAAGAATATTTTAAAAGGCGGCGCATATCAAAGCGCGCCGCCTTAGAATTGTTTACATTTTTTTGAATTTTATACGGGACGTTATTCCGTTTTTCCCCCAAGCAGCTCATACGCCTTGTCAAACTGGTAATCGGTCATTATCTCAACCTGTGAGAATACTTTGTCAAGTACCTCCTGCGTCGGTATGTCAAGCACGCCGTATGAGAATATGTCGTTCACTTGCTGGAACGTGCGCAGCGCGTCCTTGAACTTCACGTCGAAAAGGGGGCTGTCGGTGTCGCCGTCGTAGTAGCCCAAAAGCTTTAAGCGCTCCTTTGCCGCCTGCACGTTGGAGTGCGACGAGCCGAGGGAGTTCCTTGTCTCAAAGTCAAACGGCGTGTAATCGTCAAGATCGACATTCTGCGTAACATTCTCAACGTATACGTCGGGTTGAAGTCCGACCTTGTTTATCTCCCTGCCGTTTCTCGTTATGTACTGACCCGTCGTGAGCTTAAATACCGAGCCGTTTTGGAGCGGGTACAGGTTCTGTATGACGGCTTTGCCGTAAGTATTCGTGCCAACAAGCTGCGCCGCTTTGGAGTCCTGCATCGCACTGGCAAGTATTTCGGACGCGGACGCGGTGTACTCATTCACAAGCAGCACGAAGTCAAATTCTTTCTTTTCAAGCTGCGAGGTGTACGTCGCGTTGTATTCCTTGTTCCTGAACTTTACGTCCACTATTTTGCCTTTCGGCACGATTTCCTCCGCGACATCTATCGCGGCGTCAACATAGCCGCCGCCGTTGTCGCGCAAGTCGAGAATGATTTTCTTCACGTTGTTTTCGCGCATCGTTTCAAGGTCGTATGCGAAGTCGCCGGCGGTGTCGAAGTTGAAGGAGGTTATTCGTATGTATCCTATGTTTCCGTCGAGTATGGCGCTCGAAACGGTGGCTGTGCTTACAGCGACGCGCTTTACGGTAAACGTCAGCTCGTCGTTGCCGCGGAACACCGTAATATCGACAGTCGTACCCTCCTCGCCGACTACCTTGGAGCGTACCGCCTGAGTGGTAAGTCCCGTCATATCCTCGCCGTTTACCTTATAAATCAAATCTCCCGTGCGAAGTCCCGCGTTTTGCGCGTTGTCATTGCCCTCGGTGAAGCCGGTTATTTCCACGTAGTCGTTGTTCTCTTTCTTTTGCATCGTTATGCCGATTCCGTAGAACGTGTTGTTTAATTGGTCCTGATATTCCTTGTATTCTTCTTGGGTGTAGAACTCGCTGTAATCGTCCATGCTTTCAAGCGTCGCTTTAAGAAGCTCGACAAGAACCGGCTCGTTGTTTTCGAGCAGTTTTGAAAGTCCCTGCGCCATAACGTCCTCTGTTGTGTAAGTATCGTCAATGAACGCGTCGGAAATGTATTCGGATATTTGTTCAAACGCCGTGTACTCGCCGCTGTATTGTTTTTCGTCCTCCTTAGTTTTGTTCGGAGCGGCTATCGCCGTTCCCGATGTAAGAAGCATCAGCGCCGCGAGCAGCGCCGCCGTGATTTTCCTGTTCATAAGCATCTACCTCTTAATTATTTATTTTCACGATATTTTGGTTATCGTTATTTTCGTGTCGTTAAAGTATTTTTCGCCCTGTACGGTGAGCGTGTACACAAGCTCGACCTTGCCGCCGTTTTCCGCGACGTCATGAAGTACGCGGTGCGTTTCAAGCTCCATGTCTATGCCGCCGTACGGAGTTTCGTAAACGAACGAGCGCTTTTCGCCCGCCTTGTACTCCATAGACGTTTTCACCGCGCCGCCGCGCTTAATCAATACTTCATCGCCGTTAAGCTTTATAAGCGAGGTGACGGTATCTCCGTCGTCCTCAAGGCTGTAGAGTATGTATTGTTTCCCGTTTTTTTCACGTAAACTGCCGTAGGCAAGCTCTTTTATAACGTTTGTTTCGCCGTCCGCCGTCTGTTTGTTCCTAACTATAATGCGGTAGTCATTATCAGTATTTTTCAATGTCAATCTTGCTCACCTGTCCGTTAATTTCTCTTTCAAGGAATATCGAGCCAAGCTCCTCGAAGCTTGACACGTCATCGCTTACATAGTAGCGGTACCTGTCGGCATCCGGCTCGGGGCTGTGTGCCATTTCGCCATGGAGCTTCTTTTTAAGGTATTTAGCCACCTCCGCGCCGCTGTTTATAAGCGTAACGCCTTTCCCCATATACTCGCCTATCACCTTTTCCAAAAGCGGGTAATGCGTGCAGCCCAGTATCAGTGTGTCAACGCCCTTTGCGCGTATTTCCTCAAGGTATTCCTCAGCGATAATACGCGTCACATCGGAGTCAAAATAGCCGTTCTCCACAAGCGGCACAAACATCGGGCAGGCGCGGTTATACACCCGCATTTCGGGGTCATACGCTGTAATCTGCTTTTCGTATTCGCCGCTCTTTATCGTGCCGGGAGTGCCGATTACTCCGATTTTCTTATTCTTTGTCGCGCGCACGGCGGCGTACACAGCCGCGTCTATAACGCCGACTATCGGAATGTCAAATTCATCCTTTATCATCGGCAGAGCCGCAGACGAAGCGGTGCCGCAGGCTATGACTATCACTTTCACGTCAAACGTCTTTAAAAAGCGTATGTCGCCGCGCGTGTATTTCAGTATCGTGTCGCGCGAGCGTGTACCGTATGGCACTCTGCCCGTATCGCCAAAGTATATTATATTCTCGCAGGGCAGCTCGTTCATTATTTCTTTTACCGCCGTAAGTCCGCCGAGTCCCGAGTCAAAAACGCCTATACTCTTATTATTCATTACTTTACTCTCTTTTCCGCAAGCTCAATGAGTTTGTCAAGCAGCCTGCCGTACTCAATTCCCGCCTCGCCCCACAATTTCGGGTACATGCTTATACTCGTAAAGCCCGGGAGCGAGTTTATCTCGTTTAACACAACGCTGCCGTCAGAGCGTTTTACAAAGAAATCCACGCGTGAAAGACCGCTGCCGTCAAGCGCCTTGAAAGCCTTTATCGCGTAGGAGCGTATCTCGTCTATAGTCTCTGTCGGGACGTCCGCCGGAATACGCAGCTTTGTGGAGTTGTCGTTGTACTTCGCGTCGAAGTCGTAAAACTCGACGGTGGGTATAATTTCGCCGACCGTCGTCGCCTTCACGTCGTCATTGCCGAGCACGGCGCACTCTACCTCCTGACCGTCTATATTTTCCTCGACAAGTATTTTCCTGTCAAACTTCGCCGCGTTTTTAAGCGCCGAAAGAAGCTCCGCTCTGTCGTGAGCCTTGCCCACTCCGACCGACGATCCTGTTCGAGCCGGTTTTACGAAGCACGGGTAACCGAGCTTATTTTCGATTTCGTCCATTTTTTTATCGAAGTCGTCCGAGGCGGTCACAACGACCCAGTTCGCCTGCGGTATATCAGCCGACGCGAACACTATCTTTGACGAGGTTTTATCCATACTGTTCGCGGAAGCCATCACTCCCATGCCGACATACGGTATGCCCGACAGCTCAAAAAGTCCCTGTACGCATCCGTCCTCGCCGTACTCGCCGTGCAGCACGGGGAATATAACGTCTATATGTACCTTTCTGACGGTACCGCTGTCAAAAACAAGCAGCGCCTTATCCGAGGCGTCGGGTGAAATGACAGCTTTTTTCTTATTCGCCGCGTCGTTTTCCCATTCGCCGTTCTCTATATTAGCGTAATCGCCCGTGTACAGGTACCACGCGCCGTCTTTCGTTATTCCGATAAGTGAAATATTATACTTGCTCTTATCAAGGTTGGCGAGAACCGATGTTACCGATTTCCTTGAAATTTCATGCTCGGGCGAGCGTCCGCCGAACACAACGCATAACTCTTTCATTAACATAATCACTCCCATAACATATATATTTATAATACGCTTTTCGACAAAAAAAAGCAAGTGTTAGCTTGTATTTTTAATCAAAAGTTTATTTTTCCCTGAGTTTTTTCAGTATATTTTCAAAATATTCCGGTATTTCGCTTGTAAATTCCATAATATTGCCGGTCGTCGGGTGGGTAAAGCCTATCGTTTTTGCGTGCAGGAGCTGACCGTTTAAGTTAAATTTTTCCTTTTTTACGCCGTAAACGCTGTCGCCGACTATACTGTGTCCTATCGACGCCATATGCACGCGTATCTGATGCGTCCTGCCCGTTTCAAGCGTACATTCCACAAGCGTATATGCGCCGAAGCGCTCCAGTACCTTAAAATGCGTGACCGCCTCGCGTCCGCCTTGCACGACTGCCATTTTCTTTCTGTCCGACGGGCAGCGCGCGATCGGCTTATTAATTGTGCCTTCGTCCTCTTTTATATTTCCGTTTACAAGCGCGACGTATTTACGCATAGCCTTGCGCTCCTTTAGCTGCGCCGACAGCGCAAGGTGCGCGTCGTTATTCTTAGCCGCAACAATAAGTCCCGACGTGTCCTTGTCAATACGGTGTACTATACCGGGGCGCACCACTCCGTTTATCGCGGACAGTCCGCCCTTACACCGATACATGAGCGCGTTGACAAGCGTGCCGCTCTCGTTCCCCGGCGCGGGGTGAACGCACATTCCCTGCGGCTTGTTCACAACGATTACGTCACTGTCCTCGTACACTATGTCGAGCGGTATGTCCTCCGGCTCGGCGCTGAGTTCCTTTTCGTCGGGAAGCTCTATCTCTATTTCCTCCGCGCCGTCTATACGGCAGCTCTTGCTTACGCTTTTCCCCGCGCGCGTTACAAGTCCCAAAGCGCACAATTTCGACGCGTAGCTTCTGGAAATATCCGAATTGTCCGATATGAATTTGTCAATACGTTCGCCCAAGCTTTCCTCAGACGGTTTCAGAGTTATTTTCTGCATCATTATCCTCTTTATCGAAAAATATGAAATATAATACAAGCAGCGCCGCGCCCACGGTTATGGATATGTCCGCGATGTTGAATACGGGAAAGCTGATAAACAGAGTTCGTATATAGTCCACGACAAAGCCTCGGAATATCCTGTCTATCGCGTTTGAAAACGCGCCCGCGAACATCATTGTCACCGCGGTGCATAAAAGCGGGTGCGTCGGTTTTTTCCGTATCCAGTACACAACCACTCCCGCGCAGAACACGACGGAAATAATACTCAAAAGCGACATTCGTCCCGACAGTATCGAGAACGCCGCGCCCGTGTTTTTGAGGTACGTAATGTCAAACGCGTCAAATATTTTAAAAAGCGTGTCTCCCACGTTCATATCGGACGCGATAAAAAACTTTACCGACTGGTCGGCTAAAATAACAGCCGCCGTAATTATAAGCCAAAGCATATCGTTTACTCCCGTTCCGTTATATAATCGAGCGCGGCAAAAATCTCGTCCTTATTAACATCGGTAGTCTGAATAACCTCGCCGATGTTAAGCGGCAGGACGAATTTCAGTTTGCCCGCGATTTTTTTCTTGTCCTTTTGCATAAATGAATATACCCGTTCCTTTTCGGGTAATTTCACGCGCGTCCCAAATCCGTAGGTACGGAGTATATTTTCGATACGTTCAAAAGTCATATCGTCAATCATTCCGCGCTTATTCGCGATATGCGACGCGCCTATCATACCTATTCCGACGCACTCGCCGTGAGTCATTTTAAAATTGTACGCGGACTCTACCGCATGACCAATGGTATGACCGAAGTTCAGTATCGCGCGGATACCGTTTTCCTTTTCGTCCCGCATAACCACATCAGCCTTAATCGAACAGTTTGTCTTGTCCATGCTTATAAGCGCGCCGCTCTCGAGCGTCTTTATCATGCCGCTGTTATTCTCAAGGTAAGTGAAAAAGTCCGCGTCGCGTATTATTCCGTGCTTTATTACCTCGCCCATACCCGACACAAATTGCTCGGGCGGCAGAGTTTTAAGCGTAGATACGTTGATGTATACAAGTCCGGGTTGGTGGAACGCGCCCAAAATGTTTTTGCTGTCGGCAAAGTCAACGCCCGTTTTTCCGCCCACGGAGCTGTCCGACTGCGACAAAAGCGTCGTCGGTACCTGCACAAAGTCGATACCGCGCATATATATTGCCGCCGCGAAGCCCGCCATGTCTCCTACCACGCCGCCGCCGAGCGCGACAATCATACTCTTTCGGTCCAGCCCGTGCTCTATACACGCGGCGCATATGCCGAGTATCTCGTTCATGTTCTTTTGTTCCTCGCCCGCCTTAAAGGCGTATACCGAAGCGTCAAAGCCGTTTTCGGTTAAAAGCGTAAGTACCTCGTCCGCGTACAGCTTTTCGACATTTGTATCTGTTACAATCAGAAGCTTTTTCGGCGCGTTTATTTCGCGCAGCGCGTCGGGAAGCGCGGCAAAGCTGTCTGTAAACTTTATATCGTATGAATGCTTACCCAAATCAACGTATAATTTTTCCATTTTAGTGTCCCCTCTCGTTTTTTTATTTTAGTGTCCCTATTGCAGAGGCAATGACGCGGCGGCGTTTAGCGTCATGTCCGCCAAATTACCCGCCGTGTACTCGTAATAGCCGGCGCAGGCTATCATCACGGCGTTATCGGTGCATAGCACGGGCGGCGGGTAGATCACGTCTATACCGAATTTTTTCGCGCGGTCGGTCATTTTTGTCCTTAGCGCGCTGTTGGCGGCTACGCCTCCGGCTATCGCTATTATTTTACTGTCCCTTATGCGCGCCGCCTCAATCGTATGCTCGCATAAAACGTCCGTCACCGCGTCCTGAAAGCTTGCGGCAATGTCGGCTTTGTTGTACGTTTCGCCGTTTTGGTCGAGCTTATGAAGATAGTTTATGACTGCGGTTTTTACGCCGCTGAATGAGAAATCAAGCGAATCACCGTCAAATTTCACGCGCGGAAATTTTACCGCTTCAGACCTGCCCTCTTTCGCGAGTTTGTCTATTAAAGGTCCGCCGGGGTAGCCCAAGCCCAGCACGCGCGCGATTTTGTCAAACGCTTCACCCGCAGCGTCATCGCGCGTTCTGCCCATTATCTCAAAGCGCGTGTAGTCCTTTACGTATACTATATGACTGTGACCGCCGGACGCGACGAGGCATACAAACGGCGGCTTTAGGTCATGATGCGCGACGAAGTTTGCCATTATGTGTCCCTTTATGTGATGTACGGCGACAAGCGGCTTGTCAAGCGCGAACGCGAGCGCTTTAGCCGTCGATACGCCTACGAGCAGCGCGCCGATAAGTCCCGGTCCGTACGTTACGGCAATCGCGTCGATGTCGTTAAACGTCACGTCCGCGCCGTTGAGCGCCTCGTCTATCACAGCGTCAATCGTTTCTATATGCCGTCTTGACGCGACCTCCGGCACTACGCCGCCGAATTTTTTATGCAGCTCTATCTGCGTGTTTATAACGTTCGACAAAATCTCCCTGCCGTTTTTCACGACGGCGGCGGCAGTTTCGTCGCATGAGCTTTCTATTCCGAGTATAAGTGTATCTTTCATTTCTTTCTCCGATATTATTTATTTAGAAACTTAGTCATAATAAACGCGTCTTCACCGTTGTCGCTGTAGTAACGCTTCCTCTCGCCTATTATATCAAATCCGTACTTTTTATACAAGTCCTGCGCGGCACGGTTGCTTTTCCTCACCTCTAAGGTAAGCAGCGCGAGGCTTTGCGCCTTTCCCTCGCGTATCATTTCCTCTATCAGCATACTTGCTATACCCTGCCGCCTGTAGGGGGGCAATACCGCCACGTTGGTTATGCCGCCCTCGCCCGACACGTTCCAAAATCCCGCATAGCCGACGCATTTACCGTCCGTTTTCGCGGTAAAGTACACCGCGAGTTTATTTGTCATTTCATCATAAAACGACTTCTCCGACCAAGGCAGCGCGAAGCATTGCTTTTCAACCTCCGCGACCTCCTTAACGTCTTTTTCGGTCATTCTGCCTATAATAACCATATCAATTCCCGCTTTGCGCTATTTTTTCGCTGACTTTCAAAAGCGCGCCGTAAAGGCGCCGTGCGCACTCCCTGTACACGTCCAAATCTCCGCCGTAGGGGTCGCTTACCGAGCCGTCCGTACCGGCGTACTCGCACAGAGTATATACCTTGCTGCCCGCCTCCGGCTTTAAAAGCCGTTTATGCTCCTCGGTCATGGCAAGAATTATGTCGCTCGCGTCAAGCAATTCGCGCGTTATGGGCTTTGAGATATGCTCCGACAGGTCGGCTCCCATTTCCGCCGCCGCTTTTACGGCGTTATCGCTCGCTTTTTGTCCCGCGGCGGCAAATATACCGGCAGATTCTATACGAACGTCAAGATTATTTTCCACGGCGATTTTATTCATAAGCGCCGCCGCCATAGGGCTGCGGCAGGTGTTGCCCGTGCATACAAATAATATATTCATGCTTCCTTACCTCCTATACGTGAATGACGCGCTGCGCGGCGGCTTTATACAATCTGTTCCTTACGGCGAGGGCGTAGGCGTCGCGTTCGCAAAATTCCGCGAACACTATTTCCGCGCCCAGTTCGTCAAATTCGCGCAAAGCCGAGAACAGATTTTTGGCGTATTTCCTGTTTGTATCGCCCGCCGAAAGCATTACAGCGTCGTCGTAATCGGCACCAAACATGGTCAAAACTCCTATTATTTTGCCCTTATTTTCACTTATAAGCGCCTTAATTTTGCTTTGTACCGCGTCTTTTTCGCCTTCCACGACAATAACTTCGGCGTTCGGAGCATAATGTTTGTACTTCATTCCGGGGCATTTCGGCGTTTCTTTGGCATCAATGGTTTCAAGTATGTGTCTGTCAATGTCAACGTCCACCCCGGCGTTTTTCAGATCCTCGTATGTCACGCCGCCCGGACGCAGTATCACGGGTCTTTCGGACGAGAAATCCACAATGGTGGACTCCACCCCGACGCGGCAGCTGCCGCCGTCTATAATAGCGTCAATTCTGCCCGTCATGTCGTTTATGACGTGCTTCGCCTTTGTGGGGCTGGGTTTGCCGGACAAATTCGCGCTCGGCGCGGCTATCGGTACTCCCGCTTTCTCTATAAGAGAGCGCGCGGTTCCGTTATCGGGGCAGCGCACCGCTACGGTGCTAAGCCCCGCCGTTACGGTGTCGGGAATCGTGTCTTTCTTTTTAAGTATAATGGTTATCGGTCCCGGCATAAATTTTTCTATCACGCGCGCCGCGCTTTTTGGTATTTCAAGCGCCACGTCCTTTATTTGTTCCGCGGACGCGACATGTACTATAAGAGGATTGTCGGACGGTCTGCCCTTTGCGGCGTATATCTTTTTCGCCGCGTCCTCGTCATACGCCGACGCGCCAAGCCCGTAAACCGTCTCCGTAGGGAACGCGGCAAGTCCGCCGCCGCGTATAATCTCAGCCGCCGTTTTTATGTCGTGTTCCGATGTGGTAAGTATTTTTGTCTCAATTATTTTATTCTCCAAATCATTCCCCGCCTTTAATCTTTACCGCCGCGCGGACACCGTACACATTGTCCACGTTGGTGTGCAGAATAAATCCGTCGTTTTTCATGTATCTCTGCATTTTATCGTTATAGCCGTAGGGACACAAAATCCAGTACGAGCCGTTTACGTCAATATCCTCCATCATGTCGAGAGTCGGTATATATATCATATCGTCCACATAGCGGCGGTACGCCGTCTCGCTCAGGTCAGCCACCTCTTTGGGCGACGCGTTCCAAAAATGCGTGTGATTCCCCGCCTGCGCCATGCCTCTGTCGTTATACGTCAGCATTACCTCGTTGCTCTTCGGTATTATTCTCGCAAGCTCGTCCATAGTAAATTCCGTGATGAATCCGCTGTTAAGCCATTGGCGCAAGTCGCTCGTCTCCCACATATTATTCTCGCCGTCAAACGCCATTTCCGCGACACATTCCTTTGTTACAAGCTCCATGCTGCCGTCGTCGTACCCGCGCATGACGTCCCACTTTATCGGCTCGCCGCCGTACATTCCAAATTCAACGGTTTTTTTGGGCGGCTCGATACTCAGCGCAATGACGACCGCGGCAAGCGCGGCGAGAGAAATAATTCTGCCCCGGCGGCGCATATTGACGATGCTTATGATTATTACGGCAAGCACAATATCCATAAAGTTGGTAAAGAGGAACATATGCTTCATAATATCCGCCTCGCCGTTGCCGATAACAGGCAGACACATATTTATCCACAGTCCCGCTATAAGGACGTACATCGCCATAATCAGGTACAGCCTTTCAGCGTTCGCGCCCCGATTCGACCGCACAAGATAAATATGTACAAGCACAACGTACAGCGTCATTATAAGCGCGATTATAAAGACTATAATCGGATTATACAAAAATCTTGACGCTGTGCGTATATCGCTCCACAGGCTGTATCGGTCGGAGTAGTCCATAATCACCGTTTCAGAATTTCCGCAGTTTAAGGGTCTCAGACACGACGCGTTTTCTATCGAGAACGCAACCTTATGTATAAACCTTATCGGGTGGCGAATATAGAAAAACACTATGTCCGCCTTTGAAATCTTATCGTAGAAATCCCTTTGAAATTCGGGCGTTGTTATATCTATAGGATACTCGTCCGCGTCCATGTACGCGTGGGTATTGATAAGCGGCTCGTACTTCTCATCAAGCCCGAGCTGCTTTAAGTCCTTTTCGGGAGTTTCCGTTTCCTTGAGCGCGCCGAAAAATACCGACTGGTACGTTGTGTCGTTATGCATCCACGCGGGAATACTCGCGTAGAGGTTGGCTATACAGACCGCGGCAAGCATTACCGACACGGCTATACCGATTCGGTAGGGCTTGTCCGTGCGCAGAAACGCGAACGACAGCGCCAAAAGAGATACTATTATCGCGTACGGGACGTTCGCGAGCTTCGAGCCTGCGAAAAAGTACAGCGACACGAAAAAACACGCTATTTTCGGTATCGTCGGGCGCTTGTAAATAAGCAGTCCGAGCGCGATAAGCATCATAAGAGACACGTACTGAAGCGGCTCGCCGTAGAAAGAGTTGAAATAAAGTATATATCCCGCGTCGCAGAACATTATTATAAATATTACAAACACTGTTATTTGCAGTTTTCGCGGGTAGTCCGCAAAGAACGTGAATATGCCCCACGCCGCCATTGACAGCATAAGTATGTATATAAACGCGAGATACGCTATGTTATAGTCTGTCTCGTCCTTTACAAGCACTGTATTCACGATGAAATTCATCAGCTTTGACGCCTTTATTATTATAAACTGCGGCGAAGAGTATATGTCCTCCTCCTCGTTGTCGGAGCACAGGTATGAGACTTTTTCCCAAAACGTGCGTCCCTCGACGTTCATCTTGTAGTCCTGTTTGAAAAGGTAGTAGTAGTTATCCTCATCAGCGTACTCCATATTGTTTACGAGCAGGACGCGCCTGAAATCGCCGTTATCGGAAAGTCCTATGTTGTCTCCCATGTACAGCACGGAAAAAGTGAGCAAAAATACGATAATTGCTCCAGCAAGAGGCAATATTCTTTTATTATCCTTGAATGAAACCATAGCCTTATCCTCCGCGCGGCGCGGCTTCTTTCGCCGCTTTAAACAAAACAGGCGGAAAAACCGTTTCCGCCCGACAAATTCTATTAATATAAATGGCTCTTTCTGCTGTATCCTCCGGAGCGTTTGGAATCGTTATTGCGTCTTAATGTCTGCATCTTCTCGTCGCTGTCCTGCTTAAACTTCGACAGCTTATCCTCAAACGAAAGGCTGTCGGTATGATGCGCTCCCCAATCAATTTCAGCGGGACGCACATGTCCTGTACGGCGCGCGTCCTCATTCCCCTTATTTTCCGGCGTAAACGCCTTTTCTTTCTTATCGCCGGCTTGCTTAATGGAAAGGCTTATCTTTCCCGACTCGTCAATCTTTATAACCTTGACCTTTACCGTGTCGCCTTTCTTCACGCACTCGTTAATATCCGTGACATATCCTTGGGATATTTCCGATATATGAACCAGTCCCGACTGCTTGTTGCCTATATCGACAAACGCTCCGAACTTCATCACGCTGACGACCTTGCCCTCTACTATACTACCAACTGCAACCATAACTGCTTTGTTTTCCCTCTCCTATTCGTTTATTGCTGCTCACCGGATACGTCTATAAAAATCTTGGCGTTGCTTTTTACAAGACCGAGCTTTTCAGAGGCTATCTTCTCTATGTACTCGTCGGTATTGACTTTGTTTTTAAGCTCCTCAACCTCTTTTTGGCGTTCCTGCTCGTATTCAATTTGAGTGTTAAGACGGGCTATCTCCGCCTTTGCCGCTCTAATCTGCGGGATTTGTATAAGTCCCTTAAACGTCATAGCGCCCACAAGCAGGACTAATATAAGCATCTTTATCTGTCTTTTGTGTTCAATTACAAAGTCAGTGATTTTGTTTTTGTACTCGCTTAGCATCGGCTTCGCGGCTCCTTTGTATCATATTTTTATACCGTTTTCTTAACGGTACTATTAGAATTTTATACAAAAACCGCGACGGTGTCAAGAGTATTTTGAAAATAAGTCTTACAAATTTCAAAATATTTTCGATAATCAGCAGAAAAAGCTTTAAAATCCACCGGCTTACAAGCAGGAAATAAAATATTCCGCCGAGCAGAAGTCCTATCACCTCATATGCTCTGAACGCGCCGTCGTTAAAGTTCCACACGCACGCCGCGCTTATAAACAGCGCCGACGCGCAAAAAAGCGCGTCGCTTACCGCCACAACGAGCGCGGGAGGCTCCGCGGCTATGCGGAAAGCGCGGAAAATATCGAACATAAGCGATACAGCCGCGCCGCAAGCCACCATTATAAGAAATACGAAAAGATCCCGGCTCATCATTTGAACAGTCCCGCGAAGAAGCCGTCGCCCGCGGAGGCGGTATACTGCGCCGACTGCACTTCGCCGTGTACCTCAAGCGTGCCGCTTACGGTGTCGAGCTGGCTTATGCTGAGCTTCTTGCCCTTTATCACAAGTCCGCCCATAGACGTTTTCAAAATTACCTTACTCTCGCTGAACTCCGACACATCCTTTACGCCCGTAAGCGTCATGTGCTCCCTGTTTTTCATTGTGATAAGATGCTCCGCTCTTTCCATGCCGTTCCCCTCCCGTTTTTTACCCGAATTTATTCTTATCGGTAAAATATATATGAGAGAGGAAGCGTTTTTATTACAAAAGCCGCTACGAAAGCGGCTTGTACATGGAAGAGGCGTCGTTTTTGAGCACGTGCTCAGCCAGTGCGGTTACCTGCACCCTTATTATTCTCTCGCCCATTTTAATTTCTATTATATCGTTTTCCTTTACGTCGTGCGACGCTTTCGCAACCTTGCCGTTTACCGTTATCCTGCCTTGGTCGCAAGCCTCGTTCGCCACGCTGCGGCGCTTTATCAGTCTTGAAACTTTTAAATATTTATCTATTCTCATACCAATCCTCCGATTAATCGCTTACGGACATTCCGATTTTACGCGATATGAAATACGGGCGCCGCGCATAACGCGGCACCCGTAAATTTAATAAAGCTCAATTATTTGTTTACAACGTCCTTAAGCGCCTTGCCCGCCTTGAATGCGGGAACCTTTGAAGCAGCAATCTTAATTGTCTCACCTGTACGAGGATTCTTGCCTGTTCTTGCGTCTCTCTTTCTAACCTCGAATGTGCCGAAGCCTACAAGCTGTACCTTATCGCCCGCCTTTAAAGCGTCGGCGATCGAAGCCGTAACTGCCGCTACTGCCTTTTCGGCATCCTTCTTTGATAATTCTGCTTTCTGAGCCACTGCTGCTACTAACTCTGTTTTGTTCATGATTTTTCCTCCTAATCATTCAAAAAAATTTTTTGTTCATAAACTGAACATTTTTTCACAGAAATGCCTGTCTTGCATAATTTTATTACATTTTTTTTGATATGTCAATACTTTTACGTCATTTTAAGCCAATTTTACCAAAAAAATTTAAATCGGAGCAACTTTCCGCCTTGCTTGCAAGGGGCAGAGATTGCAAGCGACCGCAAGCCGAACGGCAAAACGAAGCGAGGACGCTCTTACACGAAGCGGAGATTGCAAAGGTGAAGAAGCGGGAGGCATCCGTGCTTAGATTATAATTTCAGTGATTTTAAGAAATCGGCAAGCTGTAATTGCTGCGTTTCATTAAGCTTTTCTATCTCGGCTTTTAGGAATATGTTAGGCTTATTGCCCGCTGTTTCCTCCGTGTCAAAAAAATCCCTGAGCGTCACGCCCAGCGCGTCACAAAAATATGAAAGAGTTTCTACTGTCGGATTTTTGTTCCCGAGTTCAACATCGCGTAGGTAGCTTTGGGAAATACCCGCCAAATTTGCGAGTTTATTCACCGTGATACCTCTTTGCTCGCGCAAAGTTTTTATTCTGAGTCCCACATTCATATCTAAATACCTCCGTCTACAGTATAACATCAGCAGAGGAAAAGAATTATATTTATAGAGTTGACAATTAATATTTATAGATATATAATGTTATTGCTAAAGCGACAATTCAGGTGGTGGGGTTATGAAAAAATCGGAAATACGATATGTCTGTATGACGGCATTTTCAATTTTGTGTCTGCTGCTCATTCAGAGATTTGCCTGCGCCTTAAGCTATACGCCCGTTATGGATGACTGGTTTTTATACGGCGATATGTGCGATGACATTTGGACGCAGTTTATAATCCCAAACCAAAAATTTTCCATAAGACCGCTCGCGGGTCTTATCGACATATTTATTGTGGGACCTATGTTCGGTTCGCTGTGGCTTGTAAAGCTTTTTATATGCGCAATGCTTGTTTCCTCCGCGCTGATGCTGTGCCGCGTCCTGTATAAGGACGGTTTCGCGTCGGGAGGATTTATCATACTTATGATATGTTTATTCCCTCTTAATCTCGAAGCGACGTATTGGCTCGCGGCGGCTGTGCGAAGCGTGAGCGCGCTGTTTTTCGTGTCGCTGTCGGCGTTTCTGATTATGAAATACGGAGAATGTAAAAAGGTTCGGTACATAGTATTTTACGTCTTGACGGGTCTTGCCGCCGTCGGTTTCTGCGAGCAGGTCATACCGCTTTATCTGCTGCTTTGCGTATACTTATTGATAAAGTACGCAGACAAGCGTACTGTGATAATTCCGTTTGTGCATACCGCCGTAATCGCGCTGTATTACATATTCAATCGGCATTGTGAGGTTATAAGCGATCGCGGTCAATTCCTCACGCACGAAGCGGCGCGTCATACGGCTGTCATAACTTCCGCGCTTTTTAGGATCGTCGGGCAGATAAACGTAAAAATGATTGTCTCGGGTTTTATGCGCGGTATCTCCGTCTTGATTAACGATTACGGGCTGCCCCTTTTAATCGTATCCGCCGTATGCGTGTTTTTCGCCGTATGCGCTTCACACGGATATTCGGGTAAGACGTTTCGTTTGAGAAAAGCCGTGTTCGGGTTTATAATGTCGCTGTGCGGAATACTTGTCTTTTACATAATCGAAGATACGCGTTTCAGCGTGCGTTCGGTATTCTTTTTCACCGTTGGAATCGGCGTCTTTTTTGACGAATTACTTTCTCTTATACCTCAAAAAGTCAGGAGCGCGGTTTGCGTCGCATTTATTTCATGCGCGGCGTTTGTGTTCACGGTTTCGGGAATCGGTACGGTAAGTCAGTACAACGAAGTGTCAAAACGAGATACGCAGATCGTCCGTAATATGATAAGCGCCGATTACGATAATGATTTGATGTCGTCTGATAAGTTTGCGTATTTGCTGGATACGTTTACTTATTATCCCGATGTGGACAGCGCGGAGTATTTTGAAAGTATACGCGCCGCGTGCAGCGGTATAGCGGATTTGTCGGGATGTCTCATGCACGAGCTGCACACAAGAAACGCAAATCACGTTGTGCCTGTGGAAAACGGCGCGGAATTTCAGTCTGTCGGAGACGGAGCGAATTTTGAAGCAGACCTGTTATCCGGCAGCTGCCGTTTCTTTGCGCTCATGCCCGATTACAGTGTGATAAATGTATACGCCGTACCCGATGAAGATAACTCCTTTTCCTTTACCGCGGAGGGCGGCGAGGTGTACGGTCATATTTACCAACGAGACGGCGCATACGTATTTGAAAAAAATGAAATTCAATAAAGATCAAAATACTGTTATTTTTTGATTAGCTCCCAGAGTTCGTCGAGCTTTTGAGGAGACTGCTCGGCTAAGTCAATCCCCTCATTCCGAGCCGCTTCCTCCATTTTGGCAAATCGTTTTATAAACTTATCGGAAGCCTTAGTAAGAGAGATTTCCGGAGTAAGTCCCAAATGCCGTCCCAAATTGACGACGCTGAAAAGCAGGTCGCCGTACTCCTCCTCGACCTTTTCCGCAACGCCCGTATTTTCCGCTTCTTTAAGCTCCGTGATTTCTTCGTCTATCTTGCGGTACACGCCGTCGGCGCTGTCCCAGTCAAAGCCGACGCTCGCCGCCTTTTTCTGTATTTTTTCGCCGCGCATAAGCGCCGGCAGGTAATGCGGAACGTCCTCGAGCATTGCCGTGTATGATGAAAGGTTTTTCTCTTTCTTTTTGTTCTTCTCCCACTGTCCGAGAGCTTCCTCCGCGCTTACCGCCTTGTCCGTGCCGAACACGTGCGTGTGACGGCTTATAAGCTTCTCGCAGATCTCATTCACCACGTCGTCAAAGTCAAACGCGCCTCTTTCCTCCGCTATCCGCGCATGGAACGCTACCTGTAAAAGCACGTCGCCCAGCTCGTTAGCGAACGCGTGATCGTCGCCGCTGTCGAGCGCGTCTATAGCCTCGTAGCACTCTTCTATCATGCTTTTCTTTATGCTCTGATGAGTCTGCACTCTGTCCCACGGGCATCCGTTCTCGCCGCGCAGACGTATCAGTATGCTTCTTAAATCGTCTACCGTATATTTTTTCATAAGTATTCCTCCTTGTATCCGATTAAGACAATTATATCACTTCCCGCCGAGCTTTACAAGTCTAACCTTTTATAACTCTTTTCACCTCTCCCACCGATACCGCGTTGGTTATGAAAAGCATAGCCGCGTACGCGAGAAACGATACAGCGCTTACCGCCGCGACGTAGATTATTCCGTTCCCCAGTAACGAAAACGGCGGGGAAATAAGCCGTATCACGAGCAGCATTACCAAAGCCGCCGCCGCGGGCTTTATAATTATTGACATAATATCGAATTTTAAGCCCAGACATTTATGCACCGCCGTCAAATTCAGTACCATTACGAGCGAATACGCCGCTATGGAGCTTATCGCGCTGCCGTATATGTTTATTTCGGGCATCGCAATCAGGAAATAGCTTAATATGAGCTTTACGGCGCTGCCCGCAAGCGATGTGAAAAACGGCAGTATTATCCTGCCCGACGATTGCAGTATCGCAGACGTCATCTGGGTCACGCACAGCATTACCGCGCACGGCGCGACCGCTTTAAGCATAAGCGCTGCCGTGCTGTTACGGAAAAGCACCGACAGTATTTCTCCGCTTGTCGTGTACATTATAACCGCGCACGGAAGCGAAAGCATAATCGTAAGACGTATCCCCATGTTCGTGGCTACACGGGCGCGGCGCATATTATCCACTGCTATCGCGCCCGCTATAAGGGGCAATATACTTACCGACAGTGTTGCGAGTATACCGACGGGCAGATGAAATACGGTAAGCGCGTAACCTGTGTACGCGCCGTAGAGAAATCTCGCATCGTCGGGAGAAAATCCGCCGTCCAAAAGTCGCGAACGTATAAGCGTCGTGTCCGCAACGTTTATCGCGTTCGACACAACCGAAGCGCATAAAAGCGGCAGCGCGACGGAAAGTAAATCGGAAATAATTTCGCGCGTATGCGTGTCCGATTTGCGGTGCGGTTCCTTTTTTTCAAAAATATACATAAACATCAGTATCGCGGTAGCCACAATCTCGCCCGCCGTCACGCCCATTATCGCGCCGCCCGCCGTTTTCCACGCGCCGAAGCGCGCAAAAATCACCGCGAGGCAGTAGCCTGCGGCAAGCTTTACCACCGATTCGACAACCTGAGAAACGGCTGTGGGTATCATATTTGCCACGCCCTGATAGTAGCTTTTATACGATGTGCCGAGCGCGACAAAAAATACCGCCGGCGAAATCATTCGTATCGCGTAAACCGCCTGTTCTTCTTTCATCGCGAGCGCGAAAAACGGGGCTAAGAAATATAATAAAAGCGTGCCGATAAGTCCTATGACCGCCAAAAGCAGCGTTGATACGCGCACAATCTTATATGTGCGCGCTCTTTCGCCGCGCGACGACGACTCGGCGGTAAGCTTTGATATGGCGAACGGCAGTCCCGATATTATAAATGACAGAAACATTATGTAAACCTCAAACGCGATATTATATACCGCCATACCCTCCTCGTGAAGTATGTACGTCAGCGGTATCTTGAATACCGCGCCGAGTATTTTCGATACGGCGTTCGCCGCCATCAGTATCAGCGCGCCCGTCAGAAAGCTTTGCTTTTTCATTCCTACTTCCACCTTCTTAACCAAAAAACTTGTCTTTACATCTTATTTGTGATATAATGGTTTTAGACTAATACGGAGGAGTTAAAATGATTATAGATAAGATTTCAAAGGCTCGCGGCGCTCTCACCGTACCGGGCGACAAGTCAATATCGCACCGCGCCGTAATGCTCGGCTCGCTCGCGGACGGCGTTACGGAAATAACGGGATTTTTGCCGGGCGCCGACTGTCTTTCGACGATAGATTGCTTCCGCGCTATGGGCGTGGATATAAGTATAGGCGAGGAAAAAGTGATTGTGCGCGGCAACGGTATGCGCGGTCTTAAAAGACCCGAAAAAACGCTTTATACCGGCAACAGCGGCACAACGACGCGTCTTTTGTGCGGTATACTGTCGCCGCAGCCGTTCGACACCGAGATTACGGGCGACGCGTCGATATGCAAGCGTCCCATGGGACGCGTTACAAAGCCGCTCTCGCTTATGGGCGCGGATATCGAGAACGAGTACTGTCCGCTGATTATTCACGGTAAGCGTCTGCACGGTATCGAGTACGATATGCCGGTAGCGTCGGCTCAGGTTAAGACGGCGGTTATTCTCGCCGGACTGTACGCCGAGGGTAAGACTACCGTCAGGGAAAAAGAAAAATCCCGCGACCATACGGAGCTTATGCTCGGCGCTATGGGCGCGGATATTACGGTTGACGGTCTTAATATAACGGTCGGTAAGACAGAAAGACTGTCGGCGGTAAACGTGAATGTGCCGGGAGATATATCGTCGGCGGCGTTCTTTATGGTGCTCGGCTCGATTATGCCAAACAGTGAAATTACAATTAAAAACGTGGGCGTAAATCCCACGCGGACGGGTATTATAGATGTTTTAATGGATATGGGCGCGGATATTACGCTTGAAAATATGCGTGAAAGCGCCGGTGAAAGCGTCGCGGATATTACCGTGCGTTCGTCGCGTCTTAACGGTACGGTGATAGGCGGGGAAATTATACCTCGTCTTATAGACGAGCTGCCCGTTATTGCCGTCGCGGCGGTGTACGCGGAAGGCACTACGGTGATAAAGGACGCGCGGGAGTTAAAGGTAAAGGAAACGAACAGAATACGCGCCGTAGTCGATGAGTTTAAAAAGTGCGGCGTTGATATTACGGAAACGGACGACGGTATGATTATAAACGGCGGCAAGAGTATTCACGGCGCGGACTTTAAGACGTACGGCGACCACAGAATGGCAATGAGCCTGACGGTGCTCGCGCAGCTTGCGGGCGGCGTTTCAACGCTCGACGACGCGGATTGCGCGCGCGTGTCGTACCCCGGTTTCTTCGATGATTTTTATAAGCTCGGAAAATAAGTAATTTAAAAGCAGGCGTTTTTTAAGCGCCTGCTTTTGCTTGAAGCATTTTCTTTATCATTTTTACGTCAAACTCGAGAACGCCTACGCGTTCCTCCACGTCCTTGGCAACCATAACATTTTTAGCCAAATCAGTGTGATTCTCAAGAAGCAGCTGAACCTTTGGGGCAATATCCGTTTCAACAAGATATGCCGTTTTCTTCAACGCTTCTATATCGCTTTGCATGGTATCCATTTTACTTTCCATGGAATCCATTCTATTTTCCATGGAATCCATTTTCGAGACCAATAATTCAAGTATTTCTCTGTCAGTCATAATATCACCGCCTTATTATGGATATATTATCACATTTTGTTTGTAATTTCAAGATATTTTTTCGTCGGAAAAGGGCTGTAACGGTTCGCGTCTTACCGTCCAAGCATCATTTCTTTTTCCTAAACGTGAATATTTTCATAAACACAAACGTTACAGGTACGCCGATAATTGCAGCGAGCGCGTATGCGATAATACTCGGACCGTGGATAAAGCGGTCGAACAGCCATACTATGACTGTCTGTATAATGAAATTCGGTATATACGATATGAAGAATTTCACAAATTTTACAAAGCTCAGTTTTTCCTTGAATGTGACAAAGCTGTTTAAGATATACGAAACCACGTTCGAGGTTATATACCCCGGGAAGAACGCGAGCGTTGTGTCGGGTATAAAGAGCGAGTAAATCGTCGAAAAAATTACGTTGCTCAAAGTGTTTATAACGCCGACAATAAGAAACGCCAAAAATTCCCGCGTGAAAAACATCTTTAATTTTGACGGCTTATACTCGTCCCACGGCAAAACAGCGTCTCTTCGCACGATATACGCCGTGTCGGCGATTTCGGCAAGCGGCGCGTCGGAAAGGGAGTCGGAGTAAAATTCCTCGCAGTGCGCGTCGGGCATAGCCTTGTTAAGACGCGCGACCTTTTCTTCGCCGTGACAGTTTACTCCCGTATATTTTCCGTCATGCTTATTCACTTTTGAGGCGATAAGATTTTTTATGCCGAGCCTCGCGCATATCGGTGAAAGCAGAAATTCGGGCGACGCGGAAATTATTACGTCGTCCTCTTTTTGTCTGTCCTTGTACCATTTCTTTATGTTATTCTCATGTTTATTCCAAAAATCGTCCGTCGCCGCGTCAATGTCGGGAACGCGTCTTAAAAAGCGGTACATGGTTTGCTTGAAGCGCGTCTTTGTCACAACGCCCAGTATATACAGAAAAAAAGTCCACGCCATACGCGGCACGTCAAGAAGTATTTTCGGGTATTTTTTGAGACAGTAAAAGTAAAAATCTCTTGTACTGTCGCCGTTATAAATCGTTTCGTCAAAATCGTATATATTCACGGTAACATAGCCTTTCCCCCGCTTTGCGGGATTTATTTAATCAGCGCGACGGCTAAAGCGGATATGCCCTCGCCTCTGCCCTCGAAGCCGAGTTTCTCTGTAGTGGTGGCTTTAACGCTCACCGCGTCTATGTCTATTGCCAAATCTGAGGCGATATTTTGCCTCATTTGTTCAATATAAGGCGACATTTTGGGCTTTTGCGCTATTATTGTGAGGTCTATATTTTCCAAAATGTACCCCTTTTTTGTTATTTTTTGCACTATTTCGCGCAAAAGCATACGGCTCGACGCGCCCTTGTAACGCTCGTCGGTATCGGGGAAGTGTTTTCCGATGTCTCCCATAGCCGCCGCGCCGAGTATCGCGTCCGAAAGCGCGTGCAGCGCCACGTCCGCGTCGCTGTGTCCCAAAAGTCCTTTTTCGTACGGTATCTTGACGCCGCATATTATGCAGTCGCGTCCCTCGACGAGTCTGTGTACGTCGTAGCCCTGTCCTATTCGCATATTTCACCGCGCCTTTCAAGTATTCTTTCGGCTGTAATCATATCCTCGGGAGTTGTGATTTTTATATTATCATAGCTGCCCTCGCTTATCCTTACCTTTACTCCGTACCTTTCGGCAATCATACAGTCATCCGCAGCATTAAAATCCTCGTCCGCCGCTCTTTTGTGGAGCGCAAGTATTTCGTCAAGGCGGAACGTCTGCGGAGTTTGTATAAGGTACGTGGTTTCCCTGTCCAACGTACCGTCTATAAATCCGCCGCGCCCGATTTTTAAAGTGTCCTTGCATTTTACTCCCGCGGCCGCCGCGCCGTATCGTATACAGGCTTCTATCGAAGCGTTAATTTCACTGTCCGTCACGAGTGCTCTCGCGCCGTCGTGAATAAGGACTATATCGCCGTCCGCCGCCATAAGACCGTTCATGACAGATTGCCGGCGCGTTTCGCCGCCCTCCACGATGCGTTTTACTTTCGTAACGGCGCCGCTTATAATTCTTTCACAGTCTTTAATATCGTTTTTAGCCGCGACAAGGATCATATCGTCTATTTTTTTATTGCGTTCAAACGCGTTAAGCGTGTAGTACAGTATTTCCTTATCACCTATTTTTAAAAGCAGCTTATTTTTGTCCGCGCCCATGCGCGTACCCTTGCCGCCCGCGACAATTACAGCCGTAATCTTCATATTATCCTCCGTTCCGCGGCGTATGTCCGAAAAAGAAACGAGCACATTCCACTTATGAAATGTGCCGTTTTCTAAACCAGTGCTTCCACCGTATCGTTCATGATGCTCTCAATATCGCTTATATCCGCAACCTCCGAAAGTACCAGCTCGCTCACGACAATTTGTTTCGCGCTGCCGAGCGTTTTTCTCTCGCTTGTGGAAAGACCTTTTAGCTTGTCACGGTACATAAGCTCCTTAACAACAAGAAGTACCTGATAAATATCTCCCGATTTTACCTTTACAAGGTTATCCCTCTGACGCTTATTCCAGTTGTTATCGTCCTCAACCTCCGCGTCACGGAAGCATTGAAGCACTTTCCGCGCCTCCTGCTTGTCTATAATCGGGCGGATACCTATGCTGTCGACGCTCTCGATAGGAACATTTGTGACCATGTTTCCTATGGCGAATCTGACAACGTAATATTTACGTTTTTTGCCGACAACTTCCATTTCTTTGATTTCTTCTATTGTACCGGCACCATGCATGGGGTGTACAACCTTATCGCCGACGCAATACATTTTTTACCGCCTTTCCGTCTGAACATATATCTTCTTAATATGTTTATTATAGCACATTTTTACTCAAAAGTCAAACCTTTGAACGGCTTAAAATGCAGTTTTTTACAGCTTTTTTTTGCAAAATTAACGGATTTTTTACGCAAAAATGTTTTTTGGGCGCCTTAACGGCAGCCTTTTTTTACGCCGCGCCGTAAAAAATGTTTAAAAGCGCCCGTAATCATTTCAAACTAAACATATTTAAGGAATAAAATATCGCGGAGCATAACACTCCGCGATATTTTTTTATATTCCGGGTATAAAAAGTCTCTCCCCCTCTTCAGGTTTATCATCCTCGGTCATATTATTAAACTTCAGTATCTCGTCGCGCGGGACGGCATAGCGTTTCGCCACCTCCCACAAATTGTCGCCGCGCTGTACAAAGTAAATAACTATTCCTTTCTTTTCTTTCTGCTCCGGCTCCTCCGTCACAACATCGTTTATAAGCTCTATCTTACGCTTTCTGATTATATTGGCGTTCAGCGCGAGTATGCATCTGAGCTCGATTTCCCCGGCGACATTTAAATTGTACGCGGTATGCTTTACCTCCGCCTTTATCTCCGGCACAAGGTCCTCGTCCGCGCTTTCGCAGTCCATGAGATAACTGAACGGGATCTCCTTTTTCATGCTGTACACCGGCGTTTCGGCGCTGTCGGTAAGGTAGAGTATATACGCCTCAATAGTTCCCTCGGTCACAAGTCTGCCGTTCGTGAGCTGCGCCTTGGTTATGTACGGACGGGTTATGACATCGTAAATGCCCGATATGCCCGGAGCGCCCTGCGCCGTTTCAACCATTTCGCGTATCGTGTTCTGCGTAAACGGACGCGAAACGATTTCCTCAAGCTCTACCTCCTCCTTTAAAAGCTCGGTTTTCATAAACGGCTCGTAGCAATCGCAAATCATATCAATGGACACGTTCTCCGTAGCCTTAATGCGTACCGCGACGGTTATTTCAAGGTCCACTATGCGTCTGTCGCCGTCGTTATCCTCCCGGACGTCATAGCGTATTTCGGATATTGAGTAGTCGATATCGCATATGGTTTCATCGCCCGCGTCGTCGCACTCAAACACCTCGGTAAAGGGTATTTCCGTCTCCATGGACTGTACCTTGCAATCGGGGTCGGTATACAGTACCGACACGTTTACCGCGCCTTTGGCGACGATTTTACCCGGTATACTCTTATACTCCGTATCGGTAACGCGCGCGTCAACCTTAAGTATCTCGTTTATCGACGCGTGACCGCCCGGCACCTGAGTGCTCTCTTTCAGAACAAAATCGGTCTCGGACAAATCCACGCAGTTTTGCAGCCTCACGTTCTCCCTCAAAAGCTCCGCGCTGCCGCTGTCCGACGCTTCAACGGCTATTTCGAGATTTTTCTCCGCTATTATTTCATAGTCCACTCCGATATTTACCTTGACGCGCAGCTTACGGCTGTTTATAAGCGAAAACTCGGCTCGCTCCACATTTGAAGCGACGTCCGCCGTCATTCCGGGGCGTATATCCTGACTGTCCACATTTTGCGTAAAGTCAAACGAGGTTATGATACTCTTTATTTTTTCTCTCTCGCTGTCGGGTATGTACAAAATTTTCAGGTCTACCCTGCCGCTTATAACCGTCCTGCCCTCGGTGATTTCCTTGCCGGTCACGCACGATGACGCGTCGAGCTGTAATATCTTCAATATATCGGGATTTACATCGGGAACAATTATATCCTCGTCCACAAGAACCTGCGTGCCGCCTTTGCAGCTCACCTGCTTAACTGTCACATTCTCTTTTACCAATTCCATAACTTTATCCTCCAAAAATATAAAAATAAAAAAATTCTCATAGTATAGACTATGAGAATTTTTACGGATTATTACTTAATCACGCCTTTTTTATGATTTCTTTCCACCTGTTATACGCATCGTCCCATGCCTCGCTGTCCTGCGGCTCGTAGGTGGCGATGTCGAAGGAGTTCCTTACTACCTTTCGTCCCTCGTTTATGTCCTTGATCGCGCCCATAGCCATAGCCTGAACGATCACGTTGCCGATACTCGTCGCCTCAACGGGTCCCGTGCTTACCGTTCTCTTTGTGGCGTTCGCGGTGAACTGGCAAATCATCTTGTCCTTAATGCCGCCGCCCACGATATTAACGACGTTGTACTTATTGCCCGTAACGGCTTCCATGCCCTCGACCGTCTGACGGTACTTAAACGCGAGGCTCTGTGCGATACATCTTACGACATCGCCCTTTGTCTCCGGCACTTTCTGCCCCGTCTTTGCGCAGTAATCCTTAATGCGCTTGGGCATATTGCCCGGCGTCTGGAACGCGGGGTAGTCGGGGTCTATAAGGCTCGCGAACGGCTCGGCGGCGTTTGCCTGTCTTTCAAGCTCGTCGAAGCTCAAAAGCTCGCCCTCTCTGTCCCACTGACGGCGGCTCTCCTGAATGAGCCACAGTCCCATTATATTTTTAAGGAAGCGTATCGTCTTGCTCACGCCGCCCTCGTTTGTGAAGTTATACTCGAACGCGCCTTCGGACGTGTTGGGCTTATCAAGCTCCACGCCCATAAGCGACCATGTGCCTGAGGAAATATATATAAAGTCTTTCTTGTCAACGACAGGCACGGACGCTACCGCGCTGCCCGTATCGTGCGACGCGACGGCGACAACGGGAACCTCGGCTATGCCCAGCTCCTCCGCAAGCTCCTTTTTAACGGTTCCGACAATTTCTCCGGGGAAGATGACCTCGGTCAGAATATCTGTCGGGATACCCATTTTTTCAAGCATATCGTACGACCACTCGTACCTTTCGCTGTTATAGAACTGCGTTGTGGACGCGTTTGTGTACTCCGTCTTTTTAACGCCGGTGAGGAAGAAGTTAAAGAGGTCGGGCATCATAAGCATTGTTTTTGCGTTTTTGAGCGACGTGCTGCCGGAAAGCTTTTCGGAAAGAAGCTGATAGAGCGTGTTGAACCAGTTGAACGCTATACCCGTCTCCTTAAATATCTCCTCTTTCGGTACAAGCTTAAACGCCTCGTCGTACATGCCCTCGGTGCGCGTGTCGCGGTAGTGGTAGGGATTGCCCAGAAGCTTGTCATGCTCGTCCAAAAGACCGTAGTCGACCGCCCATGTGTCGATACCGATACAGTCTATGTCGCGGTCGCCGGAGTTCGCGCACTTTAAAATGCCCTGTTTAATCTCGAAAAACAGCCTTAAAACGTCCCAATGCAAATCGCCGTTGATGTTTACGGGGTCGTTTGAGAAACGGTGCTTTTCCTCCAATGTTATCTTCTCACCGTCAAACTTCGCCAGCATGGCTCTGCCGGACGAGGCTCCGAAGTCGAATGCCAAAAATTTGTATGTCTTGCCCATAATACACTCCTCTTTTCTTTTAATATAATCAATAAATTAATTGTATCATAGCATGATAAAATTGTCAATATTATACAATGAGAAATAAAAGTTTTTAAAGACATAAACGCAAAAAGAACCGCCGGCACAGCCGACGGTTCGATTTATAATTTTTATTTTTTATACCGATTACGCGATATTCTGCGAATCGTAGTGGTCAAGCGTGTTTCTGATATTTGAAAGTCTTGTGTCTACGTCTATAAGACCCTCGTCATCATAAGCGCTTGTGGCTTTGAGCATAATATCCGTGTACCATGCGCCCGCGGGGAGGTCTACGAAGTAGTATGTCTCAGCCGTGACGGTCGAGCCGTCCTGAGCGGTAAGACCCATGTCGTTTCTGCCGATAATATTGTTGAACATTGAGCAGAACTCGGCTCTGTTCATGATCTCATCGGGGCGGAACTCTGTTTCGCTGTCACCGTGCATGTAGCCGTAAGCGTTCATTATCTCGATATACTGCTTATACGGGCTGTTTGCGATGTCGGCAAACGATGTTTCGGTCGTTTCGGTAAGGTTCAAGCCGCAAACAACGAGCTTTGCAACCTCGCCTCTCGTTACGGGACCGATGTCAACGGACTCAACGCCGTCGAACGTACCCTTGCTCGCGAGGTACGCGAGACCTCTCTCGTACCATGCGCCCGCGTGCTGCGTCATATTCGGCGTAAGCGGGTAGTCCGCGTCTTTCGTGTCATAGCTCTGATCGATCATTCTCATAATCATAGCCGCAACCTGTTCTCTCGTTACAGCGTCCTCGGGAGCCATTCTTACCTCAATATCCCAAGCGGTGTGACCGCCCTCTTCATCATCGACCCAAATCTGCTGGATTTTGTCCGGCTCATAGCCGAAGATATAAGCGTATCCGCCTGTAAGCTCAAGGGGCTCGCCTGTCGGAAGCGGCTCAAGCGTCGGCTCGGGAGTCGGCTCAACAGTGGGTTCGGGAGTTACTTCGGGGGTAGGCTCGGGAGTAACCTCTGACTTTGCGGCAGCCGTATCAGCCTTGTAAATAATCTGACCCGCGCCGTTTATTGTGAGCGTGTTTGTGATTACCTGACCGAGAATCGTCGATGAACCTGAAACAAGCGTGTCGGCATTGGGAGCAACTACCTTGCCCTCAATATACGTGCCTGCGCCGTCAGTTTCGACGGTCTTTGCACCTGTCTCGATGTTACCCTTGATTCTCGCGGTGCCGCCTACCTTTAAGGTATCGGCGTTCGAGTAAACGTTGGCAGCCATTCTGCCGCCGTTCAATACAACCTCGTCACCCGCCTTACCGATATAAAGGTTTACGTTCGTCGCGCCGAAAGCGTCAAAGAAGTCCTGTACGGGATCCTTCGGCTGCCATGACGGGGGTTCCTTGTAGTTGTACTGACCGTCCCACAGACCGGGGAGCGACCACATATTAATGTCCTCGTTGTGTATCGTAACGTTGAAGTTACCGAATATAGTCGAGTTATTAATATAGAGGTTTACCTTATTATTGCCTCTTACGGTGATTTCGGGGCTGTTGCCGGGGTTGAAATTATCAACAACGATTGTTACGTCGCCCGCAGTTGTGTCAATGATTAAACCTGCGCCGGTAAGTTCAAGTGTACCGAAGTGCGTATCCTTGTCAACCGTTATGGGAGCGGGTCCCCACTGATTGGCAATCTGATTATCAACAGTGTTCGCTATCTCGGGTACCTCGTACGGCGTGTAAGCGTAGTCAAAGCTTGTTTCCGTGTCGAGAATTGCGCCCTCGTACTGAAGCGTCGTGCTGTAAGCGTTAGTCGTCATCTGGTGATCGTCGTCAACGTGGATATAGCCTAAGCGGTACTGATCCTCCGTAGCGCCGTCGCCGGGGGTCTTGTAGTCCCACATACCCTTTACGCCCGAAACAAACAGACCGTCAACCTTATTGCCGCCGCCGTTTCCGACATAAACAGTGTCGTTTGAGTAAACGCTGCCCTTGATATACATCGCGTCGCCCACAATGTCAACCTTGCCGTTTGCGATTACCGCGAGGTTGATCTCGCCGTCGGGGTCGTCGGACGTGCAGCCTACGCTCTCGTAGGGCTGACCGTCGTACGCGGACGGCGCAGCCGCGAATGCGGGTACTGCCGCTGCCGCAAGCATCGCGCTTGATAACAGAAGCGCAATTAATTTTTTCGTTTTCATTGTTTTTCCTCTCTTTCTGAAAACTCCGTACAAATATTGTTACTAATAATTGTATTATAACATTGTGAATATAAGGTGTCAAGCATATTACCAATATTTTTCTTTTTTATTTCACCCAATCCGCCCAGTCGCAGTCTTCGATTTTTTCCGGGATGTGTCCTTTGGTAAATTCCAGCGCGAATATGACGTTGAGGCACCACTGTGCGGTGAAGTTTGTGGAAATCCAAAACATCTCGCGGAGCGCGTCGTTATTGAAGTAGCCTTTAACGACGGTCGTGTCGAAATTGTCCTTTTTGTCCTTGCCGACAAGCGAGTGGACAAGTACCTGCCACACCTTATAATGAAGCTCGTCGTCCTGTCTTTCACGAGCGGCGTATGACGCGAGCGCTGCCGCCATATACGGATATTCAAAGCCTTCGGGGTTAATAATGCCGTTTGAGGCTTTGATTTTGTCCTCGGGTGAAAGGTAGTAAAAATCTCCGTACTGCGCGAGCATGTCGCGAAGTTCTTCGTCAAGGCAGTCGGCAAGCTCCATCCACGTCTGCGGTCCGCCCATGCAGACCGCGAGGTGTGAGCCGCCCGCCGCGCTTTCGCCTATATATCCCATGTGTCCCGTTTCGGGGTCGTATTCGTAATTGGAGCCTGATATAAGGCGCATAGGCGACTTCTTTATATCATTAAGACCTGTCATTATCTTATCGCGCCAGTGCGTATCGCCGGTGCGTTCCCACGCGGCGTACCAGTTGGAGCAGTACGTTGACCAGTCGGGTCCGCTTCTCGCGTGAGTCGGCAGCTTACATTCCTTGCCGCGGTAGAAGTAGCGCAACGGATCCATGTCAAGCGTCGAGAAGTCCGCGTCCTTAACGTCGTCCATAGCGTCGCCCATGCGGAAATCGCCGCCCAAAACATAGTAAAGCGCTCTGTGGTGTCCCGCCATACCTATGCGCGGCTCCTTGCACGAGTCGCCCCAGTGTACAACGTTGTGGCGGCTGCCAAGTCCCTTGAGCGGTCCGAAGTGGTATATGTCCACGTCGGCGCAGTGTCGGCTCATAGCCTCAGCCATTGTGAAAATGTCCTCTCTGCCGCTGCGCAGAAACGCGTACCACAGCCAAAGCGTCGGTACAAGCTCGGTATTCTGCCATGCGTAGCCGCCGAGGTCGTACTTCCAGCAGTGACGCTGCGCGTCGTAAGTGTGCATCACGTCGCCGTAGTCCCAAAGTCCGTACCAGCGGCGCTGCTCAACCTCGCATTTGTAGAAGTCAAAAGCTTTATCCATTTCGTCCTCGAGCCAGCATTTGAGCGGCGTGTCCCTTTCGGGGAGGCTCCACTCGCCCAGCGCTTTCGTTTCGCGGTAGTACGCCGGCTCGCACACGAGTACCGGCGGCTTTTGAACCGCGTCCGCAGTCTTTATAATGTCGTCGTCGGACGGCACGCTGTCATACATGAAAAGCGTCATTTCGTTTGTGTTCGCTATTCCGTACGCGGATGAGCCTATCTCGGGAAATCCCTCGTAATACGTCTGGTCGTGCGCTATGTCGTCATAATGACGCATATCCTGAGCGGGCGCATCGGGCGGCACTATCCATGCCGTGAGCGACGCTTCTTCGCCGCACAGTCCGTCAGCGTGAATCGAGGTCGGGTACTTCTGCCAAAAATTGCGCAGACCCACCGATATGCCGCTCTTTTCGTCGCCTATGTACACAAGTCCTTTCGAGCGTCTGCCCCAATTCGCTTTTATGTATGCGCAGTTTGCTTTGCCCGTGCTCTTTTTTACCTCGAAGCTGTCGGGAGTAAGCTGACAAAGCCTGTAGCTGTCCCATTTCGTTACGTTGTCTATCTCCTCGTCCGTCACGGGATTTCCGTTGCGTAAATCTGTAAGACCGTCAAGCGTAATTGTCTCGCCCGCGAGCTGTTTCGAATGTACGGGCTGTATGCCGATAGACGGTCCGAGGCGCGGCCTCCAAAGGTTCAAAATCTGCATACACTCGTGCATAACGCCGCAGTCGCCCGTAATTTTTATACGGCGATTGTAAAGCTTGCCGGTCATTTTGCGCGTAAACACGACGCCCGCGCCCTTGATGAAGTCAACGGCGTCGTCTCCGTCGTAAAGGAACGTGTGGGTAAGCTTTACCGACGGTTCGCCGTTGTAAAGCGAAAATCTTACGATAAAGCGCAAAAAGCTATCGCCGTCCGCGTTTTTATGCGTGCCGGTAACCTTTATCACGGTGCGTACCGCACCGCGCTTTTCAACCTCAGCCGTCTCAATTTCGCCAATGTACGGCGTGACGGAGGTCGTTACGCAGCCGCCTTCGCCTGTACGCGTTTCCTTTAAGACCTTTAAGGACGCGTCCGCGTAAGGCGTTTTCATAAGCGTCTCGCCCGATTTCGGGAACACGGCTTTGAAAAGGTCGTTATCCACCGTTATTTCACTGTCCGTTTCCGTAACAGTGTTGCCGCCGTAAACGGCGTAAGCTTGGTTCGTGAGCGTCAGTCCGTCCTCGCCAACTTTCGCGGTATGCGACGTCCATTTAACGCTTCCGTCCTCCCAGTACGCGATAGGCTCCGTGTCCATAAAAGAGCCGTCCGAGGGGGATATACCCGTGTCCGCGGTCATCGCGCCCTTTTTCCACGGCACTCCCCATGTGACGTATCCGCCCTTTTCTCTTCCCTCCATCCAATGCAGCTTTACAGAAAATCCCATTGTTTTCATCTCCTACTTATTATAATATGTTCATACGGCATGATAATTGCCGCAGCGGTTTCATATTCTCGCCACTCCGGTACCGCGCGCTGCTTTCGCGACGGCTTTCGCGACATTTTGCGCCACGCGCTTATCGAACGCGTCAGGTATTATGTAGTCCTCGCTAAGCTCGTCCTCAGTGATTATTGCCGCTATGGCTTCCGCCGCGGCTATTTTCATTTCGTCGTTTATGTCGCTCGCGCGCACGTCGAGCGCGCCTCGGAAAATACCCGGGAACGCAAGCACGTTGTTAATCTGATTCGGGAAATCGCTCCTGCCGGTGCCGATTACTTTTACGCCCGCCGCCTTCGCCGCGTCGGGCATAATCTCAGGTACGGGATTCGCCATAGCGAATACTATCGGATCGTCCGCCATAGACGCTACCATTTCGCCCGTAAGTATGCCGGGCGCGCTTACGCCTATAAACAAATCCGCGCCCTTTATCGCCTCTTTCAGCTCCGCGTTCAAATTGTCGGGGTTGGTAATATCAGCCATTTTCGCCTGCTCGCCGTTCATATTCGGGTTGCCTCGGTAAAGCGAGCCGTACTTGTCGCACATAATAACGTTTTTCAGCCCGCGCGACACCAAAAGTCTCGTTATCGCCATACCCGCGCTGCCCGCGCCGTTTACGACGGCTTTAATCTCAGTTATGTCTTTCCCAACCACTTTGAGCGCGTTTAATACGGAGGCGAGCACCACCACAGCCGTACCGTGCTGGTCGTCGTGGAATACGGGAATGTCGCACTCCTCCTTTAAGCGTCTTTCAATCTCTATACAGCGCGGCGCGGAAATATCCTCAAGGTTTATTCCGCCGAAAGAGCCGGCTATGAGCTTTACGCAGTTTACAATTTCGTCCGCGTCCTTTGAACGTACGCAAAGCGGGAACGCGTCCACGTCCGCGAACGTTTTAAAAAGCGCGCATTTGCCCTCCATTACGGGCATACCCGCCTCGGGTCCTATATCGCCCAGTCCCAGCACCGCCGTGCCGTCGGTTATTACAGCAACCAAATTTGAGCGGCGCGTATATTTATATGAAAGATTTACATCTTTCGCAATTTCGAGACACGGCTCTGCGACGCCGGGCGTGTACGCGACGGAAAGCTCACCTCGGTTCGTGACGCTCGCGCGGGAGATAACCTCGATTTTCCCGTGCCATTCCTCATGTTTTTTTAATGCAAGCTCTTTTTTGTCCATAAAAAAATCCCCAATCCGATACGGCAAATACCGCCAAAATTATCTTTACAAACATTATTTTAGCACAGTTTTTCGCTATATTCAATACATTTTTCGCCAATTTGAAAATATACAAAATAAACAAATTTAACTGTAAAAAATATACAATAAATTACTAAAAAATGCTTTTCTTTTTGTAAGAAATATTGTATAATATATATGTGAAGTTATGAGAATATTAACATTACATACTTCGCAGTTCGGAAGGGAGGTCTTTTTGGCTATGATTACCGTCACAGGAAAATCCGTATGCGCGGGAGTGGCATTCGGGCCTGTTTTTGTTTTCAGCCGCGATGAAAGTAAGGTAAAGCGCAGTCACGTTGAAAGCAGCGAGGACGAGATAACGCGGTTTGAAAACGCGCGGAAAAAGGCAATCGGGGAGCTTGATATTCTGTATAATAAAGCCATCGCGGAGGTTGGGGAAGCAAACGCGATGATTTTTCAGATACACCAGATGATGCTTGAGGATCTTGATTATACCGAATCTGTTAAAAATATAATAACAAACGAGCTTCTTAACGCGGAAACAGCCGTCGCCCAAACGTGCGACAGCTTTGTCGCGATGTTCCGCGCGATGGACGACTCCTATATGCGAGAGAGAAGCGCGGACGTAAAGGACGTTTCGGAGCGGCTTATACAGATACTTTCGGGTAAGAACAAGGACGCTATCGTATCGGATAAGCCGAGTATAATTATCGCCGACGACCTTGCGCCCAGCGAAACGGTACAATTCGACAAGAATAAAATACTCGCGTTCGTGACCGAGGGCGGCTCGACGCACTCGCATACGGCGATACTCGCAAAAATGATGAATATTCCGGCTATGATAGGCGCGGGCGGCGCGTTGGACGCCGGTTTTAACGGTAAGGACGCAATCGTGGACGGTTTTACCGGCACGATATATATCGAGCCTGATGAGAAAACGATAGCCGAAATGACGGCAAAAAAACGCGAGGCAGACAGGCAGAGGGCGATTTTGGAGAAGCTTAAGGGCGAGGCGAGCGTTACGAAAGACGGTCACAAAATCGAGCTTTGCGCAAATATCGGAAACGTCATGGACGTCGCGAGCGTTTTGAGGAACGACGCGGAGGGCATAGGACTTTTCAGGAGCGAGTTTTTGTATCTCGAAAGCAGGAACTACCCGTCGGAGGACGTGCAGTTCGGGGTGTATAAGGAAGTGCTTTCCAAAATGGGCGCTAAGCGGGTCATTATACGCACGCTCGACATAGGCGCAGATAAGCAGGCGAATTATTTCCACCTGCCGAAAGAGGAAAATCCCGCGCTCGGTATGCGAGCGATACGTTTTTGCTTGCAGCATACCGATATTTTCAAAACTCAGCTGCGCGCGCTGTACCGCGCGTCGGTATTCGGGAATTTGTCAATCATGTTCCCCATGATCGTGTCCGAATGGGAGGTAATCAAGGTACTTGAAATTATAGACGAGGTAAAAAACGAGCTTAATGAGCAGGGTATCGCGTATGCCAAGAAGGTGGATCTGGGCTGTATGGTCGAGACTCCCGCCGCCGCGCTTATAAGCGATATTCTTTCAAAGCATCTCGACTTTTTCTCGATAGGCACAAACGATTTGACGCAGTACACGCTTGCCGCGGACAGACAAAATCCCGATTTGTCGTTTATCCGCAACGAGCATCACACGGCTATACTGCGTCTTATCCGGACGGTAACCGAAAACGCGCACAAAAACGGCGCGTGGGTAGGCATATGCGGCGAGCTTGCCGCGGACACGGAGCTTACGGAGCTGTTTCTCGCGATGGGTATAGATGAATTGTCGGTTATACCGTCGTTTATACTGCCGCTTAGGAAAAAAATCACCGAAACCGACGTTTCGGCGACTAAGGATATGGTGTTGAGTAAATACCTGATGTAAGCTGCCTTTGGCAGCGAAAACAGACAAAAAATAAAAAAACGGGTGAACGTTTGTTCGCCCGTTTTTTACGGTTTTGATTAATGCCGATATGTATTTGTTTTTGTAAACATAAATTTATTTCTCATGGTAGCGCAATACGGAGCGCACGTCGTAGCCTTTTAGAACGTCCCTGCCGTTAAGGTCGATAAGCTCAATCAAAAACAACATTCCCGAGACCGTGCCGCCCAGCTGCTCCACAAGCTCGGCAGCCGCCTTAATCGTGCCGCCGGTCGCTATAAGGTCGTCGACAAGAAGCACCCTGTCGCCTTTATTAATCGCGTCCTTATGTATTTCAATTTCCGCAGTACCGTATTCGAGCGCGTATTCCTTAGACACGGTTTCACGCGGCAGCTTGCCCTTTTTGCGTATCAGTACAAAGCCCTTGCCGAGCGCATACGCGAGCGGCATTCCCATAAGGAATCCTCTCGATTCCGTACCCGCGACAACGTCGAAGTCCAAGTCCTTTGACAGCTCAATAAGCTTGTCCACCGCCAGTTTAAGTCCCTCCTTGTCCTGAAGCACAGACGTAATATCGCGGAAGATTATTCCTTTTTCGGGGAAGTCGGGTATGTTGGTTACATAGTCACTTAATTTTTTCATTTTTCGTATCCCTTTCTGCGTTACAAATATTTTTCTGCGACATATTCGGTTTTGATACAAGGCAATCGCTGCCGAGTTTTTGTATACCGTAATTATATCATATGTCTTTGTCCAAATCAATATTTTGCGGAATATTTGCTAAAGTTTGCTTAGCAGTTTATCGGATATAGGGGGAGACTGTCGTCTCCGTCGATGAAGCAGCTAAATTCTTCCCCTGTATCCGATACGCAATACATACATCCGTCCGCGTATATAACAGGGATGTTCTTTTTGTCATCGCTATCCATGATTGCAACCTCCTTTCGATTACGAGCCTTTTGTAATGTTTACACTCCTCACGCTGATTTCCAATATCACGGGCTGATGTTCCGTAATTGAGTTTTTGGGTATTGTCCGCAGCGTAAGCCGTGTAACGGTCACAACGACATCAACGCCGTTGTGTACCGCGGCTTCTACGCGATATCTCAACGCGTCCACTCCTTTCTTGCGTAATTTCGGGGCGCTTAAAACGCGCCCTCTATATATAAGCCACGGGAACGGACAAGTATTAGGTTTTTTAGAAAAATTTTCTCAGTTTTTTTCTCGCTGTCATCAAGCGCTGTGAAATTGCCGACTGCGTAACTCCCTCGCGGCTTGCGTATTCGCTTACGGAAACGTTGTCAAAATATATGCTTTGAATTAAATCCCTCTGTTTGGGACTCAATTGCGCTATTGCATGATATAACCGTTGAATGTTATTTTTTCTCAGTATATCACTGATAACCTCGTTCTCAACATCGGTTTCGTCCGCCAAAGCGCTAACCTTGTCATTATCGTATGAATAGCTTGTATGCCGTCTTGTCTCCTTGCGATCGTTGTTGGATTCCTGTCGGTTTAATTCCGTAATGACCTCGCCTATTTTCTCATCAATCTCGATTTCCGTCACTTCTTCGCCGATTCTTATATCAGCCGAAATAAACTTATAGGTTATTTTCATTTCTATTACCCCTTTCAAAATTCGGGCAATAAAAAAGCCGTTATGGCTGATAAGTTCAGTCATAACGGCTCCGCCCGTGATATAGTAAAAAAAGAATTGATTTCTCAATTCCCATTGTACATTATATCACGGGTCATCGGATTCATTCAAGACCATTTTTTAAGCATTTTTACACTTATTTTTAGTCTGTTTTTTCTATATATATTGGGTAGCTGCGAGATATTTTTTTGTATACGTTCGGGTATATGAAAATAATAATTTATTGATAAAAATGAGCTATTTTTAGGCTACTTTTAGGCTGCAAAAAGACTGAATAAAAACGGACAAAAAAACTCCGAATCCACCCGCGCTCTATTATGCGCTAAACGTGAATTCGGAGATCGTTTTATAAGGTTCTTCATCTGTTTTTAACTTGACATTATTGATTAAGCGTTTGATATAACCGCCCATAATCATCGTCATAAGCTTGATAGCTTTCGTTCTATACTTCTTGAAAGTCGCCATACTAATGGTTTTGCCATAATTTGTTTCCGCCCATTCTCTGTACTTTTCGTAAGCGTCCTCAAACTTTAATTTTAATCCTCCACAGTCTTCCGTATACAAGATAGCTATCAATTTATGCAGCAAAATCCCATTGTCGGGAAATTGTTTTAGGCTCTCAAGAGAAAAGTCAACAATCTTCTCTATGCGGGACATCACCGCCAAATCGACCTGCATTGTAGCAAGCTTAGTCAAGTCTGTTTCTTGAAAAAATACCTGTTTAAGAAACGCTATAACGTCAGCACTTATCCCGCGTTTCCTAAGCTCTATGGATATTTTAGAATTGTCGGCTTCTATGCGCCAACGCATCGTTCTATATGCCTTTAAAATTTTTTCGATTACATCTTTATCAATTTCATATTCGCATTTGCAGGCTTGAGTATCTGACATCTGTTTCTCACCTCTATTCCCTTATTTTTGAGGTGTGAAATAATCCTAATAATTATACTTAGCGACATTTAAATGAAAACAGATACATATCGAATCGGATTGATTTGTTCTGTTATAATCCGATTGTCATGTTGTAATTCCACACCCATTAGCGCAATACTCTTATTACTGCAAATGAGTAAAGTGGTTTATCCCCCGTGTAAGACAATGAGAAAATGTTTATCGGACGGTTTAATTTCAAACCATCTGCATTACGTCCTAAATTATAATTTTTCATGTGAATCAAACCGCCTTTCTATAGCACTTTTTCTTTTGTGCTTGTAACAATTTCATAATATTATTGTAACATATCGTTTAAATAACGTCTATTGTAAAAATGACCAAATTTTGTCATAAACACTTAATAATTTTATACATATTTGCTTAATATTTTGGTAATTTTGTAGAAATTTACATTATTTTTATCGGTGACTAGCTGTCAATTAAATTGAATTAATACAGAATTATTACAGCCGTGTTACAATATGTTGTGTAATTCTTGGTAAAAAAAGGGTGTTTCTACAATATGTTGGTTGTATATGCATTGATATGATTTATTGTAAACATTGCAAAATAAGACAAGTATTGAGTACAGCTTTGGGAAATCAAAGATAAAAGCTAATAATTCCAATCTTGACTTGATAATAGCGAAAATTTATGCTATAATCTAATATTATCTACCATTGCCAAAATGGGAAAGAACAGGATCGTAAGCATGGATGTTCTTGTAAGCATTAAATGGTATATCCTCAAGGGAGAAATGTGAGAGGTACGCCGGGCAACCTACAGCTTCTGAAGAAAGCGTTGACGAAATGCCCAAACTAATCGGTGAAACAAGATACCAAAGAAACTCGGTGAGTTATTTATAGAATAAGGAGAAAAATAAGATGGCAAATTTTTATGAAACCGTACTGACGGTACTCAAAGCGGATGATAGATTTGTAGCCGAGGACGGCACTTTCCTGCGCAATTCGGTCTACGAGACCGCAATGAAAATGGATGAAAAACTTATCAGGCTTCTTCTGTCAAATGAAGAGACAAGCTCTCGTTTCTTCACGGAAGTGGATGGCGTTAAAGTTTTTGATAAGGCGGGCTTTGGGTGGGTTATTAATAACCGCCAGTTTTTCCCTGACAGCTATACTCGCTTTAAGAATAAGATTGGGCTTGCAGATGGAAACGGCGATTTAATCTCCACATCCGGCAAGGTTGAGCTTGTCTTCCCATACAAGGATTGTGTATTGGAAGGCGGACAAACAACAGAAGAGCAGAAAAGGCAGGAAATTTTTTACAATGAGACTCTTGCTCCCGATGAGGTCGACAGACTTCTTTATCCCAAAGTATTTACAAATGCAAAAAGATATAATAAGGACGGAATTGAAGAAAAAATAACCGAACTTAATGAAAATGACAATCTGATAATAAAAGGGAATAATTTGCTTGTTATTTCATCGTTACTGTCAAGATACGAAGGAAAGATTAAATGTATTTATATCGATCCTCCTTATAATACAAGAAGTGATGCAAACACTTTTGCTTATAATAACACCTTTAATCATTCGACCTGGCTGACATTTATGAAAAACAGGCTCGAAATTGCAAAAAAGTTATTAAGCGATGATGGAATCATATTTATTGATATCGATCATTATGAACTATTTTATTTGGGGGCGTTGGCAGATGAAATATTTGGATATGATAACAGATTGGGTGTTTTAGCGGTCGTGCATAATTTAAAAGGACGACATAGCGGATTCTTCTCTGTTGCTCACGAAAACAAATTGGTTTATGCAAAGAATTCTCATAATGCAACCATAAAAGATTATGCTTTTGATAATTCGGACAATTATCCGTTAGAAGATGAAATCGGTAAATATAAATTGGTTGGACTAAAAAGGACAGGAAATGGTTCTTTACGTTCTGAAAGGCCTAACTTATTTTATCCTATCTTCTTTAATCCGAATACAAATGAGATATCTGTTGAAGCAAAAGAAAACTTTATTCCAATATATCCCGTGGATTCTGATGGAATTGAAAGAAGATGGCGTTGGGGAAAACAAAAGGTATTAGCTGAATGGAAAACAGAAATCGTTGTAAAAAAAGTGCAGGGCGAATATAAAATATATACAAAAATTCGCCTTAAAGGCGAACGTCCAAAGACATTATGGAATAAACCCGAATATTCAAGCAGCACAGCAGCAAATGAACTTACAAATCTTGTAAGCAGAAATGCTTTTTCTTATCCTAAATCTGTAGAGTTAGTTGTCGATTCGCTACAAATTGCTACAGATGAAGATTCCATTATACTTGATTTTTTTGGAGGGAGCGGAACAACAGGTCAAGCGGTTATGGAATTAAATAAAAGAGACAACGGTAACCGCAAATTCATTTTAGTGGAACAGATGGATTATATTCAAACAGCAACTATTCCACGTTTAAACGCAGTCATCGCTAAGAACGGCAGTGGGTCTTTTGTATACTGCGAACTGGCAAAGCTAAACCAGACTATTGCAGAGGAAATTGAAGCTGCCACAGACGATGCTGCTTTGTCCGATATTTATGCCAGGATGATCAAATCCGGCTTTATCAGCTGCAAAATAAATCCTGCAGACATTGATGCAGCAGCAGATGAATATACCACTCTTTCGACGGATGATAAGAAACGGTTCCTCATGGATATTTTGGATAAGAATCTCCTGTATGTGAACTACTGCGACATTGACGATGAAGAATTTGCTGTCTCCAAGGATGACAAGGCATTCACAAGGAGTTTTTACGGGGAGGAATAAGTATGGCATTCTTATATGAAAAAATAGATACTTTGCGCGAATACGGCAGCATCACTGCTCTCCCATCCTATATACCGGAGAATCTTAACCCGAAATTTGAATTGCGTCCGTATCAGAAGCAGGCATTTGAAAACTTTATAACGCATTTTGAAAGCAGTAACTGTCCAAAGCCTACGCAGGTACTTTTTCACATGGCAACAGGAAGCGGCAAGACATTGATAATGGCAGGTTTAATGCTCTATCTTTATAAGCGGGGTTATCGGAATTTTCTGTTCTTTGTCAACCTCTCAAATATCGTAGAGAAAACAAGGGAAAATTTTCGCAATCCTACGTCTGCAAAGTATCTTTTTGCGGAGGAGATTGTCCTTGATGGGGAACGTATTCGTATCAACCAGGTGGATAACTTCCAGTATGCCGATAAAGATGCTATCAACATCTGCTTCGCCACCACACAGGGACTTCATATGGATATGTGGATGACAAAGGAGAACGGTATGTCCTTTGATGATTTTGATGAGCAGAAAGTCGTACTGATTTCCGATGAGGCACATCATCTGAATGTTGATACAAAGAGGAAAATGTCCGCCGACGAGGAGTCAAGTTATCATTCCTGGGAACAGACTGTAAAGAACATATTCAGCCGAAATGCCGATAATATCCTGCTGGAGTTTACAGCTACATGCGACCTCGCTAATCCGGCAATTCGTGCCGCTTACGAAAATAAAATTATTTTTGACTACGCTTTGGAAAAGTTTTACAGCGACGGATATTCAAAGGATATCATCACGCTTCGTTCAGACTTGACAATAATGGAACGTGCTTTGCAAGCTCTTGTTCTTAGTCAGTACCGCCTGAAAGTCTTTCAGGATCACCGCCTCAGCATAAAACCTGTTGTACTTTTTAAAGCAGCAAAGATTGCAGACAGCAAGAACTTTATGGCAGATTTCACAGAGACCGTAAAGAATTTGACCGGGGCACGGTTGCAAGACCTATCCAATGCTGTCAACAATGAGGTCATGCATACTGCATTTGCTTACTTTGTCAATAACGAGATTTCGTTCGATACCCTTGCCGCGGAACTGCGCGATGATTTCTCACAGGCGCATTGCGTATCAGTAAACGATGACAAGGACGCAACGCAGAAGCAGATTCTTCTCAATTCACTTGAAGATGCAGATAATCCGTACCGTGCAATCTTCGAGGTGAAAAAGTTGGATGAAGGTTGGGATGTTTTGAATTTATTTGACATCGTGCGTCTGTATGAGACGAGGCAGTCGGGCGGTAAGAAAATATCACCGGCAACTATTGCTGAAGCACAACTGATTGGTCGTGGGGCAAGATACTGTCCGTTCCAGGTTGACAGCGAGCAGCCGAAATTCCAAAGAAAATATGATGAAGATATCACGAACGAATTGCGTGTTTGCGAGACACTATATTATCATTGTCAAAACGACCATCGCTATGTGGCAGAGCTTCGTAATGCGCTGCGCGAAATCGGTCTTGATACCGATAAAATTGTACAGTGTGAATATATCCTCAAGGATGATTTTAAATCTACCGACATATACCAACGTGGACTGATATTCTTGAACGACAGAGAGGTAAAGGACAGAAAAGATGTGCACAGTCTCACTCCAGCTGTGCGAGATGATATATATCGTTTTCAGACAAGCACGGGGGCATCCGGTGTTGATTCTGTTATGGCTGAGGATTCGCAAGGAGTAGATCTTATAATTGACTTAAAAACTGCTCACATGACAATCAAAGAGATTGCCTCCATTAACTATGCCATTGTAAATAAAGCATTGATGAAGTATCCTATTTTCAAATTTAATACCCTGCATTCTTACTTTCCGAATGTCACATCCACACGGCAGTTTATAACGGATGATGAGTATCTCGGTGCGGTTCGCATCGACATTCAAAGCAAAGACGAGCATCCAACTATGAAAACGCTCTATGAGGCGGTATTCTATGTGCTTGGCAAGATAGCAGCTTCTATTTCAGACATTGAAGAAACCTACCGAGGCACAAAGACCTTCAAAGCGAGAAATATCAGAGACGTCTTTCATAACAAGACTGTCAATTACACTAATCCGCATGATGGCGAGATTGGTATCTCGCAAAACGATTCGTCTGTAAGGAGCGATTGGAAGATTGACCTTTCAACGGAGGACTGGTTCGTTTATACCGATAACTACGGAACATCGGATGAGAAGGACTTTGTTGCTCAATTCCGTGGATATGTTGCTGATTTACGGAAGATTTATAATCGAATCTACCTCGTCCGAAACGAGCGTGAATTTCATATATACTCCTTTGAAAACGGCGAACGTTTTGAACCGGACTATGTACTTTTCCTGCAAAAAGATAAAGCAAACGGATTCGAACAGTTACAAATTTTCATTGAAGTAAAAGGTAATCTACTTCTCGAAAAGGATGCATGGAAAGAAAAATTTCTACTTCAATTAAAACAAGAGGCTGTCCCCACTACCGTTTTTGTGGATGATAATGACTATAAGATATGGGGGCTACACTTCTTCAATCGAGATAACCGCATGAAAGAATTTGATTCGGAACTTAAAACACTGATTGATAAGTAATCTAACTGCTTGATTTTTATAAGAATGCAAAAGGTTCAAAAATAAACATTAACAACTGTCGTAAACAAAGAATTCAAATAAAGACGGCAGATTGATAAAGGAGTATAGGTGATAGAATTGGGAGTATGAGAAGTGAAAAGTGCTGCATAATAATATGGGAAAAATATGGATAATTGGCTCATTTCGACACAATATATTGAGGTTGATACAATTGTAATACTCAAATTATATAAAAATGATTTAAATTTGAGTTTTTTCCTTTTCTGAAAATGAGACAGATAGACCATCTGAGAAAATATACAATTTTGCCAAACGATATAATCTTAAAAACGATCCTTGATGTCTATTTTGTAAGGCATTTCATTAAGAAATTTTATCAGATAGCATAATTCCTCCATATTCGCCGCAAGATACGCATGCGTCTGTGCGGCTATGCAATTTACTTTTCCATCACTGCAATCGCGGAGCAGACGCAGCATTTCAGGACGTTGATATATATGTTTTCCCCCTGTTATATCTATGTATACGTCTATAAGTTCCATGTCGCCATTATTCTCATACTTTTTATATCAATTTTTAATTGACATGTGGTCAATTAAAATTGCATTTAATTGACAATTTGTCATTTTTTATATTTTTAATTTTTATGGTGCACGTATATTATACCGCCTATTATTGCAATGTTCCATAATATGTATTTTATTTACTATAATCGTAGTAGTTGCTGCAGTATAGGATTAAATGTGTTTTTTATTTTCATGGTATAATTTTTCTCCTTTCCACAATTATTTGGGCAATAAAAAATGGAGTCTTACAGCTCCAAATCTTCTTCACAAGTATTTGTATGGTCTTTTTTCAAAGTCAACACTTCATCTCTTAACCGAATATTTTCCTGCTGTAATGTTTCGTAATCCCGTTTGAGCCTTTCATAGTCGTCTAAAATTGCGGTTATCTCACGAATAGAGTGTTTCACTTTCTTTACATCTTTAGACATCTCTCGGTTTTTGTATTCCTCGTCCTTTGCTCTCTCTTTCAAGTAATCAAGCTTCTCAAGCGCGGCATTCTGCAATTCTTTTATGCTTTGCTGATGTTCTTTAAGGTTGACATGCTCTCCTGAAAGCTTGTCCCGTGCCGCACCCAATTTATCATCACTTTTTCTTAAAGAGACTATTGCAGTGATAACAACACCTGCAAAAGCAAATCCGCCACTTATAATTGAACTTATAAGTGCGCCTTCTCCTGCACCCATTAAAAATTCCTCCCAATTCAAAAAAACCTCCTCCTTTCCATTATAATAGATATAAAGATTTTTTGCAAGAGAAAAAGGAGCTTAACGCTCCTTTTTCTTGTTGTTTTTATATATCCGGCATAATACTTTTTGCTATATCAAGAAATTTTTGGTCTCGGTATTTTGCCGTGCCGGCAGCCCTGACAAAATCCCCGAATTTTGATTGCTCTATCTTAATTACTTTTTTGTATATTTGTTTTTCTTTACCTTTTGATATATACTCCGCGACAATAAACGTTATTGTCTCTCTCAGCTCATCGTTCGTTATATTTTGCTCATGTCCCGCCATACGTCCTGTAATTTGTACAAATGTACCGGGCTTATTGCTGATGAAAGCATATTTATTATCCCTTGTGGGTATAAACTCAACCTTGCTGTATTTTTCCTCTATCGCTCTGTATAAATCGGAGCCAATCTTGACACGTTGTTTATACAATCCCTTTGACCATGAGAGATACCAAAGCATATATGGAATATTATTTGGCGTTGCACCCGGATATTTCCAACGGTTACCTCCCACATATATTTCCAACATACTTTTAGCAAAATTCTTACTTATTCGCATATCAAGTTCTTGTTCAATAAAATATATCACTCTGTCAAATTGATTGCGAAGCGTATAATATATATTTCGCTCATAGTCCGTCAGATTAGCTTTCAATGCTTTAGGCGGTATTTTTCTCGGCTTCTTTCTCGCGTATGGGCAAAAATCGTACGCTTGCTGATTGTACGCCGCCAAATCCTCAATGCTTTTAGGGTAGTGTCTTCCATACGGATTTTCGGTATGTTTTAACTTTTTATACAGACCGATTATCTGTATCGGATTATCACATTGGGGGCAGACCGCAAAATGCACGTCATATTTTTTCTCTGGTATATAGTACGGTTTTTTTAGCAGCGTTAAATCTTCAAATGTTTCTTTGTCTATGGTGTATATACGCGTTAATCCTTGCTTCAACTTAAAACTTCTCATGGTCTGCCCCTTTCTCATCATAAGCTATAGTTTGAGTCTACCTTTATCCACCATTCAGAGTCTATCTTAGGTATCGCTCCTTGTTTTTCGGCGAATTTTAGACATCGAAGTATATCCGATAATCCCATCGTAAATTTGTGTTTATCTTGCTTTAGCTCAAAGATATAGTCCTCAAAACAATTGTCACAAATAACCGACTGTACCTCATCGGCAAATTCTGCCCTTTCAGGGATATTCTTGACTATCATTTTTAACTCTCTCCCATTATATCATTTCACTCCCTGTAAATCAAGCCGTTTCTTCGGAAGGCGCTTTAAGAGGGCTTGTCGTTTCATCTGCGTTCGCGTTCACGCTTGCGCCGATATTGTTCTTGAACAAACGCACATTATTGTCTACGCAAGCATAGCCGCCTATCACAACATTGCCGCCTACTTCCGCATCATCTTTTATTTCTGCGTAATCCCGTACTATCGCCTTACCGTATACGCGGGCTTTTCCGCGTATTGCCGCCTGTCCTCCGATATTTGCGCTGCCATACAACTTCGCGTTTTCGTCCACCGTCGCGTAACCGCACAGATTAACGTCGCCGTAAACGTTAGTATCGCCGCCGATGCGCACATACTCTCTGACACGCGCGTGACCGCTTATTTGAGCGTACCCGATGATTTCCGAGTTGTCGGACACCCACGCCTCATTGAATATACGTGCATGGTTTCTGACCTCGACATAATCGGTCACCTTAGAGTTGCCGTACACTTTAGCAAAATCGCGAATTATAACGTTGTCTCTTACTTCCGCGTTTCCGTATACTCTCGAACTGTCGACAACTTTACTGTCACCGTATATCCACGCGTTACCTTCCTGACTCAGGTTTTCACCACTCTCGACGAAGCCACCCAAGTCTCCCTCTTTAACATCGCCAAAGGATTTGATTGCCTTTATTCTGTAAAGCGTCTTACCCTCAAAGTCAATTCTCTCGTTTGTTAATACGTATTTCATTTATAATTCCTCCTATAAAATATTTTTACATTTCCAAATCTGTGTCATCAATTGTTCTCTCAGCCTCACACTCGCCGTTTGCTATTTTCAACGCTTCAGCATCTATGCCTGTATTATCAAACATAAAACCAAGAAACTCATACGGATCTCCCGGATAATAATTGTGGGCGAATTCAAGAATGTTAATAATAAATCGTTCTGTCTCGCTTGAAATATTGAAGTTATCTCTGATATACTGCAAAATTCTATCTCTATCCACATCTTTTGGGTTGTCCGTATCTATATCTGTTTCTTCCGCTAATTCGTATTTTTTATCTTTGGTTTCGCCAAACTGCATGTCGCCACCCGTAAGTTCAAAATTTGTTTCCACATAGTCACTTGCGTCAAGAATTATTTTACTATCACAATACTGCTTATTTACCTCGTGAATCGCATCCTCCGGCGTCGACGCTTCAACCTCAACCTTTCTTGATAATAGTTCCATCACAGTTACCTGATATTTCACTTACTCGACCCTCCTACATACTAAAATCGTTATATAAGTTTCTGTTATAACGGCTTGCGCTGCCCCTTTCAAAGTGGTAAAGAAACTCGCGCAGCTTTTCGCCGGTCAAATCTGCACCTATCATACTCATAGCCGATGTGACAGGCGCATCATCACGAGAGCGGAACAATCGGATAAAATTCCAAAATATATTGTAATTGTTATCAAAGCTTTCCGCTGCGGCGCGTTCCTCGTTTTGAGCAAACCGTTCCCTCATCATCTCCACTTGGAGATATGCTGACTTAAAATCCTCTGACGAGAAAGTATTTCCCTGCGGAGTCGTATAGTGTATTTTTTCGTCGTCACCCCATTCCACCTTGTAACCGAGCTGCTCCATTTTGTTGATAAAATCGGACTTTGAGACCGAATATCGTATTGTCTGATATATGACGTTTCTAAGCTCACTCCTGTCACGTTTTAAATTAAAGTAACTGATAAGCTCGTCCATATTAAAACGCTTATCGCGACATTCCTGTCCGTCAAGTCGATACCTTAACTTGTTATGATTTTCGTCCTCAGGTTCAAAGCTACAGCCCGCATCGGTAAGACGCTCAAAAAAATCGTCAATGCTGTCGGCAGCCCATTTTTGAGATAGTAAAAATCGTATCAGATATTTGTCGGTAAATATATCCGAAAAATCCTTGTGCATAATATCCTTAGCAAAAACATTACCGTTTTTATCTCGAAAAGCATAGTCGCCGTTCTCGTTGACCTCACACGAAAATCCGTTCTCTGCAATGTTGTTTTGAAAATCAGTAAAGGTTTTTGACTCCTTCAGCGTTTTCCAGAACAGTTTTCTGAAATCCTTAACCGACTGATTTCGGGCAAATATTTCCGAAAGAGCTGACGGTGAATACTTTTCATCGCCCTTATACAATTCGGTGTTATCGTATTCCACCTCCTGCTTGGACGTAAAGACAGAAACGTTTGCCTCTGTATCAAATTCGACTTTGATACCATGCTTGCCGAGCCTTTCCGTAAAATCTTCCATACTTGTGGCATATTTCATAGATACACCCAAAGAGCTGTACAAATCGTATTTATCATCGTCGATTAGATTGTCACGGTTACTCCTGTACCAGTTCTGATAGCTTCGTCCGTCAATGTCCAATTCTTCTTCGCTCTCGAGCAGAGCCGATAACGGATATTTCGCATCAACTTTCTTTACCGCATCAAGTAGTTGCTGCTGCATTTTTTTTAATTCGTCCTCAGAGGACAGTTTAGCATTATCCTCAAATTCTTTTTCAAGTGTTTTCTTTCCGAATTTATTTCTCGGATATAATTTTCTGTTACGACATTTTTTGCCCAAAGGAGTTGTAAAGGTTATGTATTTCTTATTATCCTCCCAATCAACCAAATACCCCAAATCTCTCATAAATCCTATGAAATCCATTCTGTCAGCCGACCTGTGCGCTGCATTTATTACCGCAAGGTGCAGCTCATACTTCCAACTGTCAAAACGATTATGGATACTTGCGTCGGAGACATGTCCTTTGTCTTGTTTAAACTCAATTTCTGAAAATCCGTGTTCACGGCATAACCTATTTGAATGTGAAATCAAATTATACAAATCTGTATTGGTTTGATGCCACCGTTTACCCGTTTTCATATTTACTGAATTTATAAGAAAATGCACATGTATATGCTCTTTATCCAAATGAACGCCGTACAAAACTTGAAAGCCATTGAAAAGCTTATTCTGAAGCAGTTCCTCCGCAAGCTGCTTCGCAAGCTCCGGCGTGATATTATCCTTTACATCGAAAGCCATTATCATATGCCGTCCCATGATACCGTCCGTCTTATCGTATTCTTCTTTCACCTCCATAAAATCATCATATGTGCGATTCCAATCGCAATCCTTACCACCAACCAAATCCGGGCGCGTCTTAGCAGGTTGTTTTATATAATTGATTGTTTTTTTTAAGCTGACCTTTGTTTTCGGCGGATTTTCCACAAACTTGATAATAGCCATTTATAACTCCATATCAAAATCATCCATCGCCGGCTGAAACTCTTCCAATGCTCTATAATCGCTAACCAACTGTGCAATTTCATCATCCTGCGCTATCAGAGTATTAAGACAATCAGCATCGGCAACATAGACGGCGGAAAGATTTTGTTTTAACGCCGCCTTGATTATTTCGGGAGTTTGTTCTCTGACATATACCAACGCCTGTCCGTCCTGTTCCACCGCCAACAAACACAGTTCCGGAGTCTGCTCCCTGACAAAATCCAAAGCCCCCCAGTATTTATGTATTGCCGCTGTACAGATTTCAGGTGTCTGTTCTCGAACGAATTTCAGCGCATTTACATCTTTTTCAAGAGCCGCCTTGATTATTTCGGGAGTTTGTTCTTTGACATATCTTAACGCTTCCTCGTTCTCGCGCACTGCTGCCTTACAAATTTCAGGTGTCTGTTCTTTTACATGTTTCAACGCCATACCGCTCTTTTCTACCGCAGCCAAGCATATCTCCGGTGTTTGCGTATTTACATACTGCAAAGCCCGCCAATTTTTTTCAATCGCTAACCTACACAGATACGGCGTTTGTTCTTTGACATACTGTAAAGCTTGCCAATTCTGCCTTACAGCTAATTCGCATATTTTAGGTGTTTGGTCTCTGACAAAAGCTAATGCCATACCATTTCCCCTTACCGCCTCCATACAGAGTTTGGTGGTCTTGTCATTAACATACCTCAAAGCAAATGGCTCATCATGTACCGCTGTCATACATAGCTCAGGCGTTTGGTCATCTATGTACTGTAATGTGTTTCCGTCAAGTGTCACAGCACGCATACACAGCTCCGGCGTTTTGTTTTCCACATACCGTATAGCCTCCGGAGTTTTTTCAACCGCCGCCGCGCATAATTCCGGTGTTTGGTCATATACAAACTGCAAAGCCGTACCCGCGTTTTTAACTGCCGCCATGCAAATTTCATTCGTTTGTTTCCGTACAAATTGTAACATTAGCCCATTCTGCTTAACTGCCGTTATACATTCCTCCGGTGTCGGACTGTCAATCGTCGCCAAATAATATGGACGTTTTTTTAACATCTCAATGTTCTTTTCTATATTATTTGCCATTTTTCTTATACTCCTTTCAGCTTCCATAGCTTTCATCTGTCCTAAATTCCAACGCATCGCTTAATGGACGCAGGGTGCCATGCTCCCAAAGGAAAACCTTTATAGTCTCGCCCTTGCCGCCGATTGAAAAATTAGACGCAATATTAAAAATCAGACGATTTGACGAGTCATGAAAAATTATCTGTTCCTGACAGGTTGCAGCCTTCAATCCGTTATTTTGGTCATATACCGCAGCGAATACATCACATCTCACATTTGAGCTTGTATTGTTAGTCGCTTTAAGCTGTATACTGTACATCTCATCATCCGTGACGTAATCCCTGCTATACACAAATCCTGTATTAACAAGTTCGTAATCCGGCGCATTTACCGCCGTTAGTTTTGTATCTGCCGCCGTTTCCGCATTTACAGTAATAGTCGTCAACGAACATACCAACATTAAAATTACTGCAATAAATTTCTTCATAATATAATTCCTCCTACTTATTTAAATTACACTTCCATATCAAAATCTTCCAACTCCGGCTGACTATTTATTTTCTCCGCGATATTAAGACAATCGGCGTCCGCAAACTGAATGGCATTATAGTTTTGGTTAATCGCAGCTCTGACAATTTCAGGTGTCTGTTCTTTGACGAACTCCAACGCCATACCATCCTGTTGTACAGCCGCCATACACAGTTCGGGCGTTTGTTCATTAACGTATTTTAATGTCATACCATTCCGTTTTACAGCTTCCATACAGAGCGCGGGTGTTTGTTTCTTGACTAGTTTCAATCCCCAAGCATTTTTCTTTATAGCCACCAGGCACAGTACAGGCGCTTGTTTTTTGACATATTCCAACGCCTTATAATTCCTCTGAACAGCTTCCAAACAGATTTCAGGTGTCTGTTCTTTAACGTATTCCAACGCCATACCATCCTGCCGTACCGCCGCCTTGCACAGTTCCGGCGTCTGCTCTTTGACATCCATCAACGCCAACCCGCATCGTTGCACCGCCGCCATACATATCTCCGGTGTTTGTTCTTTGACAAAGCTCAAGCTTCTCCAGTCCTGCTTAACCGCAGCTATACAAATCTCCTGCGTTTGCTCCTTGACGAACTCCAACGCCAACCCATTCATCTCCGCTGCCGCCTTACAAATTTCAGGAGTTTGTTCTCTGACCGATGCCAACGCCCGTCCGTTCGCTTTTACTGCCGCCAAACAGATTTCAGGTGTTTGTACTCTGATGTACGGCAACGCGTCCCAATCCGCTTGAATATTATCAGTCAACCACACCTTTTTACTTTTTTCCAAAGCCGCCATACATATTTCGGTAGACTGGTCATATACATATTTCAACGCCTCCACGTTCTGTCTTACCGCCGCCTTGCACAGTTCGGGCGTTTGTTCTCTGACATATTGTAATGCTTTCACATTTTTTCGCACGGCTGCTTTACAAATTTTCGGTGTTTGTTCTTTAACAAATTGCAACGCATCGGCGTTCTCTCTTACCGCCGCCATACACAGTTCCGGTGTCTGCTCCTTGACATACTCCAATGCCATACCGTTCTGCTCTACCGCCGCCATACACAGTTCCGGTGTCTGATTTCTCACATAAGCCAATGCATGACCAAGCGATGTCTTTATAGCCCGCTCACAGAGTTCGGGGGTCTGCTCTTTAACAAAATCCAAAGCAAACGGATCCCGCCACACTGCCAGCGAGCACATCTCAGGCCTTTGGTCGTCTATGTACCGCAACGCGTTTCCGTCAAGTTCCACAGCTCGCATACACAGTCCCGTCGTTTTATCCTTGACATACTGTATGGCGAGCGGCGTCGTTTCAACGGCCGTTTTGCACAAATAATCCGGCTGTTCATGCGCAAACTGTAACGCCATACCGTTCTGTTGTACCGCCGCCATACAGATTTCCGGCGTTTGTTCTTTGACAAACTCCAACGCCAAACCATCGTTCATTACCGCAACCAAGCACATTTCCGGAGTTTGACCATCAATCATTTCAAGGAGGTAGGGTCGTTCTATTAACATCTCCTTAATTTCCTTAACACTTCTCTCCATAATATAATTCCTCCTATTCATTTAACTTTTTAACCGTTTTCCGCAGTTTATCAATGCTTTTCCATATTTTGGTAATTTCTTCATTTGTGTCCTCAATGTGAACACATGTTATTTTGCCCATATTACACAGCGTCGCAATCTGATTTACATTGACGCCCACCTTTCTTAACTGAGCTACCAACTCTTTCAGTTCATCAGCGGCAAGAATAAATACCTGATGTTTTTCGGCGGCGCTTATAAGAAATTTACTTCGCGACATTTTCAAAGCCTTTGCACGTCGGTCAATCATCTGAAGGTCCGCTTCGGATAACCGTATATAAATTGCTTTATTTTTCATTTCAAATTCTCCTCTCAGTCGCGACAGCGACACGGGTTTGGGCGAAGCCCAATGCACACTCAAGCGGCGTGTGCTTGCCTTTGTATATACAAAGGCGTATCTTGCCATACCGAAAATCGAAAGTAAATTCGATTTTCTTATACGATTTTTTTACGAAAAATCTTTTTTCATGCAAGGTGACGGTATGTAAACATGGCAGAAAAAAAGTCAGAACATCAATTCTGACCATTGATTTTTTTATATATAATGCCTGCATGTTGATGTGCTTGAGTCTGTTTCGGAAAGAATTTGATAATCATCCTCATAAGGTTTTTTATAATAAGCAACTCCTTATTATCAAATTCTACTGCTCTCTTATTTGGGCAGTTTTTTCTTTCACTCATAAGTCAACGCCTCCTCCATACCCTCTTCCATAGCCGCCTGTTCCTCTCCCTGCTCCATTATTTTATGTAAATTTTGCAAATCCTCGTTGAAGTCCTTTGACTGCGGGGCTTCTCGTATTACGGTATAGCCAAGGTCTTTGTATTTTTTCATATATCCCGGTCTTTTAGGTGAACCGTCCTCGTTATACTCGTTTCTAAGCACGGCGTTACCTTGTCTGTCATTATCAAGGCAGAAGTAAATCGTTTTTATATCCGTATGCGATTTGAGAAAATTCTGTAAGGCGAGGTCTGATGTGCCGCCGAGTGCAAGTAGGTGGTCGCGCTGCCAGTCCGCTCCGCCGATTTTGTACAAGCTCGCGTAGCTCAGTGCGTCGATGGGCGCTTCAAAGACGTGTACGCAGTCGGATTTACCGTTTATTTTAAAGCCCACTTCCTTATTGCTGTTTTTAACATCTCCCCTATACGGTTTGCCTTCAGTATATGTGCTTCTCACGCTTGCGTAACCGGGCTTGCCGTTTTCATCGTAACCAACAAATACGCAGCTGTGTTTATCGTTTTCGTATATTATTCGCTCACGCATGAGCTGCGACACTATTTCCGGTTCTATTTTTCGTGTTTTTACAAGGTAGGCAAATACGCGTCGGCTGTCAGTATTAGCTTTGGGCAGCACCATTTCTTCACGTGGTTTCGGTGTGGTCGGAGATTGTCCCTGCTCTCTGTGAGATATATTCGGATTAGCCATTATTTCATCGCTACACAGATTTCTTACCGCCTCCTGAAATCCCCAACCGTTCATTTCCATTGCGAAATTGATTACGTTACCGCCTGTCTGTGTTGAAAATCTGTGAAACAGATTTTTTGACTGCGTAATATTAAGGCTGTGTCCTTTCCAGTATAGAGTATCGCTGCTGCCGCGCGATTCAAACTCCATACCGAGGCTTCGAGCGTAATCGAGAAGATTAACGCTCTGCGCCTTTTTTATCATTTCTTCTGTTACCCAATCCTTTGCCATTGTATCTTCCTCTCCTCGTATAATAAAGTAGTAGTTTTTAGAGTTCCTCTCCAAGAACTATGGTATACTGTATAAGATGCTGTGGAT
>CANQQW010000003.1 GCA_947626075.1 uncultured Clostridia bacterium
GCGCCGGAAAAGATTAACGGCAAACGGACGCAGCAAATCGACATCTATTACGACTTGGTAGGATTTCTGCCAATGTCATTGTTTCAAAATGAAAAACAGGATAGGGTCGCATAATGCGACTCTATCCCGCAAAAACAAATCTTACTGTTTTATGTGAACGGCTCTAATGGCAGTCATTTTTTTGCTTATTTCGGAAAACGGTTTTTGTGTTAAATAAATTCGATATAATTTTGTCTGCCGTAGAAAAAACGCACGACATAAACAATATTTTTTGATTCGTTTACCCGATAAATCAGTACATAATTATTAATTACCGTCTTTCTGTATCCGTCATTACGCAAACGGCTGTCGCCGCAATACGCGTACATAAAAGGATTATCGGCAAGGTCTTTATAAACCTCCTCGATTTTGGTAAGTAAATTTTTCGCGGCGGCAGGATTTTTTAAGGAATTTACAATATAACCTAAAACACTGTCTATATCGTCGTGCGCCTCGGCTGAGATAATAACATCATATTTCATATTTTCTCCTAAGCGTATCAAGCGAATTTTCTGCGCTCATAACACGATTGGTATCAATCGCCTTTTCACCCTGCTTGATTTTTTCGTAAATATCGTTCATATACGCCATTTTTTCGTATAATTCCATATTCATAATAACCATGTCACCGTAGCCGTTTTTGGTTACAAACAACGGTTCGTTTATGCTGTGACACATTTCGGATATTGCGCTTGTATTTTTTAAATCCTTGATAGGTATAATATGCGGCATAATATCAACCTCCTTTTATGGTATTATTGTACCATAATTATACCACAGTGTCAAGCGTATTATTCCTCCTGCCGAAATGCAGCGCACATCATCGGCTACCGCCGCACTCTCGCGTATTTTGGGAGGCGGTTTTTTAAAATGCCGCCGGACGCTTTGCCCCAGCCTACGGGAAAGCCGTTTACCGTCACGGCGCACCAGCCGTTCTCTTTACACTCAATCGTTTCGCCCGACAGATATTTCTTTAATTCGCCGTCGGATACTTTAAAATCAAGCGTATTTTTTATATCCTTGCCCGAAAGCGCCAAAGCAAGCGCCCTTGACGGCTCGAAACGGTTTTTGCGGCATATGCCGAGGTGAAGTCCCGCGCGCAGTGTTTTTATTTTGTCTATGTCTATACCGCGCGGCTTCAAGTATAAATTTTCACCGAACAGACAAAACTCGCCGTCAAGCGTCACGTTTAAAAACTCGCTTTCAAACTCGCGGTACAGCTTAGCGCCCCCGCACGGCGCGGCGTTATTTTTAAGCGCGCTTTTATCGGTAACACCGTCAAGACTTCTGAAAAGCGCGACAAAATGTCCCTCTCCGTCGTTTCTGTGCGGGAAGATGCGGCGCGTATTTTTCATGTCGTAATTTGAGAGCGACCATTCCGTAACGCCCTCGGAAACCATGTCCATGTTTTGGGGCTTTACAAGCTCCACGTTGTAATTTTCAAGCATATACGCGCAAACCTGTTCGTTTTCCTCCGGCGCGAACGTGCAGGTGGAATAGACGATGTACCCGCCGCCTCGGAGCATTTTCACGGCGCAGTCGAGTATGCGCTTCTGGCGCTCGCCGCATGAAATTGTATGCTCCTCGCTCCACTCGTCCGCCGCCTGCGGTTCTTTGCGGAACATTCCCTCGCCGCTGCACGGCGCGTCAACTATTATTTTGTCGAAAAAGCGCGGATATTTTTCGGCGAGCCTTTGGGGCGTTTCGTTTGTTACTATCGTATTTTTAAAACCAAACCGCTCCACATTGGACGACAGTACCGCGGCGCGGCTTTTTACTATCTCATTCGCGACGAGAATACCGCCGCAGCCGAGACGCGCTCCCGCCTGCGTCGCCTTGCCGCCGGGCGCGGCGCAAAGGTCGAGAACGTAATCGTCCTTGTCTATGGGCAGCGCGGACACGGTTGACATCGCCGACGGCTCCTGAAAATAAAAAAGTCCCGCAATGTGGTAGGGGTGGCTGCCGGAAATTACCGACTTATCGGCGTAAAAGCCGTCCGAGCACCACGGCACGCTTTTGAGATCACCGAGCTGCGCCGACAGCGCATCCGCCGCGCCTTCCTTAGACGCGTTTACGCGTATGCCCGTAAATATGGGCGCTTCGTCCATGGCGCGCATAAAATCGTCATATTCGTCCTTTAGCATGTCTTTCATGCGAAGCTTAAATTTTTCGGGAAAATTCATAATACTTTCTCCTTAATAAAAAGAGGGGCGGATGCTACCCGCCCTTTGGACTACATTATGTAAAAAATAATGGTCAGTCCCTAAATTAATCACATTTTATCGCGCATTATTTTTTCCAGTTCGTCATAATCAACGTTATCGTCGTTATAAACGTTAAGCGCGTTCTGTTTGTTTTTGTTTTTAAAATCCTCATGGTCCCGCGTAGCCTGCGCGACCGTCGTTATGCCAAGCTCGCTCCAGCGCTTTATAATTGAGTTCATGTACGGGAACGATAATTTACTCGTCTGCATAATGCAATACTCGTATGCAAGACCCACCATATCCTCATCCATACCGTACTCGTCGCGCCAGGTTTTAAGGTAAGTTTCCTCTGTCTTTGAAAAGCTTCTGTCGCCAATGCCGAACAGCTTGCGGAGCGAGTAGAAGTAACCGCTTTTTTCTTTTTCCTCGGTAATGTATCTGTCAGCCGCGTCAATCGTTATTATGCCGTTTTTGTGCCAGGACATGGCTACCTTTTCTATATAGCTCATGCTGCGCTTATCCTTTGAAACGCAGTATTCGAGGAGCATGGTTATAACCTCGGGTGAAAGACCCAGCTCGTCGTAGAACCAGTACAGCGTTTCAAGGTCGCGGTTGCGCAGGGGCTTGCCGAGTATCTCCTGCGACAGCGTACATAAATCCGCAAGCGCTTTGTTGCTCGTCATTTCCTCCGCGATTTCTTCCATGCTTTTTTTATTCGGCGTTTCGTTTTCTGTTTTTGCGTCCGCGTTTTTCGGCGGCGCGCCGCCGAAAAGTACGTTCTCTTTATCGTAACGAAGCGCGCCGTTCTTGTTCCAGTATTCCAGAGCGTTTACAACGTCGCTTTCAAGAAGATTGAGCTTCCCCGCCATTTCGCCGGTAGTCATTGATTTTCCCCCGACAGCCAGTGACAGCGCGAGAAGATATACTTTTACATACGCGCCGTTCGCCGTGGGCATATAGTTTTCTATAAAGTCCGACGAAACGGGAATAAAGCCAATGTTACAATTAAAATTAGGCATAAGTTTTTCTCCGTGTTATCTGTTTATTATATTATATATCAAACGTATGGCAAATGTAAAGATATTTTTTTATATATTATTGTTTTTTTTATTGTTTTTCTTTAAATTTCAGAAAATCAATATAGTCGGCAAGGCGTTTTAAAGAGTCCTGCGACAGCGTACTTATATCGCTGAATATTTTCGTTATTTCTCTGTAATTCGGAATATCGGTCATTCCCATAAGGTAATCCATGCTCACGTCAAAATGCTCCGCTATTTTTAAAAGTAATTTCTCGTCGCGCGGGAAATGTATACCGCTTTCGTAAAAGCTTATCATACTGCTCGATACGTTAAGAAGCTTGGCAATATCCTTTTGCTTCTCGTCGTTATCCTCTCTTAATGATTTTAACCGCTGTGCAAATCCCATAATTTTCATCTCCAAACAATTTATTCACCATGAAAATAATACAATATATTTAATTTTTATTGTGGTTTAAATTAAGAATGTTAATCTTTTTTGTTGACATTTTAGATATATTAAAATATAATATAAAAAGATTAAATATGCTGATTTGGGGGTTCGTGTGATGCGGAAGGATTTTTTGTTAAAATTTTCGGCGGTATTTTGCGCCGTGTTTGCCGCAGCGGGTATGTTTGTCGTTATATTTTCAAATATCGCGATAGGCAAAGGCGGGGCTGTCGTATATACCGCGGCATACGTCTTGGCGGCGGTCGTTTTGACGGGTATGTTCGCGTTTGTATGCGCGTTCCGTACATCGCGGCGGCGCGCGGAAAAGGCGGTGCTTGTTTTCATTTCCGCCGCGATACTTATTTTGGGCGCGGTGTTTACGCCGTACTCGCCGTGTCACGACTCTCTTGACCTGCACAACGCTCTTTACAATGTGCTGAATAATGAGGAAATCGAAACCTTTTACAGGGCGTACATGAATTTTTGGATAAATAATAAGCTGACCGTCTATTGTTACATTCCGTTTGTAAAGCTGTTTGGCTCGGTAGAAACGGGCGTCCGCGTATTAAACGGCGTACTGAACGCCGGAGCGGTATTTTTCGCGGCGGGCGCGGTGAAAAACATTGTAAAGAACAGTCGTTTTGAACGGGCGCTGTTTATTATGTCCTTTCTTTCGCCGTTTCTGCTTATGTCGGGTCCTTACATATACTTGCCTGCGCTGTTTCTCTCGGCAGCCGCTATATTTTTTATAACGTTAAACAAACGCGTATCGCTTATACCGTTTTTTATATGCTCGTCTTTGCTTTTTATACTGCGTCCGACATGCTTCGGATTTATATTGGTATTCGTAACCGCCGGCGCGTTTTTTAAAATAAAGGATAAAAAAGATTTTTTAAAGGGATTGTTTGTGCTTTTTCTTACAATAATATTCGCTTTTTTATGTAAAAACGCCGTCGGGTACGCTCTTAATAAAACGGGCGCGCACAGGTATCCGTCAATGCACAACGGCGCGTTTTTATGGACGGCGGAGCTTGGTACGCGGTTAAAAGGGAACAAAACGGGAACGTGCTTTTATATGTTTTTTGACAAAAACGACAGCTTTGACGAAATACAAAACGATTTTAACAGTCTGTGGCTCAAATACTACGAGGACGAGTTTTACAAAACGAACAAATACGAGGAAATAAAAGAGGAACAAAAAATTATAGGTGAAAAAATACTTCGCCGCACTCTTAACGCGGGATTTGCGGATACCGTAAAAAGATTTTCTTTAAAGACAATAAATTTTTACAGGAATATGTACATACCGTATTTTTACAAACAAAATGTGAACAGCGGTAATTTTAAAATATGGAAGAATTACGACAAAAAATATTTTGATTATATGAATATAATTTTTCTGCTGTTCTTTTTCGGCGCGGCAGTAAACGCGGTAAGGGTGTTTAAGCGCGGCGCGGACGGTACGGTTACGGCGCTTATACTGTCCGCCGCTGCGGTCAATATTGTTCTTATACTTTTTACCGAGGTGGCGAAAAGGTATATGTTCGACTTCTTCACGCCGATGGTAATAAGCATTGCGGCGCTGTTTGCCGACAGTAAAGAACGTAATATTTCCCGCGCAAAAAAGGCGGCGCTTGTCTCTTTCTTTATTATTTTTCTTATTCTTTTTGAAAGAATGTATGATATAACGCCGCTAAAAAACGCCGAGCTGACATTTATGCGCGGTGAAAGCGTGACAATGACCGTTACGATGAAAAGAGCTTGCCGCAAAAATTATATTATAGAATGCGGCGGCAAACGCATGAATATTTACGGTAAAAAAGAATTTTCCATAGTTTTCCCCAACGATACCTTTAACGCGTTTTCCGTTATTTCTCCGAATAAAAGCGAGCTTGAATTTTCCTCGCAAATAATACGGTAATACGACAGGGCGGCAAATTGCCGCCCTATTTATTTAAAAGCTATGAAAAAGTATTGAAATTTTTCAAAAAAATAACGCGCCGGGTATTGACAGCGCAGTAAATTTGTGATAATATAATAAACTGTACCTTAGTCTTAAAATAGGGGTACTATCCTCTTAATTTCACATTATCATTGTATGTATTATACCACGGATATATACAAAATGCAACCCTGAAATTTTTGGGAAGAAATTTAAGGGGACAAACCAAAAAACACTGAACTACTTAAATTATGATGAGGTGATTTTATAAAATGGTGCATGAAGTAGAAGCGGGAAAAAATGTGCGTCTGAGCTATTCCAAGATCAAAGAAGTTCTTGAAATGCCCAACCTTATAGAGGTACAGAAAAATTCCTACAAATGGTTCCTGGAAGAGGGACTGAAAGAAATTTTTCACGACATTTCCCCGATAACAGACCACGCGGGAAAACTCGTTTTGGAGTTCTTTGATTACCGCCTTGACTACAATTCAAAGTACACCGTTGAGGAGTGCAAGGAGAGAGACGCGAAGTACGCGGCTCCGCTTAAGGTAAGCGTAAGGCTTATAAACACCGAAACGGGCGAAATCAAGGAGCAGGAAATCTTTATGGGCGACTTCCCTCTTATGACGGAGCAGGGTACGTTCATAATAAACGGCGCGGAGCGCGTTATCGTCAGTCAGCTTACGCGTTCGCCGGGAATGTATTACGAGTTTGAGCGCGACAAAACGGGTAAGCCGCTGTATAAGGCTACCATAATTCCGTACCGCGGCGCGTGGCTCGAGTACGAAACGGACTCGAACGACGTGTTCTCCGTAAGAATCGACCGCACGAGAAAGCTGCCGGTAACAGTGCTTTTAAGAGCGATGGGGCTTGGAACGAACGCGGAAATACTTGATATGTTCGGTGAGGACACAAAGCTTCTTGCAACATTTGAAAAGGATACAACAGAGTCAAAGGACGAGGGTCTTTTGGAGATATATAAAAGGCTCCGTCCGGGCGAGCCGCTTAACGTGGAAAACGCGGAATCGCTTATTATGAATATGTTCTTCGACCCCAAGCGTTATGACTTGGCTAAGGTCGGAAGATACAAGTTTAATAAGAAAATGGCGATTGCGTCAAGAATAAAGGGCAGAACGCTTGCCGAAAATGCCGTAGACCCGAGGACGGGCGAAATTATCGCCAACGCGGGCGACGCTCTAAGCGCGGAGGTTGCCATGAAAATCGAGAAAGCGGGCATAAACAAGGCGGAGCTTCTTGTCGAGGGCAAGAAAGTCCGAGTTTTCTCCAATAATATGGTACATCTTGACCAATATATAGATTTTGAGATTGAAAACTTCCCCGTTCCGACGGTAAGAAGAACGGTCATTGAGGAAATCGTGGCGGCCGCAAATACGGAGGAGGAGCTTCGCGACCTCATTTGGGCGAGAGTGGACGACCTCGCTCCGAAACATATAATAAGAGACGACATGTACGCTTCGATAAACTACTGCATGAACCTTGCAAACGGTCTCGGCAATGTGGACGACATCGACCACCTCGGCAACAGACGCGTGCGCTGCGTCGGTGAGCTTTTGCAGAACCAGTTCCGTATCGGTCTTTCGAGAATGGAAAGAACGGTTAGAGAGAGAATGTCAACGCAGGAGCTTGAGATAATAACTCCGACGTCGCTCATAAATATAAGACCCATTATCGCGACGATAAACGAGTTCTTTGGCTCGTCGCAGCTGTCGCAGTTCATGGATCAGCCCAATCCGCTTGCGGAGGTAAGACACAAGAGAAGAATTTCAGCACTCGGTCCCGGCGGTCTGTCGCGTGAGAGAGCGGGCTTTGAAGTCCGCGACGTTCACTATTCGCACTACGGCAGAATGTGTCCTATAGAGACGCCTGAGGGTCCGAATATCGGTCTTATAACGTCGCTCGCGACGTTCGCGAGAATTGACCAGTACGGTTTCATTGAAGCGCCGTACCGCAGAGTTGACAAGGAAAAGAATATAGTAACGGACGAAATAGTATATATGACAGCCGATACAGAGGACGAGTATATTGTCGCTCAGGCTAACGAGCCTCTTGACGACGAGGGTCACTTTCTCGACAAAAAGGTTTCGGCGCGTTTCCGCGACGAGATTTTGGAGGTTTCGCCCCATAGAATAGATTACATGGACGTTTCGCCGCGCCAGCTCGTGTCGGTCGTAACGGCTTGTATACCGTTCCTTGAAAACGACGACGCGAACCGCGCGCTTATGGGCTCGAACATGCAGTGCCAGGCGGTGCCGCTTCTTACGACGGACTCGCCCATTGTAGGCACGGGTATCGAGCATAAGATTGCAAAAGACTCGGGAAGCGCGGTTCTCGCGAAAGAGGACGGCGTTGTTGAGAAAGTCAGCGCGGACACGATAGTAGTCAAAGGCGACAGCGGCATTAAACATACGCACAAGCTTATAAAGTTCGCGCGTTCCAATCAAAGCTGCTGCATTAATCAAAGACCTATCGTTACGGTGGGTGAAAGAGTTAAGAGAAATGATATAATCGCGGACGGTCCCGCTATGGACAACGGCGAGCTTGCGCTCGGCAAGAATATTCTGATAGGCTTCATGACGTGGGAGGGCTACAACTACGAGGACGCCGTTCTTATAAGTGAGGAGCTTGTTAAAAACGACGTGTTCACCTCCATTCATATGGAGGAATACGAGTGCGAGGCGCGCGACACGAAGCTCGGCCCCGAGGAAATTACGCGCGATATTCCCAACGTCTCCGAGGACGCGCTTAAAGACCTCGACGAGAAAGGTATTATCCGCGTCGGCGCGGAGGTTCACGCGGGAGATATACTCGTCGGCAAGGTTACGCCGAAAGGCGAAACGGAGCTCACGGCTGAGGAAAGACTTTTAAGAGCCATTTTCGGCGAGAAGGCGAGAGAGGTAAGAGACACCTCGCTCCGCGTTCCGCACGGAGAACAGGGCATAATTATAGACGTGCATAAGTTTACGAGAGAAAACGGCGACGAGCTTTCGCCCGGCGTAAACGAGGTCGTACGCTGCATAATCGCGCAGAAGCGTAAGATTTCCGTCGGCGACAAGATGGCAGGCCGTCACGGTAACAAGGGCGTTGTGTCAAGGGTACTGCCGCAGGAGGATATGCCGTTTTTGGAGGACGGTACGCCCTTGCAGATAGTGCTTAACCCGCTTGGCGTTCCGTCGCGTATGAATATAGGACAGGTGCTTGAAATGCACCTCGGCTACGCGTACAGGTGTCTTAGCCTCAAAACGCGCGAGGAGCTTGAAAACACCATGATAGACGACAACTTTAAAAAGTGCTTTATGGACGCGAAAGAGAATACGCGCGAGGGACGTTTTGTAAAGCTTGCCACGCCGGTATTCGACGGAGCGCAGGACGAGGATTTAAAGCTCGCGTTCAAGGAGGCGGGGCTTAGACCCGATTTTAAGTCGGTAGTATACGACGGACGCACGGGTGAAAAGTTTGACAACCCCGTTACGGTCGGCGTGATGTATTACCTTAAGCTGCACCACCTTGTTGACGATAAGATACACGCGCGTTCGACAGGTCCTTATTCGCTCGTTACGCAGCAGCCGCTGGGCGGTAAAGCTCAGTTCGGCGGACAGCGTTTCGGCGAAATGGAGGTTTGGGCTTTGGAGGCTTACGGCGCGGCTTACACTTTGCAGGAGATACTTACGGTCAAGTCGGACGATATTGTGGGACGCGTTAAGACGTATGAAGCTATAGTAAAGGGAGAAAACATACCGAAGTCGGGCGTTCCCGAATCGTTTAAGGTTATGGTAAAGGAATTGCAGTCGCTCGCGCTCGATATAAGAATTTTGAACCATAATATGGAAGAAATTGATTTAGACGCTTCCTTTGAAGATGACGACGAAGGCGTTGTGAGCGAGGATTTAATGCAGGCGATGGAGGACAAGGACGGTATTTCCGATATGCTGGAAGAGGACGACCTCGACGACGCAAGTATGGTTTTGGACGATGATTTCGATGATGACGATTTCGACAATGATATTGCCGCGAATGACGACGATTCATATGACGATTTCGACAACGACGAAGATTTTTAATATCGGATAACGGAACATAAGCATATTGAGAGTGTTTTCACAGTCCGCGCGGCGGCGTGAAACGCGAATTGGAGGTTTTTAAATGTTAGAGTTTAACAGCTTTGAAGCAATTAAAATAGGCCTGGCTTCTCCCGAGACAATCTTAAGCTGGTCGCACGGCGAGGTCTTAAAGCCCGAAACCATAAATTACCGCACATTAAAGCCCGAAAAGGACGGTCTGTTCTGCGAAAAGATTTTCGGACCGACGAAAGACTGGGAATGTCACTGCGGTAAATATAAGAAGATAAGATTTAAAGGTAAAATATGCGAGCGCTGCGGCGTTGAGGTAACGAAAGCGAAAGTAAGGCGCGAGAGAATGGGTCACATCGAGCTTGCGACTCCCGTTTCGCACATCTGGTACTTTAAGGGCGTTCCGTCGTCAATGGGTCTTATCATTGACATTTCGCCCAGACAGCTTGAAAAGGTACTGTACTTCGCATCGTATATCGTAACCGACCCGGGCGGTACGGGACTTATGCAGAACCAAGTACTGACCGAGGCGGAATACCGAGAGGCGTATGAAAAGTACGGTGATAAGTTTGTCGCCGGTATGGGCGCGGAGGCTATAAAGACGCTGCTCGAAAGAATAGACCTTGATAAGCTGAGCGCGGAGCTTAAAGAGGAATTGGAGGCTTCGCAGGGACAGAAAAAGTCAAGAATCATAAAGCGTCTTGAAATAGTCGAGGCGTTCAGAATTTCGGGAAACCGTCCCGAATGGATGATACTGACGGTCATTCCCGTAATACCGCCGGAGCTGCGTCCGATGGTACAGCTCGATGGCGGACGTTTCGCGACGTCCGACCTTAACGACCTTTACAGACGCGTAATAAACAGAAACAACAGACTTAAAAGACTTTTGGAGCTTGGCGCGCCGGATATTATTATCCGCAACGAGAAGCGTATGCTCCAGGAGGCAGTCGACGCGCTCATAAACAACGGCAGACGCGGCAGAACCGTGACGGGTCCCGGAAACAGACCGCTTAAATCCCTTTCCGATATGCTTAAGGGTAAGCAGGGTCGTTTCCGTCAGAATCTGCTCGGTAAGAGAGTTGACTATTCGGGACGAAGCGTTATCGTCGTAGGTCCCGAAATGAAGATATACCAGTGCGGACTGCCGAAAGAAATGGCTATAGAGCTGTTTAAGCCGTTTGTAATGAAAGAGCTTGTGTCGCGCGGTCTCGCGCATAATATAAAGAGCGCAAAGCGTATGGTGGAACGTACCAAGCCGGAGGTATGGGACGTTTTGGAGGACGTTATAAAGGAGCATCCCGTGCTTCTTAACCGTGCGCCCACGCTGCACAGACTGGGTATCCAGGCGTTTGAGCCGAGACTTGTCGAGGGTCACGCCTTAAAGCTTCATCCGCTCGTATGTACGGCGTACAACGCCGACTTCGACGGCGACCAGATGGCTATCCATGTGCCGCTGTCACCCGAGGCGCAGGCGGAAGCGCGTTTCCTGATGCTCAGCGCAAATAACCTCTTAAAGCCGCAGGACGGTCACCCGGTAACGGTTCCGACGCAGGACATGATTTTGGGTTCTTACTACCTGACTGTCACAAAGGAACATTATGACAGAATGATAGAAACAATCCTTTCCGACGAGATAAAGCTCGGTCTGCTCGCGGAAAGACTGGCGGCTATGGAACCGGAAAGCGACCTCGTGCTTTATAAGGAGGACGAGCCGATAAAAAGCTTTACCAAGCTTGAGGACGCGCTGGAGTATGTAAAGGGACTTGGCGAAGTAACGAAGAACGAGACGAAAATACACGCCAATCCCATAACAATTGTACTCCCGCAAGGCTCGATACAAATTTCGCTTAAAAAGCTTTTGAGCGAGATAAAGAGACTTGTAATAAAGAAATACACATCGTTCGACGAGGCGCTGCTCGCCTACGATAACGGAAGCTGTACGCTCCACGAGAAAATACTCGTTGACGTAACCGTTACAATAGACGGCGCGGAAAAGTCGAAGATGATTGAGACCACCGTCGGAAGAATTATTTTCAATAATAATATTCCGCAGAATATCGGATTTGTGGACAGATCCGACCCCGAAAACGCCTTTAACCTTGAAGTTGATTTTATCGTGGACAAAAAGGCGCTTGAAAAGATTATAGATAAATGCATAAGAGTATGCGGCACGTCCGAAACAGCCGAAGTGCTTGACAAGATTAAGGCTACCGGCTACAAATACTCGACAAAGGGCGCTATTACCGTCGCGGTGTCGGATATCGAGGTCCCGGAGGAAAAGCAGGAAATCCTTGCGGACGCGGAAAAAGGCATTGAGGAAATTATGCAGATGTACCAGGCGGGTCTTTTGACGAACGACGAGCGTTACCGTCAGACAATCAAGCTGTGGTCAAAGGCGTCCGAGGACGTTTCAAAAGCCATGATGGAGAATTTGGGTGAGTTTAATCCCATATTCATGATGGCGGATTCCGGCGCTCGAGGCAGCGTCAACCAAATTCGTCAGCTTGCCGCGATGCGCGGACTTATGGCTGACACGCAGGGACGCACGGTTGAAATTCCTATCCGCGCGAACTTCCGAGAGGGTCTTAACGTACTCGAATACTTTATTTCGTCGCACGGCGCGCGTAAGGGTCTTACAGATACGGCTCTGCGTACCGCCGACTCGGGCTATCTGACGCGCCGTCTCGTGGACGTATCTCAGAACGTTATCATCCGCGAGATCGACTGCGGCACGGACGAGGGCGAGTGGGTAACAGAGATCACGGACGGTAAGGAAAGCATAGAGCCTTTGTACGACCGTATTGTCGGACGCACGGCTATGGAGGACGTTATCCACCCCGAAACGGGTGCTGTGCTCGCTAAGGGCGGGGAGTTAATATCGGACGACCAGGCTACGGCTATTATAAACGCGGGAATTACAAAGGTTTATATAAGAAGCGTGCTGACGTGTAAATCAAAGATAGGCGTGTGCGCGAAGTGCTACGGCACGAACCTTGCCACGGGCGACCTCGTAAACGTCGGCGAAGCGGTAGGTATTATCGCGGCTCAGTCGATAGGCGAGCCGGGTACGCAGCTTACGATGCGTAACTTCCACGCGGGCGGCGTTGCGGGCAGTAACGATATTACGCAGGGTCTTCCGCGTGTCGAGGAGCTTTTTGAGGCGAGAAAGCCTAAAGGTCTCGCTATAATCTCCGAAATCGCGGGTAAGATTACAATTAACGAATCAAAGCGGAAGCGTGAGGTAATCGTTCAGAACGATGAGACGGGCGAAGCGAAAACGTATTCCATTCCTTACGGTTCGAGCATAAAGGTACGCGACGGCGACGTTATCGAAGCCGGTGACGAGATCACCGTCGGAAGCGTAAACCCGAACGATATTCTGCATATCAAAGGTCCTCACGCCGTACAGGTTTATATATCACGCGAGGTTCAAAGAACGTACCGTATGCAGGGCGTTGACATCAACGATAAGCACGTTGAGGTTATCACGCGTCAGATGCTCAGAAAGGTAAGAGTTGAGGAAGCAGGTCAGACCGACCTTTTAATAGGCTCGCTCGTTGATAAGTTCGAGCTTGAAGAAGCGAACAGACGCGTGGCGGAAGCGGGAGGCACTGAGTTTGCCGCCGCGTCGCCGGTACTTCTCGGTATAACGAAAGCGTCGCTTGCCACAGATTCATTCCTGTCCGCCGCGTCGTTCCAGGAGACGACAAAGGTTCTTACAGAAGCGGCTATTAAGGGTAAGATCGACCCGCTGCAGGGACTTAAGGAAAATGTTATTATCGGTAAGCTTATCCCCGCCGGTACGGGTATGAGTATTTACAAGGATATTAATATTACCGTTGACGGCGAAGAAGTAGAGGACGAGGAAGCGTAAAAAACAGCAATAAAAAGACTGTATCATTTCTGATACAGTCTTTTTTAATACCGTTAATCGTCCAGCATGACCGCGCCTTGGATCGCGGAGGATACCATTTTTGAGTATCTCTTTAAATAACCTGTTTTAATTTTCGGTTCAAGCGGTTTCCAATTCTCTTTGCGTTTTGCTATCTCCTCGTCGGATACTTTCAAGCTTATACTGCAATTATCAATATCTATTGATATAATGTCGCCGTCCTGTACGAACGCGATAAGTCCGCCCTCGGCAGCCTCCGGCGACACATGACCTATCGCCGCGCCGCGCGTCGCGCCGCTGAAGCGTCCGTCGGTGATGAGCGCGACATCCTTATCAAGTCCCATACCGCATATCGCGGAGGTGGGGGACAGCATTTCGCGCATACCCGGTCCGCCTTTCGGACCCTCGTAACGGATAACAACAACGTCGCCTTTTACAATTTTACCCTCGTAAATCGCCGCGATAGCCTCCTCCTCGCTGTTATACACCTTTGCCGCGCCCTCGTGACAAAGCATTTCGGGAGCAACCGCGCTGCGCTTAACAACCGAGCCGTCCGGCGCGAGATTGCCTTTAAGTACCGCGATACCGCCCGTTTCACTGTACGGATCGTCTATCGGACGTATTACCGAATAATCGAGAACATGAACGTCCTTTATATTCTCACCGAGCGTTTTGCCGGTAACGGTGATTGTGTCAAGCTTTAAAAGATTTTTCTTGGAAAGCTCGTTCATAAGCGCCTGCACTCCTCCCGCCGCGTATAAGTCCTGCACGTGGTGGTCGCCCGCAGGCGCGAGGTGGCAGAGATTGGGCGTTTCCTTGCTTATCTCGTTCGCGTAGTCAAGCGTAATCGGCGCTTTCGCCTCGTGCGCTATCGCGGGGAGATGCAGCATTGAATTTGTCGAGCAGCCCAAAGCCATATCCACTCTGAGCGCGTTATATATAGAGTCGGGAGTGATAATATCGCGCGGCTTTATATCCTTTTCAAGAAGCTCCATAATCTTCATACCCGCCTGTTTGGCAAGCCTTATTCTTTCCGAGTACACCGCCGGTATGGTACCGTTACCCGGCAGCGCCATTCCAAGAACCTCACACAAACAGTTCATCGAGTTTGCCGTGAACATGCCGGAGCATGAACCGCATGACGGACAAGCTGCCTCTTCGAGATTTTTAAGCTCCGCCTCGTCAATAGCGCCCGCCTTGAACGCGCCCACAGCCTCAAACGTAGTGTTAAGGTCGCGGAATTTACCGTTATAGTTTATTGACAGCATAGGACCGCCGCTGATTACAATCGCGGGAATATTAAGTCTCGCCGCCGCGATTAGCATACCCGGCACAATCTTATCACAGTTGGGTATAAGTACAAGCGCGTCGAAGCCGTGCGCTATCGTCATAGATTCTATGGAGTCGGCAATAAGCTCACGCGACGCGAGCGAATATTTCATACCTTTATGTCCCATCGCGATACCGTCGCACACGCCTATAGCGGGGAACTCAATAGGAGTACCGCCCGCGACCCTTACGCCCGTCTTAACCGCCTCGGCAATTTTGTCAAGATGAATATGTCCCGGAATAACCTCGTTTTTGGCGCTTACCACGCCTATAAGCGGACGGTTAAGCTCCTCGTCCGTAAATCCCGCCGCTTTAAAAAGCGAGCGGTGCGGCGTTTTCTCCAGACCTTTTTTTACCAAATCACTGTACATTTTATCTTCCTCCTTAAATCTTCATAAAAATTTGCAGTAATATATTATAGTTATATAAATATTTAACAATGTACGACGTGTCTATTAATTCAAACAGACCGCTCTCTGCCGGAGCGAAAAGCGCCGCGAGCGCAAGCAGTACGAATACTATAAACAGCATATTTACCGCGCAAAGTATTCCGCCTGCGAGCTTATTCACGCTCTTTATCACGGGCGCGCCCGTAATCGCGGTTATTACCATGTACGCCGCCATAAGTATCAAACGTATCACTATAAACAAGCCGACACTTGAAATTATTGATATAAAAACGGACGCGAGCGCCGACGCGGCGGTGTCGTTTACGGAAGCGGCAACGCCCTGCGCGCTTTCTATACCGCTGTTTACAAGCGGTTTTAAAAATTCGGGCAAATTAAGCGCGTCGGGTATATTCACGCCTCCGCCCGGCGGCAGGTGTATATTCTCGGTTATCCACGCGCGCAAGGTCTCCGCGAACGAGGACGACGCGAGAAATTCCTTTGCCGGCTCCTTTAAAAGCATTACCGACACTATCGTAATCACAAGCGCCGCGATTTTCCATACAGACTTTACAAGTCCCTTGCGGTATCCGACCGAAAAAGCCGTTATCAAAATCAGCGCAAAAATAATGTCAAGAACTATACCCATATTTCCTCCTAAATCGTTACAAGCTCAATACTGTTTGAATATACAATCGCAAAAGAGACGTCGGACAAAACATACAAATTACGTATATCCATTGTCGCGGTGTATTTTGTCATATTCTTTGAGTTAAGCTTGCCGAAATACACATCTCTGCCGATATTGTACAGCGCGTTTTTATTGCTCACTCCGATAAAATCCGTCACGCCTGTAAGCGTCACGCTGTCCTTAAGGGAGCCTCCGGGCGAGTACAGATTCAACATCGGTATGTTGCCGTCGTCAAAAGACAGAAGCTTGCTGCCGTCATCGTCAACGGCGGAATGGGTAAGCTGCACGTTTTCAAACGTATTGTCGTATATTACCCTGCCCGACGAGGATACGCCCAAAATTCTGTTGTCGCCGAACGCGTTAAGCGTGTCGTCCGCGAACTTTACCTCGAAAATAACGGTATCGTCCGCGTCCACTTTCGCGTAGCTGTTTGTTTCGTTCACGTTAAAAAGCTGTATCGCGCTTTTCGCGTTCGCGTCCGTATTCAGCAGCGCGACCGCGACGCGGCGCGACGAGGATGAAATGTCCGCGCTTATAACGCTGTCGCTGCCGGACGCCCACGAGAAAATCTGCGCGCCTGATTTGTTGTATACCGATATTCCGCCTTTATACGACGCTTTATCCGTAATAATAACCGCGTCGCCGTTCGAGGACACGTTCGCCGATTCTATAATGTCGGGGTCCTCCGTTTCGTAAACGAGCTTTTTGTCGTTGTAAAGACATATTTTATTTCTTCCTCTTTCGGCAAGAAGTATATAATTACCCTCCGCTTTCAATATCGGGTCCACTATAACCGTATCCTGCTCCCAAGCGACGCTGCCGGAAGAATCTATGTAAGACAAATGGTTCATGTTAGCGCAAAGTATTCCGCCCTTATACGGAGCGAACTCGGTATCGCTTGCGTTTTCAAGGGGGATAATCACATTCGAGGTTATCTCGGTGCTGTACACCGCGTCCGGCTTGGGTGTGGCGGGCGCTTCGGGCAAGGAATTGTCCGCAGACTTAAGCAAGGAAAAAATATTTGTGAAATTTTTTGTGAAATTATTCTTGTATTTGCCGATTATGCCGGAATCTATGGATATAAACAACAATACCACGATTAATCCTATAATGCCTCCGACAATTACGCCCTTTTTCGTATTCTTTGGCTCGTTTCCAAAAGCTCCGTCCGTCCTGTCAAAAGCTTCGTCGTATATATCGTTGTACGCGCCGCCGTATTCAATGCCGCCCGTATCGGGAATGTCTATGGGCGGCGTGCCGCCGTCAAGCTCCCGCTCGCTTTCGGACGTATTATCGCCGTCGTTCTCCGCATAGCGGATAAGGTCGTTTATGGAACCCTCGTTTATAATGTCCTTGTCCTTGTCTTTTTTCAACGATAATACACCTCCTTTAAGCAAAGTCCCTCGGGCGGCGCGGTTATGCCCGCTCTTTGCCTGTCGCGCGATTCTATTATATCTTTCATGTCCGCGGCGTTGATTTTACCGTTTCCCGCCGCCGCGAGAGTGCCTGTTATTATCCGCACCATATTGTACAGAAATCCGTTTCCCGTTATATCGATTGTTATCAAATCATTTTTACGAGAAATGTCAAGCGAATAAATTTCGCGCACGGTCGTTTTTACCGAAAACCCGCTTGACGCGAAGCCTATAAAATCATGCTTGCCCAAAAAAGCCGCCGCCGCTTCCCGCATTTTATCAATGTCAATCGGATACTTGTAATGCCACGCGTAGCGGCAAAGAACCGCGTCGGGAAATTCACGGTTTAAAATCCTGTACACATACCGCTTGCCCACGGCGCTCCGCGACGCGTGAAAGTCCTCGTCAACCTCGCTCGCGCCGAAGCATACTATATCTTTCGGCAGCATGGCGCAAAGCGCGTAGGGAAATCTGTCCGCACCCATTTTCGAGCTTGTGTGGAAATTACAGACGTAATTTTCCGCGTGAACGCCGGTATCGGTGCGTCCGCAGCCGATAAGAACCACGTTTTCGCCCGTGATTTTTTCAATCGCGTTTTTCACCGTTTCCTGTACCGTCACGCTGTTTTTCTGTATCTGCCAGCCGTGGTACTCCGTGCCGTCGTACTGTAAGTTAAGCTTAATATTCATTATACCATTTCCCATGCTAAAATTCAATCTAAATTTATATCCAATATTCCGCTGCGGCAAGCAGGGCGCACGCGAGGAAAAAAATTACGCACGCCGCGCCGTCAAGTCCTGTAAAGCGGCTTTCTTTCATACGCGTCCGCTTTTTCCCGCCCGTATAGCAGCGCGCTTCCATAGCCTCGGCAAGCTCGTCCGCGCGGCGAAAAGCGCTGATTAAAAGCGGTATGAGCAGAGGCAGCATAGCCTTTGCCCTCTTTATTATATTACCCGTCTCAAAGTCCGCGCCGCGCGCGGTCTGCGCCTTCATAAGCTTGTCGGTCTCCTCCGCGAGCGTCGGTATAAACCGTATGGCTATCGTCATCATCATCGCTATTTCGTGCGACGGTACTTTTATTTTATTAAGCGGACTTAACAGCTTCTCTATACCGTCGGTAAGCTGCAAGGGCGAGGTCGTAAGGGTGAGCAGCGACGTGCCTATAATAAGATACAAAAGCCGTATCGTCATTACCGCGCCCGCCGTCACTCCCTCTTTTGTGATTTTCAAGCTGAATGAAAAGACAGCTACCGACCACAGCTCCTCGCCCGGCGTCATAAACACGTTAAGTACCGCCGTGAATATGAAAATCCACAGCATGGGACGTATTCCCTTTAAAATCACCTTGATCGGCACGCCGCTTACAAGTATAAGCGTAAGCGTGTAAAGCGAAAATATCATATACGAAATCGGGCTGTCCGCCATAAACAGCGCCGCAACGTACAATATCGTAAATATCAGTTTTACCGTCGGATTGAGCCTGTGCAGCGGCGAATCGCCGGGTACGTATTTTCCTATTATTATATCCTTAAACACCGCCGCCACCTCCGAGAAACCGCGCGATAGCGTCCGCCGCGCCGCTCACGGTATAAATATTGTCGGGCAGCGTAAAACCGGCTTTGCGCAGCGCGTCCGTAAGCATGGTTATCTGAGGCACGTCAAGACCGATCTTTCGGAGATTCTCGCCCTGTGAAAATATCCGCTCCGCCGACCCCTCGGCTTCGACGCGTCCATCATTCATAACGATTACGTTTTCCGCTGTTTTCGCCACGTCCTCCATCGAGTGCGACACGAAAATAATAATCATGTCCGAATACTGTTCGTGAAGTCTTTTTATTATCGACAAAATATCGTCTCTGCCCTTTGGGTCAAGACCGGCGGTAGGCTCGTCGAGTATAAGCGCCTTTGGCTTCATGGCGAGTACTCCCGCTATGGCGGCGCGGCGTTTCTGACCGCCGGACAGCTCGAACGGCGAACGATTAAAATACTTTTCGTCAAGTCCGACAAGCGCGGCGGCGTCACGGACACGTCTGTCCGTTTCCTCTTCAAAAAGTCCCATATTGCGCGGACCGAACGCTATATCGCGGTATACCGTTTCTTCAAAAAGCTGATGCTCGGGATACTGGAACACAAGCCCGACCGTGCGCCGCGCAAGCTTCACGTTTGCCGCGTCGGCGTTAATGTCCGTGCCGTCTATTAAAATCCTGCCGCTTGTCGGCTTTATAAGCGCGTTAAAATGCTGTATCAGCGTGGACTTACCGCTGCCTGTATGACCTATAATCGCGGTCAGAGACCCGTCGGGTATTTCAAGATTAACGTCCCGCAATGCGCACCTCTCAAACGGTGTGCCGGCTTGGTACGTGTAACAAAGATTTTCCGTTTTTATCATATACCGACCTCACTCGCTTTCTTTATAAGCTCCGCAAAGCACTCGTCCACGGTCAGTACGCTTTTGTTTATTTCGATACCGCGTTTACCCAGTTCATACGCGAGAAGCGTAACCTGCGGCACGTCAAGTCCGAGAGACTTTAATTCTTCCACGCGGCAAAAAACGTCCCCGGGCGCGCCGTCAAGAACAATTTCTCCGTTGTCTATAACGACCGCGCGCTGCGCCTCGGCGGCTTCGTCCATGCGGTGCGTTATAAGCACTACCGTTATACCTTTTTCGCTGTTTAGTCTTTTTATCGTTTCGATAACTTCTCTCCTGCCCTTCGGGTCAAGCATGGCGGTAGACTCGTCAAGTATAAGTATCTCGGAGTTCATCGCGAGTACAGCGGCGATTGCCACTCTCTGTTTTTGACCGCCCGACAAGTTTGACGGCGCGGACAAGGCGAATTTCGTCATACCAACCGTTTCAAGACACTCGTCAACGCGGCGGCGTATCTCCTTAGGGTCTACGCCAAGATTTTCCGGCGCGAACGCAACCTCGTCCTCAACCGACGCCGCGACCATCTGATTATCCGGATTCTGGAACACCATACCTGCCGACTGACGTATACGGAACGTGTTTTTACCGTCGGACGTGTCCATACCGTTTACATATACCTTGCCGCCGGACGGAAGAAGTATCGCGTTAAAATGCTTCGCGAGGGTCGATTTGCCGCTGCCGTTGCGTCCGAGTACGGCGGTGAATGAGCCTTTATCTATTTTTAAATTTATTTCCTTTAAAACGTTTTCCCGCGCGTTGTCATCCGCGCGGTACGCAAAGGAAAGCTTTTGCGTTTCTATCATTTCCGTACCCCCCTTTAAGGCGTATTTACCCGCGTTCCCAGCGTCCGCTGATACCGCACGGGAGAACAAGACCGTTTGACTGCATCGTAAGACCAATCTCGTCCGCCGTAATTTTTCCGCCGTATTTTTTCCCCACAGTCATTGTAAGCACGTTTATAAGCACCTCGGCGCTAAGTCCCGTTGTATACGAGTTTATCAGAAAAAACAGCGGCTTTCGCGACAGTATTTTCATGCACTCCAACACGAGCGGATACAATTCGTTTTCTATTTTCCATACCTCGCCCGAAGGACCTCTGCCGTATGAGGGCGGGTCCATTATAACCGCGTCGTATTCGCGTCCGCGGCGCTGTTCGCGCCGCACGAACTTAACCACATCGTCCACTATATACCTTACGGGCTTATCGCTAAGTCCAGATGATACAACGTTTTCTTTCGCCCATGTAACCATACCCTTAGACGCGTCCACATGCACGACCTCCGCGCCCGCCGCGAGCGCAGCGACCGTCGCGCCGCCCGTGTACGCGAAAAGGTTAAGCACGCGCACGGGTCTGTTTGCAGCGCGTATAAGCTCCGTGAACCAATCCCAGTTTACAGCCTGTTCGGGGAACAGTCCCGTGTGTTTGAAGCCCATAGGCTTTATATTAAACGTAAGATCGCGATAATTAACAGTCCATCGTTCGGGCAGTTTTTTATTAAGGAACTGCCATTTCCCGCCGCCCGATTTCGAGCGGTGGTACCACGCGTCCGCCTTGCTCCAGTCCTCGCAGGACTTATCGCTCCATACCGCCTGCGGGTCGGGACGGCGCAGAAGATATTTGCCCCAGTATTCGATTTTTTCTCCGTCCGCGCTGTCGATAAGACGGTAATCTCTCCATTTGTCCGCGCTCCACATAATTTTTCTCCTGTCTGTAGGTTATAGATATGGATATTTTATCATTTTTCACCGTAAGCCGTCAATACAAAAAAAAGAATTTACATTAAAAAAGACCGCATAGCGGTCTTTAGCCGGATTGTGTATAGTATGGCGGGCGCAAAAAAACGCGCTGCGCCGATGGAGCAGCGCGAAAAATACGCCGCTCCTGATTTATTGACCATATAAATCCGAAACAAATATTTTCATACAACAAACGTATTCAAATAAGCGCGTATTTTTGTACAAATAAAAAACACGTTTGCTATTATATGAAAATAATTTCATTTTATTCGGAATATATGGTCATTTTTAATATACCATATTTGCTTATAATTTGTCAACTTAATTAAAAATAGCTATTCACAAGACGTTGTTTTTGTGGTAAAATAGAAAAAAATAACGGAGTGATAGAATAATTATGAGGATTGCAATAATAGGTTTGGGTCTTATAGGCGGCTCAATTGCGCGGCGTTTACGCGGTTTTCGCGGATGCAGCGTAGCCGCGTATAACAGAACGGAGGAGGTTTTGCGTCTTGCGAAGCAGGACGGAGCAATAGACGAGGGCTTTTCCGACCCCGGCGACGCTATGGACGGGGCGGATTTAATAATACTTTGCCTGTATCCGAGGTTAAACGTTGATATGGTAAAGAATAATCTTTCGCGCATAAAAAAAGGCGCGGTTATAACGGATGTGTCGGGTGTAAAAACTTTCATGGTAGACGAGCTTTCAAAAATACTTCCCGACACGGTTGATTTTGTCGGCGCGCACCCGATGGCGGGGCGCGAGGTCGGCGGCTATAAATCCTCGACCGATACGCTGTTTGAAAACGCGTCTTTCCTTATTACGCCGACGAAGAACAACAATCCCGAAAGCGTCGCGCTGGTGCGCGAAATGGCTGAATATATCGGCTGTAAGCATATAGTAACAACCACGCCCGAGGAGCATGACGAAATAATAGCGTACACGTCGCAGCTTATGCACGTCGTCGCGGTCGCGCTGTGTGACAATCCGATAATAGAAAAGTCAAGGTTTTTCAGCGCGGGCAGTCTGCGCGACTGTACGCGCGTCGCGAAGATAAACGAGGTAATGTGGAGCGAGCTGTTTGTGGAAAACAAGGGCGCGCTTGTAAAGCGTATACGCGAAATGGAAGCAAGCCTTGAAAAAATGGCTGTCGCAGTCGAAAACGAGGATAGGAACGAGCTTGAAAATATCATGCGCCACGCCTGCGCACAGAAGATAAAATGGCTGGAAGAAAAAGAATAAGGGGAGTGAGCCTCCCTTTGACAAAGGGACCTTTCATGCGGTCGCCCGCAAGGGACGACCCTACACCCGTTTTTATAAATTACACATCGTAGGGGCGACCCTCGCGGTCGCCCGTCCACGACAGCCCAACATCAACAATATCCGTAGGGGCGGTCATTGGCCGCCCGCAAAAATACCAACACAAAGGAGCAGATACCATGCCGAGAACAAAATCGGAAACTGAGGGTCTTACCCTTTTGGGAAGCAAAAAAACAGAATACCGAGACGACTACGCGCTGGAGGTACTGGAGACGTTTATTAACAAGCACCCCGAAAACGACTACATGGTGACATTCAACTGTCCCGAATTTACGTCTCTATGCCCGATAACGGGTCAGCCGGACTTTGCGCGTATTATAATAAACTATATTCCGAATGAAAAAATGGTCGAGTCGAAATCGTTGAAGCTGTACCTTTTTAGCTTCCGTAACCGCGGCGACTTCCACGAGGACTGCGTGAATATTATAATGAAAGACCTTGTAAAGCTGATGCAGCCGAAATACCTCGAGGTCAAGGGCATATTCACGCCGCGCGGCGGAATATCCATTTACCCGTTCGCGAACTACGGCGAAAAAGACACAAAATACGAAAAAATCGCGGAGGAAAGACTTTTCGACAGCTTAAAGGAGAATATGAGATGATAAAAGGAAAAAAGGCTATAGTGGTTTTGTCGGGCGGTCAGGACAGCACGACGTGTCTGTTTTGGGCAATAGACAAATTCGGTAAGGAAAACGTGTCGGCTGTCGGTTTTGATTACGGTCAGCGTCACAAGCTCGAACTCGAGTGTGCGGCGGAAATCTGCGCGGACGCGGGTATTATGTATGAGGTAATTCCCACGCCAATCATAAATCAGCTCAGCGCAAACTCACTCACGCGCGAGGATATACCTGTCGAAGAAACGAAGCCCGAGGGCGCGCCACCCAACACCTTTGTCGAGGGACGAAACCTCTTGTTTTTAAGCTATGCCGCGATTTACGCGAAAACGCACGGTGCGACCGAAATCGTCACAGGCGTGTGCGAGACGGATTTTTCAGGCTACCCCGACTGTAGGGATATTTTTGTAAAGTCGTTAAACGTCACGCTAAATCTCGCTATGGACTATAATTTTGTAATACACACGCCGCTCATGTGGATAGACAAGGCGGCGACGTGGAAAATGGCTGACGATTTGGGTGTGCTGGATATTGTGTATAATAAGACGCTCACGTGCTATAACGGCGTTAAGGGCATGGGCTGCGGTCATTGCCCCGCGTGTACGCTCCGTCGGCGCGGTTACGAAAAATTTTTGGAGATGAAAAATCATGTATGAGGTAAAAAAACGTTTGGAAATAAGCGCGGCGCATTATTTAAATTTGAGTTATAAATCAAAGTGCGAAAATCTGCACGGTCACAACTGGATTGTGGATATATATCTCAGAAGCGAAACTCTTAACGAAAACGGAATGATAATGGATTTTACACACATAAATAAAAAAATAAAGGATAAATTTGACCATAAAGTTATAAATGACGTTGTAAATTTCAATCCGACAGCCGAAAATATGGCGAAATACATTTGCGACGAACTCACGCCGTACTGTTACCGTGTGGACGTAAAGGAAAGCGAAAACAATACGGCGGTATATTACAAATCCGAATCGAAAGTGGTGCTGTCATGAAAGTAGTTGAAATTTTTAACAGCATCGAAGGCGAAGGCATACGCGCCGGTCAGCCGGCGACTTTTATACGTCTCGCGGGCTGTAATCTGCGCTGTTCTTACTGCGATACCGCTTACGCGCTTTTCGGTGAGGACGAGCCTTGCGTGTATGAGGAAATGACAATAAACGAAATTATTTCAAAAGTAAATATGAAATATAAGCGCGTCACGCTTACGGGAGGCGAGCCTCTTATACATAAAGACTGCCGCGCTCTTATAGAAAAGCTTATTGAAAAAGGCTGTGAAGTAAACATTGAAACAAACGGCGCCGCCGACATTACCGACATACCGCGCCGAGGCGGATTGTTTTTCACAATAGATTACAAACTCTCGTCAAGCGGTATGACCGATAAAATGATATGGAATAATTTTCTTAACCTAAAACCGCACGATGTCGTTAAACTCGTCGTGGGCAGCGACGAGGATATGGCTCAAACCGTGGAAATCGTAAAAAAACTGAAAGCAATATATGATGTAATGCCTCATATATTTATCGGAACGGTATACGGTATGTATGACGCTAAAAAAGCGGTTAATGAAATTCTTTCCGAAGAAATTCTTTCCGACGCGCGTTTTCAGGTACAACTCCATAAAATAATTTGGAATCCGCTCGAAAGGGGTGTATAATGTGAAAAAAGAGTTCGACCATGAGAAAATAGAAAAAGCGGTAAAAATGCTCATAGAAGCGATAGGCGACGACCCAAACAGAGAGGGACTTATTGAAACACCTGCAAGAGTGGCGCGTATGTATGACGAAGTTTTTGAAGGTATGCGTTACACAAATGACGAAATAGCGGATATGTTCAACAAATGCTTTGAGGACGTAAATTCAAATGATCTTGTACTTGTAAAGGACATTGAGGTATTTTCATACTGCGAGCACCATCTCGCGCTTATGTACAATATGAAATGTCATGTCGGATATATCCCGAACGGTAAGGTAATAGGTCTTTCAAAAATAGCGCGTATATGCGATATGGTTTCCAAACGCCTTCAATTACAGGAAAAAATGTGCGCCGACATCGCATACATTATGCAGAATATATGCAATACAAAAGACGTAATAGTAATTATCGAGGGTGAACACAGCTGCATGACCGCGCGCGGAATAAAAACACACAATGCGAAAACGCGTACCGCCGCGGTGAGAGGTTTGTTTGACACCGATTACGAACTTAGAAACGAAGTTTATAATTTATTGAAATAAAATATCATAAAAATCCAACGAAGTCAAAGATTTTTTTAAATCTTTGACTTCGTTAATTAATTTAAACCGGCGTTTTTTCTAAATTTTTGTAAGCGTATATCCTCGCCGTAAAACCTGTACATCATAAAATTCTCGTAAAGTCTCGATGTGAACCGCATACTGTAAAGCTTTGTAATTTCGCTTATTTCAAGATTTGTACTTATAATAATTTTCTTTCCGTTTGTCGTTCTTTCATTTACAACGTCAAAAAGAAACGAATAATTTTTTTTATCCTGAATTTCCGTACCTAAATCGTCTATTATAAGAAGATCCGTATTGTAAATATTATCTATAAGCGTTCTATCGGTATTTCTTCCGAATTTATAATCTTCGTAAACTGAAAACATTTTCGCGGCTCTCAGATAAATGACGGTTTTACCCATATCCATAATTTCCTTTGCCACCGCTCCCGAAAGAAATGTCTTACCAAGTCCCGTCGGACCGTAAAATACCATTCCTTTGGTTTCCGTATCAAAATTTTCACAGAAATTTTTACAGTTACGATAAATCTTAACCATATTTTCATAAGGTGAAATTAAACCATCCTGCGATTTTTTTGAATAGTATTCAAATGAAAATGTGTCAAAATTTTGACTTTTAATAATATCAGCCATATTTGACATAGAGTATGCTTCGTTAATAAGTTTTTGTTCAAAACATTTACATCTTTTCCCGTCAGGCTCGTAGCCGGTATCATGACATATATCACAAACATACTCGTACTTATCATAATCGAACGGAATATTGTTTTCGGTCAGTATTTTTTGTTTTTCATCGTTAAGTCTTTTTAAGTTTTCTTTAAAATCACCGTTATACTCGTCCTTTTTTTCGGGATTTTTAAGAATATTATTTACGTTATCGAGACCGCGGCGAAAAATTTCCTTGTCTATTTCTTCAATTCTCGGAAATTTTCCGTTAATTTCATCAATACGCTTTTTTCTTTTATTTGCCGCTTCAATACGCATTTCCTCGTATTCTCCCATAATCTTATTTACGGTCATTTCATCAGCCATTTTTTTCACCTCCGAGTATTTTTACTGTTTCGTCTTTCTTTTCAAGAATTTCATCAAATCTTTTTATATATTCAACAGGGTCTTTAAAATTAAAAATTCTCTCTATTCTGTCGCCCATTACAAGCTTTGTGCTTCCGCCGCCGCCAAGCGCTATAATGGTTTGTTTTTCCTCCATAATATTTATGTTGTAAGCGCTCATAAATCCGTCTTTCGAGTAGCCCACGTTTTCGAGATTACCCGAAATATTTTTCTGACGGTACATATAATACGGTTTTCGCCCCGTTTCTTTCATTCTCTTTTGAGTGTATGAAAGCATTTCATTCATATACTTTGCTTTGGTAAGCTCCATATCTGTAAATCTCAGTGACGCCGCGCGTTTTACAGCCATAGAATGTACCGTTATATTTTCCGGGTCAAGCTTTATTACCTCGTCAAGACTGTGCTTAAACATATCAACGGTTTCATCGGGAAGTCCGGCTATTAAATCCATATTTATATTATCAAATCCTACTTTACGAGCTTCCTTAAAGCAATTTCTTACCATATCGGGAGTATGTTTTCTTCCTACTTTTTTAAGGGTAACCTCATTCATGGTCTGCGGATTTATACTTATTCTGTTTACGCCTCCCTTTTTAGCGGCAATAAGCTTGTCCTTGTCTATAGTATCAGGTCTGCCCGCCTCAAGAGTAAATTCCTTTATTCTATCAAAATCAAAATTTTTCTTAAGACGTTCAAATATTGCTGTAAGCTGAGCGGCTGAAAGAGTTGTCGGAGTACCACCGCCAATATATATATTTTCAACGTACAATCCAATTTTCTTTACTGTTTCCGCAGTTTTATCAATTTCCAAAAGCAGCTTTTCAACAAATTCATCCATATACTTTCCGCTTACTCTTATATCCGTCGATACAAATGAGCAGTAAAGACAACGCGTTGGACAAAAAGGTATTCCTATATACACGCTTATGCTGTTTTTTCCTATTTCTTTAAGAAGTTTTATTTCATTTTCAGCCACTTCTATGGCAAGATTTATTTTTTCATCCGATACTTCATAAACATCTTTAAGTATTTTTCTTACTTCATCGCGGTTATATCCTTCTTCCGAAAGAGAACGCACAATTTTTGCCGGACGTATACCGCACATTACTCCCCACGGCAGATTTACATTTTTTATTTTTTCCGCCGCGTGACAAAAAGACTTCGTGCATGAAGCCGTAAATATCTTTTTTATAAGCTGCTTTTTCTTATTTTCCGTATCAAATTTATAATAATAATCGTCAAAATATATGTCCGTACCATATATTATTTCAGTATATACATTTACCGTTTTATTTTTATATTCAAAATTGGAGTATACAATTACGTCCTCTTTTTCTCCGAAAAAAAGCTTATAAAAAAGCTTCATTTCGTAATCACATTCATAACCGTTCTGAACAATAAGCATATTATCAGCCCTTTACGAACATATTAAATTTTTTTTCATATCCTATTGTGGTCTGTTCTCCATGTCCGGGAAATACCGTTATATTTTCATCGAGCGTATACAATTTATTTTTTATTGAATCTGCCAGCTTTTCTCCGTTTCCTGTGGGGAGGTCGCTTCTTCCTATACTTCTCAAAAATAACGTATCCCCGGAAAACAGCTTTTCATTATTAAATAAATAACAAACTCCGCCGTTTGTATGACCCGGTGTATAAATACATTTTATATTCATACCGTCTATATTTAACTCTTCACCGTCGGATAATATAATTTCACTTTTTTTCGCGCAAATAGTGATTCCAATTCCCGAAACCGAATGATTAATATCGGGATTTCCTATATTGTTACTGCAATTTTCACTGCTTACAAGCTTAGCTCCCGTTTTTTCGCGAAGCTGTTCAAGATATTCTATATGGTCGTAATGACAATGCGTTATTAGAATATACTTAATATTTATACCGTCGTCAGAAGCCGATTTTAAAATACCGCTGTCCCTATATCCCGGATCTATAACAACTCCGTTTTTTGTATTCTCGTCATATACTATATATGTATTTTCATTGCTGTAAAAATTATTTAAAGTTTTTATCTTCATATCAATCTCAGTTTTACCTCCATACTAACATATAAACGTTAACTTAAAAAAGTGTAAGACACGCCGATTATTTTTAGCTTTAATTATAAAGTCTTACGGGAAGTATCATATATACATACGAATCGTCGTCTTTTGTACTTCTTATAAAGCATCCGCTTGTCGGCGCGGAAAATTCCATTTTAATTTTATCCTCATCACACGCCGAAAGCGCGTCAAGTAAAAATCTACAGTTAAATCCTATTATAAGCTCGCCGCCGTCAAGCTCCACAGGAACGGTATCGTTCACTTGTCCCTTACCCGTTATACATGACACGTCTATCTTATTATAAGCTATATTAAAACGTACAGGTATTTTATTTTCCGATTTAGCGGAAATATCATCGTTAATAAGCAGCAGCGCTCTTTCAAGGCTGTCTACTATATATCTCTTTTCCGCCACTACGTTAAGAGTATTTACGGCGGAAATTATAGCCTCATATTTAAGAAATTCACCGTCAAGAAGTCTCGAATAAACCTGATAATTACCGAAGTCCATTAATACTGTTCTGTCGGAAACTATAATGTCTACCTTTTCTTCCTCATCCTTTAATATTTTAATAAGTTCTCTTAACGTAAGTCCCGGCACAATAAATTTATTATTATCCACATTTTCTTTAATTTCTTCTTTTACAACGGCAAGTCTGTGACCGTCGGAAGCAACCACATTAAGATAATTATTTTTTATTTCAAACAACGCTCCCGTAAGAACAGGTTTTTTACCCTCGTTTTGAGCCACAAAGGCTATGGTCTTTCTTATGAGCTTTTTCAGGCTGTTTTGAGATACCGAAAATCTGAAATTTTCGTCAAGCACCGGGGCTGACGGAAATTCGTCGGGTGAAACTCCCTGTATATTAAACTCGCTCGATCCGCTTTTTATTTTAGTGACATAATTTGACGGATTTACGCTTATTGTAACATCACCCTCGGGTAAACGTCTTACTATTTCTCCGAACATTTTTGAAGCCAAAGCTATTGTTCCGCCTTCGGTGACCGTACATTTCGTATTATATTCTATACATAAATCTATATTGTTCCCGGTAAATACAACGTTTCCGTCACCTGCGGCGTCTATTTTTATACACTCTAAAACAGGCAGTGACGTTTTTGGAGCTATAGCTCTTTGAACCGTATTTATAATTTCTACGAGCTGAGGTTTGTTGCATATAATTTTCATTTTTTATATCTCCTTGTGTATAATTTTATCAACATTTTTTATCTATTTTTTTTTCAAATATATATTTATATATAATAAATATATATTTAATATTAACAGTAATAATAAGCGTGGATTGTTGGAAAAGTTATTATAAACAGGATAAATAAGACATATTTAATAAAAATTTATATGTGTATTATTTGTTTATAAATCATAATTTTCCACATCGTTATTTTTGAACTTTTCAATTTATTTTTTATCAACAGCTTATCCTAATATTTATCCTCTACATTTCTTCCAAATCTCTTGTTATATATGTTATGTCCGAATTAAGCGTTTCGTTTGTGTTTATTTCAGATTCTATTTTTTCTATATTATGTTTAACAGTAGTTCTGTCTTTTGAAAATTCTTTTGATATGGAAGTATCGTTCATACTTAAAAGCTTACGGCATAAATACATAGCCACTTGGCGGGGGAGGGCTATTTCTTTTGTTTTTATTTTTCCCGTTATGTCTTTCTCGGAAATATTATAATATACCGCTACTTTTTGTATAATTGATTTTGTGCTTATTTTAGAAGAATCGTCGCTTGAAATTATGGCTTCAAGTGTTTTCTTTACAAAATCCATAGTTATATCACAATGTTTTATTTCCGACATTGATATTACATTTAAAAGAGCGCCTTCAAGTTCTCTTATACTGGAACGGATATTATCGGCTATATAACCTAAAATATCCTCATCGATGGTTACATTGTGAGCAAGCGCTTTATTTTGAAGAATAGCTATTCTCGTTTCATAATTAGGCAGAGATATATCTATTGTAAAGCCTTGTCCGAATCTTGTTTTCATTCTGGTTGTAAGAGTTTTTAATTCACTCGGACGCCGATCGCTTGTTATTACTATCTGTTTTCCGAGTGAAAAAAGCTCATTAAAGGTATGAAAAAATTCCTCCTGTACAGCTTCTTTATGTTCCAAAAATTGTACGTCGTCCACGAGCAGAACATCGGCGCTTCTGTATTTGCTTCTGAATTTATCGGTAGTTTTTTCTCGTATAGCCACAATAAATTCATTGGTAAATCTTTCGCACGGCACACATATTATATTTGCGTCGGGATAGTTTTCCTTTATTTTATTTCCTATGGCGTGCATCAGATGAGTTTTACCCAGTCCGCTGTTACCGTAAATAAAGAGAGGATTGTCAAGCTGTCCCGGAGATTCTGCGCTGCGCTTTGCCGCCTCATATGCTACGCTGTTGGACGAGCCTACAACAAAGTTTTCAAATGTGTAACGAGGATTTACTCCGTAAAGACTTACTTCACTGTTATGAAAAACATCTGTCTTTTTATTTTCTTCTTTTTTATCTTCATATTCCTCGCCTACGGCTATCTTAAGAGACAGCTTTTGTCCCGTAACCTTTTCGAGCGAGGATTCTATTAAATTTCTGTATCTGAATTCTATTATATTTTTATTTATAGATGTAGGAACTGAAATTGTAAAAACGGAATTTATAAGAGAAACAGGAATAGAGGCTTTTATATGTACATTATAGCCTACAGGTGAATTTATACTGTTTTTTATACTTATAAGAGTTTTATTCCATATTTCGGTTATTTCCATATTCATTTCACTTCCTCCTTTTTAAATATTTTTGACATATTATGTAAAAAACAAACATATTATAATATTTTCAAGTCTACATTTAATAATATCAAATTTAGATAAATAAATCAAGAAAAATATTGAGTTTTTTTTAATTATTATATATAATAAATGTAAATATAAAAGTATCAAAGAGAGGATTTTTTAAGATGAAAAATTTAAAAAAGAGTGAAAATTACATAAACAGAGAACTCTCATGGCTTGATTTTAATTTTCGCGTCTTGGAAGAAGCCTGTGACGATAAAAATCCTTTGTTTGAAAGAATTAAATTTTTATCCATAACAAGCTCCAATTTAGATGAATTTTTTATGGTACGCGTTGCGTCGCTTAAAAATATGCAGGTATCTGATTATGAAAAAAAGGACGCCGCTGGACTTACTCCCGCTTGTCAGCTTAAAAAAATATCGGAAAAAACTCATAATATGGTCGATAAACAGTACAATATATATACAAATAAGCTGAAAAAGGAGCTGGAAAGTGAAAATATACTCATAATTAACAGAAATAAGCTCTCAAAAAAGCAGAAAGAATTTACGGAAAGGTACTTTAAAGAAGAAATATATCCCGTTTTAACGCCGATGGCGGTGGACTCTTCAAGACCTTTTCCGCTTATACACAACAAGTTTTTGAATATATGCGCGCTTATAAAAAAGGGAGAAGATAAAAAAGCTTTCGCTACCGTACAGATACCGTCTGTTTTTAAGCGAGTAATTAAATTGCCGTCGGAAAACGGTAAAAACAGTTATATACTTATAGAAGAAATAGTGCAGGAATTTTTAAGTATGCTTTTTATGGGATATAATGTTGTATATTCGTATCCGTACAGAGTAATGCGCGACGCTGATATTCCTATAGATGAGGACGACAGCGAGGATTTACTTTTGGAAATAGAAAAAAGTCTTAAGGAAAGAGAAAGGAGCGAGGTAATTCGTCTTGAAGTGGACAGCGGTATAAAGGAAGAACTTCTTTCAATACTTCAAGATGAACTTAACGTAAAAGAAGATGATATTTATAAAATAAACGGTCCTATAGACTTTACATTTTTAAATGAAATTTACAGTGAAGAAGAATATGATAAATATAAGTATAAGCCGTTTAAACCGCAGATAAGAAAGGAACTTCAATGTGATGATATATTTGAAAAAATACGCGGGGGAGATATTCTTTTGTATCATCCGTATGACAGTTTTTCAACAATTGTGGAATTAATAAAAAAATCGGCGTCAGATAAAAATGTTCTCGCAATAAAACAGACATTGTACAGAGTAAGCGGAAATTCACCGATTATAGATGCTTTGTCAAGGGCGGCGGAAAATGGTAAGCAAGTAAGTGTGCTTGTGGAACTTAAAGCGCGTTTTGATGAAGAAAATAATATAATATGGGCGCGAAAGCTTGAAAAATCGGGTTGTCATGTTATATACGGATTGCGCGGTCTTAAAACTCATTCAAAAATAACTGAAATAGTGCGCCGCGATAACGACGGAATAAGAAGATATGTTCATCTCGGCACAGGCAATTATAACGACATAACAGCAAATTTTTACAGTGATATAGGACTTCTTACCTGTTCAAAGAAAATAGGAGCGGATGCCGGAGCTTTTTTTAATATGATTTCTGGATTTTCCGAACCTACGTGTTGGAATAAACTGATATTAGCTCCGTTATGGCTTCGCAAAAAAACAGTTGAAATGATAGAAAATGAAATTAAAAACGCGAAAGAGGGTAAAAAAGCTAAAATAACAGCAAAATTAAATTCGCTTGTAGATCCCGATATTATAGCGCTTTTATATAAGGCAAGCTGCGAAGGAGTAAAAATAGATTTAATAGTACGCGGTATATGCGCGCTGCGCGCCGGAGTTGAAGGACTTTCCGAAAATATAACGGTACGGTCAATAGTGGGAAGATATTTGGAACACGCGCGAATTTATTATTTTTATAATAATGGTAAAGAGGATTTGTTCTGTTCGAGCGCTGACTGGATGCAGAGAAATTTTAACAGGCGCGTTGAAATAATGTTTCCGATTGACGATAAAAATCTTAAAAAAGATGTTATAAAAATTCTTGATATTCAACTGAAAGATACAATGCGTTCATATATTCAGCATGATGGTATTTATAAGAAAAATAAGTGCAGTGATAAAAAACTCGACTGTCAGGAATATTATATAAAAAAAGCTTTGGAAAAAAGCGTTCAAAATGAAGAAAATAACGACGTAGTTTTTGTACCTCAGATAAAAAATAAGGAGAAATAAGTATGAAAAATGTTCTTATAACCGGAGGAAGCCGCGGAATAGGTAAAGAATGTGTGTATCTTTTTGCAGAAAAAGGGTACAGAGTATTCCTAAATTATAACAAAAGCGTCAAAGAAGCCGAAAAAATAAGCGAAAAAACGGGAGCAATACCTGTAAAATGCGACGTTTCCGACGAAGAAGAAGTAAGAAAAATGTACACTTTCATACATGATAATTACGGAAATATAGACGTTCTTGTAAATAATGCGGGTATAGCACAGATAAAATTATTTACTGATATTTCCGAAAAAGATTGGGATAATGTATTTAATGTAAATGTAAAAGGTATGTTTCTCGTAACAAAAGCCTTTGTAAGAGATATGATTTCAAGAAAAAAGGGTAAGATAATAAATATTTCTTCTGTTTGGGGCATTACGGGAGGAAGCTGCGAAGTACACTACAGCGCGTCAAAGGCGGCTGTGATAGGTTTTACAAAGGCGCTTGCAAAGGAACTCGGATTATCTGGTATAACGGTAAATTGCGTAGCTCCGGGAGTTATAGATACGGATATGAATAAAAATTTTACGGCGGAAGATATAGACGCGTTAAAAAATGAAATACCTCTTGGACGTATAGGAACACCCAAAGATGTCGCAAAGGTAATCTTATTTTTAGCTTCCGAAAAGACTGATTATATTACAGGTCAGGTTATAGGTATCGATGGAGGAATGATTATGTAAAAAATTTCCCGTTTAGGGAAATTTTTTATATAATCAAATCTGTAAGCCGGGTTCTAAGTATAATTTTTTCCATAACAGACAAAGTGCAATTAAAAAAATAAATTTTCCCAAGGAAACGGAGAAAATTTATTTTTTGTAGGAGCAAATCTATAAGCCGGGTTCTGTATTTGACGATTATCTATCTTGACGCAAAGTTACCAATGCGTTCCAGCCTTTTGAGGGAACACGCCGAGCAAGCTTAACGTTCCCAAAGTTGCTTCAGGTGGGGTTTACACGGAAATTCAGTTACCATCTTTCCTGTGCGCTCTTACCGCACATTTCCACAATCGCCGCGTTAAAAAACGGGCATTTATTTTCTGTTGCACTATTCCTTGAAGTTGCCTTCACCGGCCGTTAGCCGGCACCCTGCTCTGTGAAGCCCGGACTTTCCTCACCGTAATGGCGCAATCGTCTGACTTACTCCTGAATTATTATATACTACAATTATTTTTATGTCAAATAAATTTGAATATATCCTTGTTCTCCGATTTAATGATTTTAATTCCACAATTTTTCAGAATATCTTCGAAAATATCCATAACGCATATTTCCGTGGGATAATGTCCCGCGTCGATAACGCATATACCGAGATCTGTCATATCAATCATATTATGATATTTCATATCTCCTGTTACTATAACATCGGCTCCTTTTTCTTTCGCAAGAGGAATAATCTCGCTGCAGCTTCCGGATGCTACCGCGACAGTATTTATGACAGTATTTAAATCGCCTGCCGCGCGGACTGTTGTATTTAAAATTTCGCCGCACATATGTGAAAATTTTTCTAAGCTTATTTTATTTTTTAATTTTCCTATACGTCCCAATCCCGCGGTATTATCTTCCGTGTGATATTCGAGAATTTTTATGTTTGTAAGATTTAATAATTTTGCAAGTCTGTCATTTATACCGCCGTGCGCGGTGTCCATATTTGTATGCGCCGCAAAGAGAGGTATGTCGTTTTCTATTAAAAGTTTTATCATCTGTCCCTCAGCGGTATTATAGTCTATGCGTTTTATACCGTTTAAAAGTATAGGATGGTGCGATACTATCATGTCCGCTCCTTTACTTATCGCTTCTTTTACCGTAGTTATATTCGCGTCGAGAGTTACGAAAACAGTATCAACTTTTTTTTCACTGTCACCGCAAAGAAGTCCTACATTATCCCACGGATATGCGAGTTTTTTGGGACATATTTTTTCTATAATTTCAATAATTTTATTCGCTTTCATACTTTTTTAGCTCCCTTAACCAGTATTTATATAAATTAAGTTTCTTTGTGTCGATATTTTTTGATGTTTTTAGTCCGTTTATTACTTTTGTAAATTCACGTTGTTTTTTTTCAAGAAGATTTTTAAAATATTTATGTTCTTTTAAATATTTCGGAATTTGATATTCAAAATCAGTTTTAAATTTTTCTTGGTCCCCGCTTTCAACATCCATTATGTTATAGACCTTAAAGCCCTCGATTTCCATGTCTTCGCCGGTTATTTTAAAACCGTTTTCAATCAGGTATTTTCTAAGCTCGTACTGCGCGTTCATAGGCTGTAAAACAAGCTTGCTGCTTTTAGCAATATCAATATTCGCATCGATAATTTCGCTTATTAGAATACCGCCCATGCCTGCTATTATAATAGTATCCGCTTCTCCCTTTTTAAGAACGGACAAGCCGCTGCCGATTCTTACTTCTATTTTTTTTGAAAGTCCGTTTTTTTCTATATTTTCTTTCGCAATTCGCGCCGGTCCTTCCTTTATATCGGCTGCGATTACCTTTTTTGCGCGGTTTTCTTGTATTAAATGTATGGGAATATAGGCGTGATCCGTGCCTATATCAGCCGCAACCTCAGCTTTTATGCGGTTTTTTATGGCAGACAGACGGGGAGTAAGCATTAAAAATACCTCCAAAAATGCGAAAAAACTTAGTTTTTCCCTTTATCCATGCGGTTATACACGCAAAGTGGATAACCAAATTGCGCAAAAAAACATACAAAAACGCGTTAAAAACCGATTTTTTCCTTAATTAGAACAAACTAACCCCTAATTAGGACAAATTCACACTATTTTTTTAACCAAAACGGCTTTAAAAATGTAAACCGTTAAAAACGGCGTACATAAGCCGTTTTTAAAATAACACGCAATTATCTTAAACCGTGTGGATAAATATGTGGATAACGTGGATAACTTACCGAAAGCCCCATGAAAAAGCTTTAAATTTTGTTGATAAGTAAAAATATGGGGCGTTGATAAGTAAAATTTTACGTAATTTGGTTTACATAAAATACCAACAACATATAGGTATAAAAAATTTTTTATACACAATATGTATTTTCGTCCGCGGACAAAAATTGCGCGCGGACGAAAAATTTTATTTTGTTATTTTATCTCTGCCCATGTACGGCACAAGAACCTCGGGAACCGTTACCGTTCCGTCCTCGTTCTGATAATTTTCGAGTATTGCCGCAACAGTCCTGCCAACGGCAAGTCCCGAGCCGTTAAGAGTATGGACGAGCTTTGCCTTGTCCTTAGGATCGTCCTTATATCTGATATTGGCGCGGCGAGCCTGATAGTCCACAAAATTGGAGCATGAAGAAATTTCCACATACCTGCCGTAGCTGGGCATCCACACCTCGATGTCATACGTCTTAGCCGACGAAAAGCCGAGGTCGCCAGTGGAAAGGCATACAACTCTGTACGCGATACCGAGCTTTTGCAAAAGCTTTTCCGCGTCGTTCGTCAGTTTTTCAAGCTCCTCGTAGCTGTTCTCGGGCTTTACGAACTTAACAAGCTCGACCTTATTGAACTGATGCTGTCTTATAAGACCGCGCGTGTCGCGTCCGGCGCTTCCCGCTTCGGCGCGGAAGCAGGCGCTGTACGCGCAGTATTTTATCGGCAAATCGCCGCCGGAAAGAATCTCGTCCCTGTGCAGGTTCGTTACGGGTACTTCGGCGGTCGGGATAAGGAAGAAGCCGTTATTCGTAACCTTGAACGCGTCCTCCTCGAATTTCGGGAGCTGACCCGTTCCCGTCATTGAATCTCTGTTTACCATGTACGGCGGAAAAATCTCCGTGTAGCCGCTTTCCTCGGTATGAGTGTTCAGGAAGAACTGTATAACGGCTCTTTCAAGTCTCGCGCCGAGACCTTTATATACGGTAAAGCGCGTTCCGGCAATTTTGGTGCCGCGCTCAAAGTCAAGAATATCAAGATTTGTTCCTATGTCCCAATGAGCCTTTGGCTCAAAGTCGAATTTCCTCGGCTCGCCGTATTTTCTTAATTCAACGTTTTCACTGTCGTCCTTGCCGACCGGCACGCTCTCATCGGGAATGTTCGGAATCTTCAGCATAAAAGCGCGCAGTTGTTCGTCTATGCCGCGAACGACCTCATCATCGGCTTTAATCTCGTTTGACAGTTTTTTCATTTCGGTGAATATCGGAATGGTATCCTCTCCCGCTTTTTTCATCTGCGGGATTTTTTTGCTTATTTCGTTCTGTTTCGCCTTTTTTTGTTCAACCTCGGTGAGGATGAGTCTCCTTTTTTTGTCAAGCTCTATAGCCGGCTCGATATCAAGGTCGTTGTTTCTGTTTTTTAAAGCCGTTTTAATTTTTTCCGGCTCGGTTCTTAAAATTTTGACGTCTAACATTTTATCTTATCCTTTCCGTTTAATAAGTCGTTTTTAACGCGTTATTCCGCTTCGCTTATACCTTTTTTAATATTGTCGTATATAATTTTCTGATCGACGGACAGTTCGTCATAAATAACGGCGTTAAGCATTTCAAGAGCTTTGCTGTTATTGCCGAGAGAGAAGTATCCGTTGGCGCTCAAAAGAATGTCGTTCATGGTCTGCTTTTCCCGAAGCTCCGCAAGCTCCGTCGTGAGCTTGCTGTTTTCCTCAATCAGGTTTTTGTTTTCCTCGCTCAAAACAGCCGCTCTCTCGGTTATTCCCGAATTTACGGCATCTTCGTTTACTTCCACGGAGGGCTGATTTTTCTTAAGGTTTGTCTGTCCGAAGAAAGACAGGATAATCAGCAGCACCGCCACGATAAATATGAGAGAGGTATATATAAACAAGGATTTGTTATTGTTCTTATCAGCCATTTTTATCATTCCCCATCAGCTTACTTTTCGCCTCGTTCAAGGCTTTTGTCTCCTCATCGAGAAGCTTTATCGAGGCTTCGCCGCCTACGATTTCGCGGACATAGGTGTTACATGAATTATGACCGTACAGCGACGTTAAAATAAATCCGTCGTTATTGTTGTTAAGCACCGCGAGAGCGAAGCTCAAGCCGCCCTTTACGTCGTCAAACGCGTCGAAATTCACAACGGCTGTTTTTTTAAGAGATATGTTGGAGTCGTTTTCGCAGCCCGCGAGCCGCGAAAGCAGCACCGCGTCGGACGTGTCGTTTACGGTTTTGGATAAATCGTCCACCCTGTCATAATAATCCTTTAGCGCGCTTATAATATCGCCCTCGTCGGAATAGTCCATGAGGGTGCTTATTTTTGACGAGTTTACCGCATTTAGGATAAAGCATATAATTATCAGAACCATCATTATGGCGAGAGCTATAAAAAGCAAGTTGTTACTGTTCAGCATTTTTTTCTCCTTTCGGTGATGTGGTTGTTATTTTATTTTAAAGAACGATAAAATACGCTCCAAATCGTCGTTACCGTAATATTCAATTTCTATTTTGCCCTTTTTCGGGGTATGGTTTATTTTTACCTTTGTTCCCATAGCCGACGACAAATTATTCTGGATTTTTTCTATTTCTATATCGCTTGCCGTTTTTTCCCTCGTTTTCTTGGGCGGCGCTTTCCTTTGAAGCTGCTTCGCAAGCGCTTCCGCTTGGCGCACGTTCAAATTATCCTCGACAATTCTTTTAGCCAGGGCTTTTCGCATATCCGCGTTTTCAAGAGAAAGCACGGCGCGCGCGTGACCGCTCGTTAAAAGCCCGTCGGTAAGCATTTTTTGGATAGAATTGTCAAGTGATAAAAGTCTTAAGGAATTTGCGACGGCGCTGCGGCTTTTGCCTACGTGCTTCGCGATAATCTCCTGCGTGAGATTAAATTCCTCCATAAGCAGGTTATATCCTATAGCTTCCTCTATCGGGTTAAGATTTTCGCGCTGTAAATTTTCAATCAGCGCGATTTCCGCCACCTGCTCGTCGTTATACGGACGTATCAGCGCCGGTATTTCTTTGATATTGGCTTTTTTCGCGGCGCGCCACCGTCTTTCGCCCGCCACGATTTTATACATACCGTTCTTTGACGGCGTTATTATAATCGGCTGTATAATCCCGTGCTCCTTTATGGAAGCGGTGAGCATCGCTATTTTTTCCTCGTCGAAAATACGGCGGGGCTGTTTTTCGTTAGGCTCAATCAGAGAAAGACGCACGTTTGTAACGTTTCCGCTTTCCGGCGGCTCGGGCGTTGAGGCTACATCGCGTATATCCTCTTCGCCGAAAAGCGAGCCGAGCCCTTTGCCAAGACCCTTTTTTGGCATATCCTCACTCCCTTGTTTTATGAATTGTTTCTGATAACTTCTTTCGCGAGCGACATATACGCGTCCGCTCCCTTTGAGGCGCGGTCGTAATTTATAATCGGCTCGCCGAAAGACGGCGACTCGCTCAGTCTTACGTTTCTCGGAATTACGGTTCTGTATACCTTGTCGGGGAAAAACTTCTTTACCTCGTCAAGCACCTGTATCGATAGGTTTGTTCTTCCGTCGTACATAGTCGCGAGCACGCCCTCTATTTCTATTTGCGGGTTCAGTTTCTTTTTAATCGTTTTTATCGTCGTTATGAGTCGGCTCAAGCCCTCGAGCGCGTAATATTCGCACTGAATGGGAATAAGCACGCCGTTTGCCGCCGTCAGAATGTTTATCGTAATCATTCCGAGCGCGGGCGGCGAGTCGATTATTATAAAATCAAAATCGTCCTTTACCGCGCGTATTGCGTTTTTAAGAAAAAATTCGCGCTTGTCCTCGTATGCAAGCTCTATTTCCGCCGCGCTCATATCGGGCGACGACGGAATTATGTATAAGTTGTTGTATTTTGTTTCAAGCACCGCGTCCGCCGTTTTTGAAACGTCCGTAAGACAGTCGTAAACGGACAGCGTATAGCCGCCTCTCTCAAAGCCGAGACCGCTTGTGCCGTTGCACTGCGGGTCGCAGTCGATAAGCAGAGTTTTTTTGCCTTCGCAGGCAAGGCATGACGCTAAATTGACGGAAGTCGTGGTTTTTCCGACGCCGCCTTTTTGGTTTGTTACCGCTATTATTTTTGCCATATTTCTCTCCGTTTTCGGTTTTTTTGTTTTGATGTTCTGTTATGGTGTCAAAATCTCTGATTTTGGTAACACCATAAGAGCATTATAATCCGGATTTGCAGGCTGCCGAGGCAGCCGACACCGCAGCGTGGTGTGCAAAGTGGATTTCAATGTTCTGTTATGGTGTCAAAATCTCTGATTTTGGTAACACCATAAGAACATTATACCATAAAAGTTTTATTTGTAAATGTTTCACATGAAACATTTTTAAAATTTAACAATAATGTAATCTTTCGTTTATGAAGGCGCATAATTTTGCAAAAGTTTACAATAATAAGTATATCATTAAGGACACCTCATCAGTCGCCTAAGGCGACAGTAAGTAAGGGCGACCGCGAGGGTCGCCCCTACGGAGAGAGGTAGGCGGCGGGCGGCCAATGACCGCCCCTACGGGGTGAGACGCAAATATATTGAAGAAAGAAGTAACGGTATGAAAGGAATTTTGAACGCGGTAAAAGATTATCTTATGTTTACGCCGACGGCGCGGGAGGAGAATTTTTATTTAAGCTCCGCGCCGAGCAACACCGAGTACGACGTGCGCGGCGAAAACAAGGAAACAACGGAAACGGACACCGTTTTTGACGACATAGAACAAAATCTCTCTTACGTGAAAAAAAGGTTTACTTACCCGATAAACAATGATATTGTTATACGCGAAATATCTATGAGACACGGGCGCAGGGCGTTCATAGTGTTTATCGACGGAATGGTGTCGAGCGAGCTTGTGGATCTGGCGATAATAAAGCCGCTGTTGGAGCTGCCGTTTTTCGCGGGCGGCAAGGAGAGTGAACAAGTCGATGAAATCACGGAAAAATTTATCGCACATTCGCAGGCGTTTTCAACGAACAGTATGGACGTTGTTTTCGAGGAAATCAACTTCGGCTCGTGCGCCGTCTTTGCGGAGGGCTTTTCAAAGGCGTTTATGCTCGACGTGAGGGACTGGGGACACAGGAGCATAGACAAGCCCGACAACGAACAGTCAATCTACGGTCCGCAGGAGGCGTTTGCGGAGATGCTTCGCAACAATACGGCGCTCGTGCGTAAAATTATCAAGAGTGAAAAGCTTATCGCGGAGGGTATTAAGATAGGTAAAAAAAGCAAGACGCGCGGAGTTATGCTATACATTTCCGATATAGCCAATCCAGAGCTTGTGGACGAGGTGCGGCGCAGACTTAACGGGATAAATATGGACTATGTAATCTCAATCGAGGAGGTCGCAATGATGATGGAGGAAAACACGTTTTCCACAATGACGCACTTTCTCGAAACGGAGCGTCCCGACCGCGTTGCCCGGGCGCTTACCGAGGGGCGCGTCGCGTTTATCCTTAACGGAAATCCGCAGGTGCTTGTAATGCCGACGAATATTTTTGAGCTTACACATTCGGTGTCGGACGATTATTTGAGAGTTCCTTACGCGAATATGATTAGAATTATAAGGATGATCGCGGTGTTTTTTTCGACGCTTTTGCCCGGGCTTTATCTCGCGATTACGTTGTTCCATCAGGAAATTATACCGACGTATTTGTTGTATTCGATAAGCGCGTCGCGCGAAAATGTGCCGTTCCCGAGCGTGCTGGAGCTGCTTTTGATGGATCTGTCGTTTGAAATGATACGCGAGGCGGGTCTGCGTATGCCCGGTCCGATAGGGTCGACGCTCGGTATAGTCGGCGGTCTTATTTTGGGTCAAGCGGCGGTCAGCGCGAAAATTGTAAGTCCAATCATGATAATCGTTATCGCGATAACGGGTATCGGGTCGTTCGCAACGGCGGATTATTCGCTGAGCTGGAGCTTTAGAGTGCTTAGGTTGATTTTTATTGTATTGGGGTCGGTCATGGGATTTTACGGAATCGCGATAGGTATTTTTGTGTACGGGTTGTCGCTCGCGGCGCAAAAGAGTTTCGGCGTACCGTTCCTGGAGCCGACGTTTAAGCTTAAAAATAATAATATGGCGAACGCCGTGTTTGTAAATCCGATATGGCGAAGAGAGAACCGTCCTGACTTTTTAAATACAAAGGACGGTAAAGAGGAGCCGAAAATCAGTCGGAGTTGGAAAACAAAGAAAAGGTATTGGTAATGTTTCACGTGAAACAAACCGAACCGTTTCGGTAAAATGGAGGAATGGTATGCTTCAACGAAAGGAAATGACCGCGCTTTTAATAAATGTCATATCATTAAAAATGCTTCTGACATTTCCGAGGATTTTTATTATTAACAGCGGAAACGCGGCGTGGATACAGGCGCTTTATAATACCGCGGCGGTGTTTTTGATATTCTTTGTCACGGCAAAGCTGTATCGCGGTAACAAAAATGTGATACAGCTCGCGGAGACGGCGGGAGGAAAGCCGCTTAAAATTATTGTCGGTATGACGGTGTTCGCGGTGCTGCTTATCAATTTTTCGTCGGTGGTAAGAATTTTTCCCGAGTCGGTAAAATCGGTGCTGCTGCAGAATTTTAAATTGGAGGTTATAGTAATTACGTTCGTTATCGCGACGGCGATAGGCGCTTATATCGGGCTGCAGTCCGTGGCAAAGGTAAATTATTTGTTTTTACCCGTCGCGGGCGCGGTGCTTTTGGCGTTTTTGCTGCTTCTGATACCGTATTACAGGTTTTCAAACATTATGCCCGTATTCGGTCAGGGGTACAAGGCGATTTTCGGTAAGGGCTTTAACACCGTTTCTCTTTTCTCGGACATACTTTTCTTAAATATACTTCTGCCGCACTGCGAAAACGCGGGCGAGGCGAGAAAGAGCGGAGTTAAGGCGCTTGTCATAGGCGCGGGAATATCGGTTATCATACTTTTGGGATATTGCCTTGTGTATCCGTATCCCGCGTCGAAAGAGTTTATAATACCCGTATATCAGCTTGCGAGGATAATACATTTGAGCAGCTTTTTCAGCAGGTTTGAGGCGCTGTTTCAGTTCGTGTGGTCGATATTGGTGCTTTTGTACTCGTCGGTATACGTTTATACGATGTGTTATGTATGGCAGATAACGTTTAATTTGAAATTTTACAGACCGCTTATATTTCCCGTGGTGCTTATAAGCAGCGTCATAGCTATGGTGCCGAATTCGATGCTCGATTTAATCAGCACAGAGGAAATAAGAAGTCTTATTGTGTATCCGATTGCTTTTTTGCTTCCGCTTATATTCGGCGCGGTTTCAAGACGGTATTACGGCGAGCGGATGAGAAAGGACGAGAGTGATGAAAAAGTTTAAAACAGCCGTCATGTCAGCCGCCGCGATCATACTTTCGCTTACTCTTACCGGCTGCGTCGGCAAGGAGCCGAATGAAATCGCGTATATAGTGGCGCTGGGCATAGACATGTCGGAGGGGGAGAATTACGAGATAACTATACAGTACGCCAACCCCACGGAAATAAGCGGCGGCGAGGAGGGCGGCAAGGCGGGCAGCGCGATAATAGAAAATATAAGCGTGCAGGCGCCGAATTTATACGCCGCGATAGGACTTGCCAACAAAATCGTCAGCAAGACCTTTTATCTTTCCCACGCGCGGATCATAGTGGTCTCGCAGGAGGTTGCGGAAAAGGGACTGCGCGATATAACGGAGACGTTTATACGGAGCGACGATTTGCGTCCCGATATTTATCTCGCCGTGTCGCTCGACGGGGCGAATGAGTATCTGTCCGCCGTAAAGCCGGCAATGGAGGTAAATCCCGCCAAATATTATCAGCTTGTTTACGACAAAAACTCGTTTATGGGAATACCGGCGGGTTCGGCGAAGGATTTTTTCTTCGGTATCGAAACAAAGAATTTTGACAGTTTTCTTCCCATAGCCGGAGTGGTGGGCAGCGGCGGGGAGGACAAAGAATCTCAAAAGAGCGAGTCCTCCGACGCGCGCGAGGAAGGCGGACTTTCCGGGGCGGGCGCGGACGAAAAGGGCGGCGGCTCGTCCGAAAGCGGCGGAGAGGAAAGCGACTTATCCGAGGAAAACACGAAGCAAAGCGACGCTCCCGAAAACGAGCGCGGGTTTGAGTATAAAATGAAAGACTATATCGGAGGACAGGCGGCTATCGAGCTTAAAAACAAGAGCGAGTCCATGGGCAGCGCGATATTCGAGGGCGATAAAATGGTCGGCACGATAGGCTCGATAGAGGGACAAATGTTTAAGCTGCTTATGGGCGACTACAAGTACAGCTATATCACCGTATTTAACAAGCATACGCCGGACGAGCCGGTAACTTTGAAGATGATACAGGGAAAAAAGCCGCGCTACGATATAGATATTGAGAATAAAAAAATAAATGTGGAGATGTTTTTGGAGGGAGATGTATCGTCGCTTCCGGCGGACTATAACATTGAAAGCGATATAGAGGAATTTCAAAACGATTCGGGAAAGTATATCGGCGAGGACTGCACGAGGTTCATGTCGGATTTTATCAAAACGCATGACAGCGACACATTCCGACTGAAAGAAAGGTGCAAACAGAAATTTTTGACAAATAAATCGTATGATGAGTTTAAGGAAAGCGTAAATTTTAAGGAATATGATGTAAACGTGACGGTGGACTTCAAAATAAGACGGACAGGTCTTGTTATGAGGGAGGGGGATTAATGGAGAAAGCAATTTACTTGACCGCCGTGCTGGTGTGCGTTATAAGAGTGGTGAATTTCGGTATATACACATTCAGAGACGAAAACAAGACGGGCGGCGTGTCGCTTTTTGTCATGGCGGTTCTCGCCGCGTCCACATCGGTATATTTTTTAATGAAATAATACTCTTGAAAAAACCGCCTTGCGAGTATATAATACTTGTGGGGTGGTTTTTTTGGATAAACGCAGAACGTGCTTTTTTACGGGTCACAGAAGAATAGCGGAGGATAAGAAAGAAATTATCAGGGCAAGATTAGCCGAGAATATAGAAAATTTAATCGTCACGCAGGGGGTTTGTGAATTTATCGCGGGCGGCGCGCTTGGCTTTGACACTATCGCGGCGGAGGAGGTCCTGAGCCTTCGTGGCAAGTACCCGAATATAAGACTGACGCTGTATCTGCCGTGCCACGGGCAGGAGAAGCTGTGGACCAACGCGCAAAAGTACAAGTACAGGCTTGTGATGTCGCGCGCGAACGATTACATATATGTAACCGACGGTGATTACACGGACACATGCATGATGGAGAGAAACCGCAGAATGATCGAAAGCTCATCGTTTTGTATAGCGTTTTGCCTTTTGGCGGCAAGCGGTACCGGCTCGACGCTGCGCAGCGCGCGGGCAGCCGGAATTACGGTGCGCAATATAGCGGACGAGATTTACAATTAAACCGTTCCGAGTACGGGGCGGTTTTTTTGTATAAAAAACACTCCGACAAGGGCGGTTTCCCAAGCCGGAGCGCAATTCGTGTCAAGCGCCGGTGGACGCTTTTGGAGCTAACGAGCGGAGTCGAACCGCCGACCTCTTCATTACCAATGAAGTGCTCTGCCTACTGAGCTACGTCAGCAAAAACACTGCGAATATATTTGTATTGTTTGTAACTATAATATTATATTACAGTGTCAAATGTTTGTCAAGAGAAAATAATCATTTTTGTCTTGTTTTCATCGCGCGTTTGTTGTATACTTATTTTAAGAGGTGACAATGATGAAAAAAGCGTTTGCGGTAATTTTTACCGTTATCTGTTTTACGGTAACGGCGTTTGCGGATGATAATATATCGGTTTATATGAACGGCGAAAAGCTTTCGTTTGAGCAGCCGCCGGTAATACAGAACGATTCCACGCTCGTGCCGTTCAGAACGATATTCGAGCAGCTTGACATGACGGTGCAATGGTTCGGGGAGGACAGGCGCGTTACGGCGCAGAGGCAGGATATAGCTATAACGCTGTTTATCGACAGTCCCGTAATGTATGTAAACGACAAGACGGTTGAGCTTAACACTCCCGCGATCATATACAACAACTTTACAATGGTGCCGCTGCGCGCCGTCGCCGAGGCGGCGAGCGCCGAGGTGGACTGGGACGGGGAAAGCCGCACGGTTACCATTACGTCGCCGGAGAGTGAATTTGAGGACTGGGCGCAAAGGGTGCTGGAGCTTACGAACGCGGAGCGCGAGAAAAACGGAATTGACCCGCTGGAGTGGGATGACTCTCTCGCGGAGCTTGGCGAGGCGCACTGCAAGGATATGATAGACCGTAACTTTTTCGCGCATGACAATCCCGACGGCGAGACGCCGTTCGACAGAATGAAAAAGGCGGGCATCTCGTACCGCGCGGCGGGAGAGAATATCGCCGCCGGACATTATTCGCCGGAAGCGGCGGTAGAGGCGTGGATGAACAGCCCGGGACACAGGCAGAATATTCTCAATTCCGAGTTCAAGGTTCTCGGCGTGGGCGTTGCGAAAGGCGGCGAATACGGTATTTACTGGGCGCAGGAATTCGCGCGGCTGAATTAAAGAACAGCGGAAAATAATATTTTTCTATTGACACATACCGGCAATAGTGATAATATAATTATAATAAGATGTTATGAAAGCAAGGTAGAGGTGCGTTTTTATAAGAGTAATCGCGCAAAGGTACGCAGTTACCGATGAAGCGCGGCGAAAGGATAAAACGCCGAGGTTCGGGCGCGGCTGCGCGTGTTCGTGCCGGGCATATCGTTAAGAGCGGTATGACTGTCACCGTAACGGTGGGGAGCTATCGCTGATTTTTAAAACAAAAACGGCAGTAGTTTCCGACTACTGCCTTTTCATTTCACAAAAAAAGGAGAATAGACATGAAAAGTAATTACAAGGTAGGTATCATAGGCGCAACGGGTATGGTGGGACAGCGTTTCATAACGCTTCTGCACGACCACCCGTGGTACACGATAGAGGTTCTCGCGGCTTCGCCGAGGAGCGCGGGTAAACCGTATAAGGACGCGGTAGGCGCGAAATGGGCGATGAAAGAGGGAATCCCCGAAAGCGTCGCGGACATGGTTGTAATGGACGCGACGGGCGACGTTGAGAAAATTGCGTCGATGGTGGATTTCGTGTTCTGCGCGGTCGATATGAAAAAGGACGAGATAAAGGCTTTGGAGGAGCGTTACGCGAAAGCGGAGTGTCCCGTTGTTTCAAACAACTCGGCGCACAGACACACTCCCGATGTGCCGATGATAATACCCGAGATAAATCCGCAGCATATCGAAATCATTCCGTCGCAGAGAAAGCGGCTCGGCACGAAGCGCGGCTTTGTGGCTGTTAAGTCCAACTGCTCATTGCAGTCGTATCTGCCCGCGATGGCGGTTATAAATCAAAAATACCCGATAGACCACGCGCTTGTGACGACGTATCAGGCGATTTCCGGCGCGGGCAAGACGTTTGAGACGTGGCCCGAAATGGTCGATAACCTCATTCCGTACATCGGCGGCGAGGAAATGAAGTCGGAGGTCGAGCCGAATAAGATTTTGGGCAGGATCGAGGGCGGCGAGATAGTGCCGTCAACGGAGCTGCAGATAGAGTGCCAGACGTACCGCGTACCCGTTTCGGACGGTCACACGGCGGCGATATTCTTCTCGTTCAGGGACGGCGTAAATAAGCCGTCGGTCGAGGAAATAGAGAATATGTGGCGTTCCTTTAAGGGCGTACCGCAGGAGCTTGAACTTCCGCACGCGCCGAAGCAGTTTATACACGTTTACACGGAGGATGAAAATCCCGACCGGCCGCAGATAAAGACGGCGCGCGAGATAGACGGCGGTATGGCGATAAGCTGCGGACGTTTAAGGAAGTCGATTCAGTATGATTATAAAATGGTTTCGATGAGCCATAATACGCTGAGAGGCGCGGCAGGCGGCGCGGTATTGTTGGCGGAATTATTGACGGCGAAAGGATATATGGATTGATAGGAGGATATAAAATGAAAACATTACCGTTCACAGGGTCGGGCGTTGCAATCGTAACGCCGTTCGACGGTCAAAAGACCAACTATGACGAGCTTGGCAGGCTTATTGAGTTTAACATTGAAAACGGTACGGACGCAATTATTATCTGCGGCACTACCGGCGAAGCCTCGACGATGCCCGACGAGGAGCATTTGGCGGCTATCGAGTACACCGTTAAAAAGGTAAACGGACGTATACCCGTAATTGCGGGTACAGGCTCTAACGATACGCGTCACGCGATAGAGCTTACAAAGGAAGCCGAAAAAATGGGCGCGGACGGTATTTTGTCCGTAACGCCGTACTACAATAAGACTACGCAGAAAGGACTTGTCGCGCACTTTACGGCTATCGCGAACGCGGTTAAAATACCCGTGATTCTATATAACGTACCGTCGCGTACGGGTATGAGCTTCGCAATCGACACGCTTAAAGAGCTTGCAAAGGTAGAGAATATTGTCGCGGTCAAGGAAGCGAGCGGAAATATAAGTTACATGGCGAAAGTCGCCGCCGAGGTACCCGAGCTGTACATCTATTCCGGCAACGATGATATGATAGTCCCCGCGCTGTCGCTCGGCGGTAAGGGCGTTATATCGGTTGTCGCGAATATTCTTCCGAGGGAAACACATAATATATGCGAGTATTATTTCAAGGGCGACGTTGAAGCGTCGCGGAATTTGCAGCTTAAGATGCTCGGTCTTATCAATAATTTGTTTATCGAGGTAAATCCCGTACCGATAAAGACAGCGATGAATTTGCTCGGTTTTAACGCGGGTAATCTGCGTATGCCGCTTGTCGATATGGACAGCGCGAATCTTGAAAAGCTTAAAAAGTCGATGATTGACTTTGGTATGAAATTGGCGTAAAGGAGAGGAAACGAATGATAAGGATAATCATGAACGGCTGTAACGGTAAGATGGGTCAGGTCATTACGCGTCTCGCGGGCGCGGACGAAGAGTGTGAAATCGTCGCGGGTTTTGACGTGAATGACGCAGTTGAAAATACGTATCCCGTTTTTGCGAATCCTGATGAGTTTACGGGCGAGGCTGATGTTGTGATTGACTTTTCGCATCCGTCGGCGCTTACGGGTATATTAAGTTATTGTAAAAAGCGCCGTCTGCCGATAATTCTTGCCACAACGGGTTTTACGGCGGAGCAAAAAGAGGAGTTTCAAAGCGCGTCGAACGAGATACCTGTATTTTTCTCAGCGAATATGAGTTTGGGAATAAATCTGCTTATAGCGCTCGCGAAAAAGGCGACGAAGCTTTTGGAGGGTAATTTTGATATAGAGATTGTCGAAAAGCATCATAATCAAAAAATTGACGCGCCCTCGGGAACGGCGCTGGCGATTGCGGACGCAATCGATGAAACGCTGTCTTTCCCCGCCGAGTATGTGTATGACCGTCACGCGGTGCGCAGAAAGAGGAAGAAAACGGAGATTGGTCTGCACGCGGTACGCGGCGGTACGATCGTCGGCGAGCATGATATTATCTTTGCCGGTAACGACGAGGTTATAACGCTGAGTCACCACGCTGCGTCAAAAGAGGTGTTTGCGGTAGGCGCTATTAAGGCGGCGAAGTTTATTGCCGACAAGCCCGCCGGTATGTATAATATGAACGATATTATAAGTAATTTGTAAAAATAAAGTCCCTTTAAGGCGAGTTTGCTTTAAAGGGATTTTTTAATTTTGTAAAATTTGTATTGAAAATCAGGCAAAATGTGGTATAATAAATGTACCACATTATTTATATATCATTATGTGTAATCATATGATACTGTTTTTTTAATACGTTTTTTCAGAATATTCCCGTTTGGGTATATTCTGATTTGCATACACTGTATAAAGGATTGTGTTTTGTTTAAAACGCAGGCTTTATATATGGAAAATCCTTTATGCAGAAAATCAGTATAGGCAGTATTTCATATTGTGATATATAAATGTGTGGTAACATTAAATCTGAGCCGCGTTTTATGCGTGGTACAGGTTTGTGCCGCGCATTTTTTGTTGGGGCAGTTTCGTGAGCGAAGCGAGCAGTCAGCTGCGACGTGTGCAGAAAAACGGCACACAGTTTCCCGAGGGGAGGCTAACGGGCGACCGTGAAGGTCGCCCCTACGAGGGCGTGATGGCGGGCGGCCAATGACCGCCCCTACGAGGGCGTGATGGCGGGCGGCCAATGACCGCCCCTACGGTGGACGGGCTGTCGAGGGCGCCAGCCCCTACGGTGGGCGGGCTGTCGAGGTGAACAACATGCGGAGCGTGTTGTAGGCGTGTTGCGTAGCAACAAACGCCGTAGCAAAGGGGGCTGTCAGCGGAGCTGACTGGGGGATTCCTTTTTTGATTTTTAGAGTGAATCCCTCCACCACCTTTGGTGGTCCCCCTCCTTTTAACAAGGGAGGCTAACGGGCGACCGTGAAGGTCGCCCCTACGAGGGCGTGATGGCGGGCGGCCAATGACCGCCCCTACGAGGGCGTGATGGCGGGCGGCCAATGACCGCCCCTACGGTGGACGGGCTGTCGAGGGCGCCAGCCCCTACGGTGGGCGGGCTGTCGAGGGCGCCAGCCCCTACGAGGGCGGGGTGTCCGCAAAGGTTACATTCATATTAAATAATTTTACGGAGGTAAAAAGATGAAAAGAAAGATTTTAATTTTACTCGCGGTTTTAACCGTTATGTTCGCCGTGCCTGTTATCGCAAACGCGGCAAGCGTGGATGATTTGACATTTGACGCGGCAACGGGAACGATTACATACTGCAATAGAGATGCTAAAGGAGAGCTTGTTATTCCCGAAGAAATGGATGGGGTGAGCGTGACAGGTATCGATCGGAGTGCATTTGCGGGCTGCAGCGGCTTAACGAGCATAAGCATACCGAACAGCGTGACAAGCATAGACTCAGATGCGTTTTGGTCTTGCACCGGCTTGACGAGTGTAAATATACCCGAAAGCATAACAAGCATAGCTTATGAGATGTTTTATAAATGCAGCAACTTGACAAGTATCACTATACCCGAAAACGTGACAAATATCGGCAGTTATGCCTTTTCAGGTTGTTATGGCTTAACAAGTGTAAATTTGCCCGACAATTTAATAAACATCGGCGATAGTGCGTTTGAATCTTGTAAAAATTTAACGGGCATAGAGATACCTGAAAATGTTACAAGCATAGGCAAGTACGCATTTTGCTCTTGCGCCGCCTTGACAAGCATAAATATACCCGACAGTGTTACAAGCATCGGCGATAGTGCATTTGATTCTTGCAGTGGGATAACAGACATAAATGTTAATCCCCAAAATAATTATTATTGTTCAGTAAACGGAAATTTATTTGATAAAGATAAAAAAACCTTAATACTGTACGCAATTGGTAAAAATGATTCTAATTATACCATACCCAACAGTGTGACAAGCATCGGTAATCATGCATTCGAGGATTGTAAAAGTTTAAAAAGCATAGAGATACCCGACAGTGTGACAAGTATCGGCGATTATGTATTTGAGGATTGCACCGGTTTAAAAAGCATGAAAATCCCTGAAAGCGTGATAAAACTTGGTGCTTCCGCGTTTTCAGGTTGTATGAATTTGAGAGAGATAAATATACCCACCGGCATAACAAGCATATCTGATTTTTTGTTTAAAAATTGTTATTCTTTAACAAGCATAAATATACCCGATAATATAACACTCATATCTAACTGGGCGTTTGAGGGTTGTTATCATTTAACGAACATAAATATACCCGTCAGCGTAACGTACATTGGCCGTGGAACTTTTGAAAATTGCACAGGTCTAACGAACATAACAATCTCCGACAACGTAACGCACATTGGTCCATATGCGTTTGATAGTACGGGTTATTACAATAATAGGGATAACTGGTATAATGATGTTTTATATATAGGTCATTATTTAATTAAAGCGAGAAATAACACAAATAGTAACTGCGCAATAAACGATGGGACAAAAGTCATCGCATGTAATGCATTTGATGGTTGTTCCAACTTAAAGAGCGTAAGTATACCTGACAGTGTGACAAGCATCAACTCAGATTCTTTTTATGGCTGTAACGCCTTGACAGATATATACTATGACGGTAGCGAAGCAGATTGGGGAAATATTGATATAGAAGCATCAAATTACAGACTTTTCAACGCCACTATTCATTACGGAAAATACGATCCAATCACTCCCGCCGCGCTAACCGTCATGCCGTCGGGCAGCGGATACGTGCTTACAGCCGATACGGAATACGACGGCGCTGCGTATGCGGCATCGTATGACGCGGAGGGCGCGCTAATAAACGTCGTGAGCAAACCGTTTACCGGCAATGCGGCGACCGTAACGCCCGACACGGCGGGCGCGGCGAAAATAAAATTCTTCGTATGGACGAATAATATTCAGCCGGTGACAAACGTGGAAGTAATGGATCTGTAGGAGTGAGCATATTATAAAAGCATACAAAAAAAGCTGCGGAGCATGCCGCAGCTTTTCGCGTTTATTTTACAATCAGACTTTCGCCGGTCATTTCCTCGGGTTTTTCGAGGTTCATAAGCTCCAGCATTGTGGGGCAGAGGTCTGACAGACGACCGGTTTTCAGCTTAACGTCGCCCGCGCCTATCAAAATCATTGGAACGGGGTTAGTCGTGTGAGCCGTGAACGGCGCTTTTGTTACGGGGTCTATAAGACAGTCCGCGTTGCCGTGGTCGGCTGTGATAATAGCGTTACCGCCTTTTTTGAGTATCGCGTCAACCGTTCTGCCTACGCACTCGTCAACAGCCTCGACCGCCTTGATCGCAGCTTCCATTATGCCTGTGTGACCTACCATGTCGCAGTTGGCGTAATTCAGAATTATAACGTCGAATTTGTCGGAGTTTATCGCGTCTATAACCGCGTCCGTAACCTCATAAGCGCTCATTTCCGGCTTTAAATCAAACGTTTCAACGTCGGGCGACTTTATGAGTATTCTGTCCTCGCCCTCGAACTGCTTTTCCTCGCCGCCGTTGAAGAAGAACGTCACGTGCGCGTACTTCTGCGTCTCCGCTATGCGGAGCTGCGTCAAGCCCTTTTTGCTTATGTACTCGCCGAACGTCATGTGCAGCGACTCGGGCGGGTACGCGACGGTTACGTTCGGCATCGACTCGTCGTACTGCGTCATGCATACGAAGTTTACGGGGAAATATTTGCGCTCGAAGCCGTCGAAATCGGGGTCTACGAACGTTCTTGTAAGCTGTCTTGCTCTGTCGGGGCGGAAGTTGAAAAAGATAACGCTGTCGCCCTCCTTGACCTGTCCCTGCTTGTCAACGACCGTCGGAACGACAAACTCGTCGGTAACGTCGTTCGCGTAGGAGTTTTTAACGGCTGTAACCGCGTCGTCCTCTTGTATGCCCTTGCCGAACACAATCGCGTCATACGCTTTTTCAACTCTGTCCCACGCGAAATCTCTGTCCATCGCGTAGAAACGTCCGGCAATCGTCGCGATTGAGCCTACGCCTATTTCCTTGATTTCCTTTTCGAGCTGCGCCATGTACTCCGCGCCCGAGGTCGGCGGAACGTCACGTCCGTCGAGGAACGTGTGTACGTAGACCTTGGTAAGTCCCTTTTTCTTCGCCATACGCAAAAGACCGTAAAGGTGCTCGTTGTGGCTGTGCACGCCGCCGTCGGACAAAAGTCCCATGAGGTGGAGCGATTTGCCGCTTTCCTTTGCCTTGTCCATCGCGTCCGAAAGAGCCTTGTTGTCGTTTATTTTACCGTCGTTTATATCCTTTGTAATCTTGACGAGCATCTGGTACACGACGCGTCCCGCGCCGATATTCGTGTGGCCGACCTCGCTGTTGCCCATCTGACCGTCGGGCAGTCCGACGTCGAGACCGCTCGCGCTCAGCTGCGTGTGCGGGTATGTCGCCATGAATTTGTCAAGGTTCGGCTTTTTCGCAGCCGCTATCGCGTTGCCCTCCGTGGACGGGTTGATGCCGTATCCGTCCATGATGATTAACGCTGTTGGTTTCTTTGCCATGTGCAATCCTCCTTTTCGATTATTGAGGTAAATTATGATTTAGGGGTGTAAATGCGGGACGTCGGGGGCGCCGTCCCCTACACCCGTAATTTTAAAATTGTGCGCCGTAGGGGCTGGCGCCCTCGACAGCCCGTTTCCGTAGGGGCGACCCTTGCGGTCGCCCGCGTTACACCGCCCAAATAATTTATACCCTATTTATTTTGCTGCGGCGGTGATTACCGCGAAATCGGGGGCTTTGAGCGATGCGCCGCCTATAAGTCCGCCGTCGATATTCGGCTTTGACAAAAGTTCGGCTGCGTTCTTCGCGTTCATCGAGCCGCCGTACTGGATAGTGATTGCCTTTGCCGTAGCGTCGTCGTAAAGGTCGGCTAAAAGCGCTCTTATCGCGCCGCAAACCTCCTCCGCCTGCTCGTCCGTGGCGGTCTTGCCCGTGCCGATTGCCCAGATAGGCTCGTACGCTACGACAACCTTCTTCGCGTCGTCCGCGCTTATGCCCGCGAATGCCTTTTTAATCTGAATCGCGATCCAGTCCATAGTAATTCCCGCCTCGCGCTGCTCCAGACTTTCGCCGCAGCAAACGATAGGAATAAGACCCTTTTCGAGCGCTTTTTTAGCCTTTAAATTGACCGTTTCGTCAGTTTCGTTGTTGTATTCACGTCTTTCGCTGTGTCCCATTATAACGTACTGCACGCCCAAATCAACGAGCATATCAGCCGATACCTCGCCCGTGAACGCGCCCTTGTCCTCGTAGTGCAGGTTTTCCGCGCCGATTTTTACGTGCGTGCCTTTAGCCGCCTCAATCGCCGGAGCGAGGCACACGTACGGCGTGCAGCATACTACCTCACATGTCGCACCCTTTGTCGCCTCGACGACCTCTTTAACGAAGTCGTATGTTTCCGACGGAAGCTTGTTCATTTTCCAGTTTCCAGCTATTATATATTTTCCCATTGTTCGTTCTCCTTTTACTCAAAATTACTTATCCGTCAAAGCCGCGATGCCGGGGAGTTCCTTGCCCTCCAAAAATTCCATGCTCGCGCCGCCGCCGGTGGAGATGTGGCTCATCTTGTCGCCGAGCCCCGCCTGATTTACAGCCGCAACGCTGTCACCGCCGCCGATAATTGTTGTAGCGTCGAGTTCAGCTAAAAGCGCGGCGATTTCGTTCGTACCCTTTGCGAAGTTCGGCATCTCGAACACGCCCATGGGACCGTTCCAAACGACCGTCTTTGCGTCCGCAAGCTCCTTTTTAAACAGTTCAACCGACTTAGGACCGATGTCGAGACCCATCCAGCCGTCGGGAATGTCGCCCTCGACTACCTTTGAGGGAGCGTCGTTGTCAAACTTTTCGGTGATAACCGTGTCAATCGGCAGAATAATCTTGTCGCCCGCCTCGTCGAGCATTTTCTTTGCGTAGTCGATGTAATCTTCTTCGAGAAGCGACGTGCCGACCGTCCTGCCCTGCGCCGCAAAGAACGTGTACGCCATACCGCCGCCGATTATGAGCTTGTCCACTTTCTTCAAAAGGTTCTCGATAACGGAAATTTTTGACGAAACCTTACTGCCGCCCAAAATAGCAACGAGCGGTCTTACGGGGCTGTTAACGGCGTTGCCGAGGAAGTTTATTTCCTTTTCGATAAGATAGCCCGCAACGGCAGGTTTTAATATGGACGCTACGCCCACGTTTGAGCAGTGCGCTCTGTGAGCCGTGCCGAACGCGTCGTTTACAAACAGGTCCGCGAGCGAGGCGAGTTCCTTTGAAAACGCTTCCTCGTTCTTTGTTTCTTCCTTTCTGTAGCGCGTGTTCTCTAAAAGAACAACGTCGCCGTCTTTCATTGCCGCAACGGCAGCCTTCGCGTTGTCGCCGACAACGTTATTGTCAGCCGCGAAAACAACCTCTTTGCCAAGCTTTGCCGAAAGGCTTTTCGCAACCGGCGCAAGCGACATTGAGGGAACGGGTTCACCCTTTGGCTTGCCCATATGCGAGCAGAGAATAACCTTTGCGCCGTTATCCGCAAGGTACTTGATTGTCGGAAGCGCGCCCACTATGCGGTTCTCGTCCGTGATGTTGCCGTCGGCGTCCAGCGGAACATTGAAATCGCAGCGGACAAGCACTTTCTTGCCCTTTACTTCCACATCTTCTACCGTAAGTTTGTTATACATAATTTTATCTCCTTTTCGCGCGGCACAGCCGCATTTTTTCTATTTTATATTATATATAAAATTTGTCCGTATTGCAAGTAGATAATACAATTTCATCAAAAATTTAACAGTTTAATCAGTATAACAGCCATGAGTATTCCCACGACGTCCCCGAGCACGGCGAACGGCAGGGCGCGGAGCGTATGTTTTGCGCGCGTTCCGGCGAAGTACACGCAGAGGCAGTAAAGCGTCGTTTCGGTGCTGCCCATGATTACGGACGCGATACGTCCTATGTCGCCGTCCGCGCCGTGGGTTTTGAGTATGTCGGTCAAAAGTCCGAGCGCGCCGCTGCCGGATATGGGTCGCAGCAGCGCGAGCGGCATTACCTCGGCAGGTATGAGCCGCGTCACGGGCGAAAGCAGTTTTATTATAAGGTCGAGCGTGCCGGACGCGCGGAGCATATACGCGGCGGTAAGCGCGGCTAAAAGCGGCGGAAATATGTTCGCCGCGATTTTCATACCGTCCGCCGCGCCGGAGATGAACAGGTCGTAGGTGTTTTGTTTTTTCGCGAGCGCGATAATGAGGATCGCGGCGATTATCGCGGGTATTACGTATGTCATGGTGTGTACCTCAGCCACAGCCGTGCGGAGAGGGTGGCGGTGGCGGCGGCGGTAAATGATGCTATCCACACGGGCAGGACAATCGAAAACGGGTCAGCCGACCCGGCGGCGGCGCGCAGCGCGATAATCGTCGTCGGTATAAGCTGTATCGACGCGGTATTTATAACGACAAGCATACACATATTTTTCGACGCGTACTCGGGGCGCGGATTTTCACGGTCGAGCGCGCGCATCGCCAGAATACCCTCGGGCGTCGCGGCGTTGCCCATGCCGAGCAAATTCGCGCTCATGTTCATCGCTATATGACCTTTCGCTTCCTCGCCCGCACCGGGAAAGAGGAACGAAATTACGGGTCGGAGCAGCCGTTTTACCTTATCCTGAAGTCCCGACTTTTCCGCGATTTTCATTATTCCCGTCCAGAAGCACATCACGCCCGCGAACGACAGTACGACAAAAACCGACTCTTTCGCACCGTCAAACGCGGCGTTCACCGTTTCGCCGACCGTGCCGTTTACCGCCGACACGACGAGCGACACTATTATCATTGCGCACCAGATATAGTTCATAAACTTCACCTCTGTTTAAAGATTTATTCTTTTTACGATATTTTTAGCACAAAAAAAACGAACCGATTAAGGTTCGTTTTTAATTTTTGCTTAGTCTGCCAAAAGATTTCCTTTTGCGTCCTTATTAATTTTTCCGCAAAGGATAAGGATACCCTCAATAAAGCCCCAAATAGCGCCCGCGCCGCAGGTTACAAGAGTAACCGCAATCTGAGCTATGCCTATGCCCGTGCGTCCGAGATAAAAGCTATGTACTCCGAATCCGCCAAGGAATATTCCGAGCAATCCGGCTGCCATTTTTGACTTGCTGCCAACCGTCGCTGTATTATTGGTAAGCGACACACCGCATTTTACACATACTGACGCATTGGGTACGGTATTCGCACCGCAGTTCGGGCAAAAATTAACGCCCTGACCCACGCTGACACCGCATTTTACGCATACTGACGCGTTTGGGTCTATTTGATTTCCGCAATTTTTACAAAACATAAAAAACCCTCCATTCCGAAAATATTTTATCATAATTATATATACATGTCAATAAAAATTTTTAATTTACGGTTTGCTAACGCGGAAAAATGTGGTACAATATAAATACGACCACAAGAAAGGAATGGTTTTATGCTTACTGGGAAAACGGTTATACTCGGCGTAACGGGAAGTATTGCGGCGTATAAGACGGTTAATCTTGCGCGGATGCTGATAAAGCTTCATTGTGATGTGCGTGTTATTATGACAAAAAACGCGCTGAATTTTATAAATCCGATAACCTTTGAATCGCTTACGGGAAACAAATGTCTTGTAGATACATTTGACAGGAATTTTGAGTACAGCGTGGAGCATGTGGCGCTCGCGAAAGCGGCGGACGTGGTTATGATCGCGCCCGCGAGCGCGGACGTGATAGGCAAAATCGCCGGCGGTATCGCGGACGATATGCTCACAACAACCGTTATGGCGTGTCCGTGCAAAAAAATCATAGCGCCGGCGATGAACCATAATATGTACCATAATCCTATTGTTAGGGATAATTTAGAAAAACTGAAAGGGTACGGCTATGAGATCGTGGAGCCGGCGCGCGGTATGCTCGCAAACGGCGACATAGGCGACGGAAGAATGCCGGACGAGGCGCTTCTTTTCGAGTACATCATGCGTGAAACCGCGTTTGAAAAGGATATGGCGGGTAAAAAAGTAGTTGTGACGGCGGGAGCCACCATGGAGGCTATCGACCCGGTGCGCTATATAACAAATTATTCCACAGGTAAAATGGGCTTCGCGCTTGCGAGGAACGCTATGCGGCGCGGCGCGGACGTTACGTTAATCGCGGGTAAATGCGAGACCGATATGCCGCTGCTCGTTAATACCGTGCGCGTCAAAAGCGCTAAAGAAATGTACGACGCGGTTATGGCGAACGCGGACGCGGATATAATCGTCAAAGCGGCGGCGGTGGCGGACTACCGTCCGAAAAATGTCGGTAAGGAAAAGATAAAAAAGACGGATGAAGATATGGTTATAAAGTTAGAACGCACCGACGACATACTTGCCGTGCTCGGTAAAAACAAGAAAAAGGGTCAGTTTATATGCGGTTTTTCAATGGAGACCGAAAATTTGATTGAAAATTCGCAAAAAAAGCTTGTGGAAAAAAATGCCGATATGATAGTTGCCAACAGTCTGCGCCGAGAGGGCGCGGGGTTCGGCGGCGACACGAATATCGTAACGCTGATTACCGCAAAAAGCGTTATTCAGCTTGAAAAAATGAGCAAGGACGAGACCGCGGAAAGGATTTTTGATTTTATTCTCGGGAAATAAATAAAAAAAGAAGATGTCTCATGACATCTTCTTTTTAGTTACGTTTTAATTATTCGGCAATATCCGAAACAACGCCCGAACCAACCGTTCTGCCGCCCTCGCGGATAGCGAAACGCAGACCCTTTTCGATAGCGATCGGTGTGATAAGCTCAACGTTCATCTTTACGTTATCGCCGGGCATGCACATCTCTGTACCCTCGGGAAGATTGATAACGCCTGTAACGTCTGTTGTTCTGAAATAGAACTGAGGTCTGTAGTTATTGAAGAACGGTGTGTGACGGCCGCCCTCGTCCTTTGTCAGAACGTAAACCTCGCCTGTGAACTTTGTGTGCGGATGGATCGAACCGGGCTTTGAAAGAACCTGACCTCTTTCAATTTCGGTTCTCTGAACACCACGAAGAAGCGCGCCGATATTGTCGCCCGCCTCAGCGTAATCAAGAAGCTTTCTGAACATCTCGATACCTGTAACGACAACCTTTCTCTTTTCGTCTGTAAGACCAACGATTTCAACCTCGTCGTTAAGGTTCAAGCGGCCTCTTTCAACTCTGCCCGTAGCAACCGTACCACGACCCGTGATCGAGAAGATGTCCTCGATAGGCATAAGGAACGGAAGATCCGACTTTCTTTCGGGAGTCGGAATGTAGCTGTCAACAGCGTCCATAAGCTCGTGAATACACTTGTACTCGGGAGCGTCCGGGTCTGTTGCTGACGACTCAAGAACCTGCAGCGCGGAACCTGTGATAATCGGTGTATCGTCGCCGGGGAAGTCATACTCGTTAAGAAGCTCTCTTACTTCCATTTCAACAAGCTCAAGAAGCTCGGGGTCGTCTACCTGGTCGCTCTTGTTAAGGAATACAACGATGTAAGGAACGCCAACCTGACGTGAAAGCAGAATGTGCTCTCTTGTCTGGGGCATCGGACCGTCTGCAGCCGATACAACGAGGATAGCGCCGTCCATCTGAGCCGCGCCGGTAATCATGTTCTTTACATAGTCGGCGTGTCCCGGGCAGTCAACGTGAGCATAGTGACGAGCGTCTGTCTCGTACTCAACGTGAGCAGTTGAAATCGTGATACCTCTTTCTCTCTCCTCGGGAGCCTTATCAATCATGTCATAAGCTTCATACTTAGCCTGACCTTTCATAGCCAGAACCTTGGTGATAGCCGCCGTAAGAGTTGTCTTACCGTGGTCAACGTGGCCGATGGTACCAATGTTTACGTGCGGTTTGGTTCTTTCAAATTTCTCTTTTGCCATTGTAAAATTCCTCCTTAAAATAATATAGTTACACTAATAAAGTTATTGTACAATTTTTTCTTGAAAAAATCAAGTATTTTTTGTAAATATTTTTAATTCTTTACAAATCAATCCTTAGACCGTTCGTTCATAATCTTTTCCTGAACGGATCTGGGGACTTCGCTGTAATGCGACGGTTCCATTGTGTACTGTCCGCGTCCCTGTGTGCCTGAGCGGAGCACCGTCGCGTAGCCGAACATTTCAGCCAGCGGCACGTCAGCCGTTACCTGCGTAACGCCGCCGGAACGTGATTCCTGCTGCTTGACCATACCTCTTCTCGATGAAAGGTCGCCGATTACGAAGCCGAGATAGTCGTCGGGAACGATTACGTTTACGAGCATGATAGGCTCCTTGATTACAGGGTCAGCCTTCTTCATACCCTCCTTGAACGCCATTGAAGCGGCAATCTTGAACGCCATTTCCGAAGAGTCGACCTCGTGGTAAGAACCGTCGTAAAGCGTGGCTTTTACGTCAACAACGTTGTAGCCCGCGAGTACGCCGGACTGCATAGCGCCCTGGATACCCGCGTCAACAGCCGGT
>CANQQW010000004.1 GCA_947626075.1 uncultured Clostridia bacterium
GCCCATAGAAGCACTTTGGTCTATAAGTACCGATATAGCCATGTCCGGGACATCCTGAGGCAGCTTTTTCTTTGAGAAATACTTTGAGTCTATCCTATACGCATCTCTCGCTTCAAGCTTACTGCCAAACGTTCTGTGCCGTATTACGTCACCCTCACGAAGCTCCTTCAGTATACTAAGCATCTTACGCTGTAAGGATTTGGATATTACCTTCAAATCCTGCATCTGTCGGTTGTATAGGTCAATATCCTGCTGAGTAACGGTTAATATCCTATGCGTATTAACCTGCTTACCTTTGTGCGGGGACGTCATATTAACAGCATTGACAATAACGTTTATGTCCTGTTCCATAGCCTGTTCAAGCTTATCCTCTGCCCTCTTATCGGCTTCTTCTTTCTTTATTTGCGATATGATACCGTTCATAATCTTTTCCGCTTCCTCTTTGCTCATAGCCTTTGTATCGGCTTGGGCGTTGGGAACGGGTTTCGCCGTAGACAATCCGGTAGGGCTTTGTGATGCGTCAGGTACTGATTTTTTAGCTGCTTTTGATATAGCGTTTAAAACACTCTCTACCTTTTCCTTATCACTTTTACCGCCGCTGTTACCGCTACTGCCCTGAGAGCCTGTGCCTGTGCCGGTATCGGATGCGTCAGATGTGCTATCCGACCGATCGCCTTGAGAACCGTTGTCGTTACTGTCTTGGTTACCGTTACTATTGCTGTCAGAACCGTTGTTCGGTTGCTCGTCTGAGAGCATATCTCTGATATACGACCACAGAACTGTAATACACGCGTTAATCGCTGTGTACTTCTCCTCGATACTGTCGGTTGTACTGCCGCGCATTATATCGGGGGCAAGACTGTTCAGCTTCTGTATAAACTCGTTATTCTCCGCTTTAACGTCGTCCTCTATGACTACCTCGCCATACCTTGCAAAGCTTAATATGAGCGATAACATGACCTCGACCGCAGCTTCCGGTGTTGGGGCTTCTGCGTAGTCCTTTGTCATTGTTTCGACCGAATCGGACAATGACCGCAATGCTTCAGCTGAGAGAGTGATACCTCTCTCAACCAAGCCGTGGAACTCACTGCAAGCCTTTCCCTCATCGTGTGCGTCGGAAAACGTATTGGACAGCTGATGGTATAGACTTACGAAAATAGGTCTATACGTCGGGTTTTGCATAGCTTCTATGATTTCTTCAACCGTATCTGTATCAGATGAGTCGAATGTGCCATAGTAGTTACCGTTATCCGTCAAATCGTCCTTTATGCGTTTTTCCGCATCGAAGTCCAAATACAGAATATGCGCGCACTCGTGGAACAAAATACCGAGCAGCGCAAGAAACCGATTAGTTTGTGATGTGTATGTGTTAGATACTCGGTTCCCGCTGTTAAGGTATATATTGGTTCCTGTTGTGCATGCTATCGGCGTGTTTGGTTGCTCGTTATAGTCAATAGTTAGGCTTGCTTTCTTCTTGATGCGCTTTATAAGCATAGCATCGACAAATCCCTGTAAGGTTTTATGGAATTGTGGACTCAGGAATATATCTTTATCTTGTATATTCTTTTCTTCATCCAGTGCCATTTTCTTTACCTGTTTTGTCAGATCAGCCATTATATTTCCTCCTTAAAATGCGGAATGGTTGATAAAGTATGAGTTATACAGTTCGTCCTGCTCGTCTTTGTCCGATGTAGCCTTGGCAATAATGCACTCGCGCACATTATCGTCAAAGTTAAGCTCACCGTCGTATTTGATACTCTGCACAAGCATTTCCAACTCGTTCACACTTATTGTACCTTCCGTTATATCGTGTTCTTTCGCGTATTTTGCCAAGTCCGACCAAATATCGTAGCATTTGTTGAGCATTGATGTATCTGTATAACCTGTGTTATACTTGATACGCTCCAAAACTCGTTCTTTGGGCAGCTCATATGAGTCGATTATGAACGACATACGGCGTATAACGGACGGATCAATCGTTCTGCACGATTCATAGCCAACATTATCCGTATATATCACCACCGCATCGGGATGCCTTTTCGCGTATGTACCGTTTATTAACGGAATAACAGCACCGGGGCGGTCATACTCATTAAGTCCGACCAGTACGCCGCTGTCCTTGATACGCGAACATTCCTGTATCTCTACAATATACCCGCGCGTAATGCCTTTAACGAAATTCGACTCAACATGCTTAAATCTCGGCGTTGCACTGTTTTGCTTCGCTATCGCTTCGCCGTATGCTTTTAAGCACATATCCTGCGTTGCGTTGCTATCCTCAACACCTGTGATTGTCAGGTATGCCCCAACAGGGTCATACTTGATCGTTTCAAAATCAGGCAGTTGGGACATATCCGCACTGCTCGTATCGGGAACAAAATCACTTAAGAAGTTTTGTGTCTCCATGTTTGTGTGGCAAGTCATTCTCAAAAGCGGCATATCAAGCATAGCCGCGATAGCTTCCACACCCGTTGATTTACCGTATGCCGTAACACCGCGCCACATGAAATTAACCATAGGACGTATGTCGTCTTTACTGTCTACATACCTACGGGCAATACGCATAGCTTCGGGCGGGACAGGGAAGTTATCGTCAAAGCTTGGAATAAGCTTGCGCTCCTCATCCGTCCAATCATGCTTGTTACTAAACGCGGCAAACTCTTTCTTTGCTTCTTTCATCGTAAGATTTTTAGACTTGCTCTTTATCTTACCCGAATTACCGCAAAGAATATCGGGTGTGCCGGCTATAACAGTACCGTTATATGCGCCGCTTTCAACCGTTTTTTTCGTTACCAAACTGAGATTACCGTCCGCTGCGATATTGACGTTCAAGAGGTCCGGATCGTAATTTACTGATTGGTATATATAATCGTTTAACCAAAACAATTTATTTGCTTGGTCATCGGTTAAGCCCGTGACATCATACCTACCTTCATTAAGCATAGATCGTACTTCGCCCGAACATGCATGACCTAACAATGCAAGACAGATAGTAGATACATCAACATCTGTATTGGGCGAGCCGAGAGTATCAAACGGCTCATATCTGCCTGTGGCGGATATTTTTGCCGCACGCAATTCACCGTTAGAGTTATATACACATACCTCATGTGTGCCGTCCGCGAGTTTACGTTCAGCCGCACATGTGGTGGACGATACATTTACCACTGCATAATCACCGTATAAATACCCGTCTATCTCGCCCGCATAGCCGCGTATATTTAATATTGCACGGGTTATATCTCGGTTCATGCGTGAATATCCTTTGGTGTTAAAAGATGGAGATATGCCTTTTAAATCGGTGTTTTTGTTTTTCATACTTGCAAACGGTTCGGGTAATTTATCCAGCTGCCATGCTGCATTGTTGCGGAACAGCTTATTTGTTGTACTTGCCGGCATATTACGCCACCTCCTTTAAACTATTTACGTTCTTATTTATCTTTATCATCATACTTTCCTCCTAAAAATATATATAAGGGGGCAGAAAATCTGCTCCCTTATACTGATTGATTAACAATAAACGCCTGACATGATATAGTCATATGCGCCGCGTGATGTCATTCCGTCATTGACTAAATATGATACCGCGTTATCGAATGAGTCGAACTTAAGCCCGTCTATGACGATTCTCTTGTTCATATGCGACTCAATTGATACCTCTGTAGCCACTGCGGATGAACAACAATAACTTTTCTTTGATAGTGTCATAATCTATTCCTCCTTACATTATCTGTATTGTTCTACGGTAAATACCCAGACGGGGCAGCTTGTCGGTGAGTCCTCGCTTTCAAGGAACCAACCTACGCAGCTTCTGCCGTTGTCATCATGTCCTGCTCTCCACCGCACAAAACAATCAACGCAGTTAAGGTTATCTTCGTCCACACCAAGACTACATGCTGCATGATGTTTTATTCTGTCACTACTGAAGATTCTTTCTTTTGAGTAGACAGCGGAAAGACTCCCATTTTCATTGGTAAAAATGCCACCGGTGAACTTGCTAAAATCTCTTGTTATGTGGACAGAATAGGTGTTACCTATCTTATCTGTCACTCGATGCACGCCAAAATAGCCTCCACCGTTTATGATTTGTTGCACTTCTACACCGTGGTCGTACATTGTGACATCAACCCACGGCTCTACTTCTTTGCCGTTTACAATGTTCTTGCCGTAACAGGCAATCTCAATTTCGATACCGCCCCCGAATTTAACTGTGCGCTCGTATGTAAAACCTTCAGTACCGTTCTCACCGAGTAACGCCGCTTTTATCATGTTGGCGGTCTTTCTCGGCTCTACCTTACACGTTTTATGGTATACTTTTTCCATTTTAAATTCCTCCTTAATAAAAACCGTTTAATGTATATTTAAAGCCGTATCGTTTGACGGCGAGCAATGAATATTGTTATATAAATAAAAAGGCAGAAAATTATCCGTCAATAATTTTCTGTCTTGTAACTTGGTAAATAAAAAAAGAGGAAAAGCGTACACTTTTCCTCTTTTTAGATAAAATCTTCATATATCTTAGTTTAATTATACCATACTCATACTCCTTGTCAAGCGATTTTTTTTGAGATTTATACACCGTCCAATTTCAGTGTTGAGCATTCGGCACCGGTGTATGGCTGTAAGCTGAGGTCGGTACCCGTCCAAACAAAGAACTTTGCGCTCATGCCCTGCATATACGGCATATGTACCAGTAATACACGCGGTTCACGCACATAGAAATACTTGGCGGTCGTTACGCTGTATAGCCGTCCGTCAGGTTCATATATGGCTAATATGCCCAACGTGTTAAAGTTATCGGTACCGGTCTTGTTTGTTATGGTACAGGTAACCGTTTCGGTAATCGGATCGTATACCAAATCGCTTGTCAGTTCATTATCCCTGATTAGCTCAGGACCGTTCATGTACTCGTATATCGCCTTGAAATCAACCATACCATAACCTGTGTCATAGTCATAACCTTCCAAATCTATATCTCGCGACGTTTCTTTCAGTATCTGTTTAAAGTCATCGGTCGATATATCGGGATTGATTTGTTTAGCTCCTCCCGCCGCCGCTGCTACCATTGGTGCAGCAAACGATGTGCCGCTGTCCGTGGTAAAACTGCTTATGCCGGTGTCACGGTCGTATTTAGCTATAATCATGTTTTTGCCCGGCGCGGATACCCATACGGTTTTGTTTGCGGACGAAAAATCGCACTTGGCAAACGTATAGCTTCGTGGCTCGACCGCACCTACAGCTATTACATTACGGCAATTGGCGGGATAGACTATTTCGTTATCCCCTTTACCGTCATTCCCTGCCGCTGCTATGACTATCGTTCCGTCTTCCGTCAGTATGTCTATATACTTATTCATAGTTTCAATGACGGAATCGGGTATATCGGTAGCACCCGAACTGATATTTAATACGTCCAAATCCTCAAAAGCGGCATATTTTAGCCCGAACAGCAAGGAACTGACCGTCATAATTCGCGTTTCGGTATTGTATAGGTTCATTGGGACTATGGTACACTTATCCAGCACGCCCGTCATGCCTACACGGTTATCCTTCTCAGCCGCTATTACACTTGTCACCTTCGTTCCATGCCCGTTATAGTCGTTTGTCTTGTCACGAATTTCGTCCAAACCGTATAGATACGATATGGCATTGAACCCGTTATCGATATTTTGATGAACAAAATCAACCTGTTCTCTGTTGATTCCGGTATCTAAGATACCTACACGAACACCTTCACCGTTAATACCGTGCTTGATATATGTATCAACATGGCACGCGTCGAACTGCCATTCTTGCGGGTAAAACTCGTCGTTCGGCAAACAATATGTACTGTACGTTTCTAACGGCTTATCCTCGACTATATATTCAACTTCTTTATCCTGTGTTATGTTCTGTATCTCCTCTTTGTCTTTAGCCCAGTACAAACCGTCGTCTATGCTCTTTATATCAGTACCCATGAGCTGAACATTATCATCCTTTAGCTTGAATATATACCCGTATTCAGATGTTTCGTCCGTTACGTCATCGGCTAAAACAGGTGTGCTAAATATGCATACTGTCGCTAAAGCTATAACGCTTATGCACGCCGTTACCGTTTTCTTCAAATCCATGGTTTTCACTCCTTATTTATTGCTATACTGCTGCCGTCAGATACCATTTCTATATCACCCTCAATGTCTGTCCTTAGTACCTGTGCGCCTGCGTCTGTAAGACGGCTCACAGTGTGCGGGTCAGGGTGTCCGTATGAATTATCCTTACCGCACGATATAACGGCATATTGGGGCATTACTTCGCGTAAAAACGGGTATGTGGTAGATGAAGCGGAACCGTGATGTCCTACCTTGAGTACGTCTGCTTTGAGGTTATAGCCCTCATTTAAAATATCCTGTTCTGACTCACGTTCAGCGTCACCCATGAACAGGAAGCTTGTGCTTCCATAGTCGATTCGCAGCACTATCGACGTGTTGTTTATATCGTCATACTGTTCATGTACTGGTCCCAAGAACGTTACTGTACCGTTCCCGAACGGGATATGCATGTCCGCTACCGGATGTGTCAGCTCAAGTCCTTGTTCACTGACTTTCTCTACGAAGTTAGTGTATGCCTTAGTGTCCGCACCGGTAATGGGAGCGTACACAGTGTCTACGCTTGCGACGGACAAAGCTCCCGATAACCCGCCTACATGGTCCTCATGTGCATGGGTGCACACAACATAATCAAGACGGTCTATATCATTCTTTTTCAGAACCGACGCTATTATGTCGCTGTCCGCCACATTCCCGCCATCTATGAGCATAGACTGTCCGTCTGCGGTTATGAGCGTGCTGTCTGCCTGTCCTACATCAATAAACTTGACCGTCATACTTGAACCGACAGGGACACTTAAATCAGTAGGGGCAGCTGACGGTACAACTGTTGCTTTCGGTCCGTATACGTTCACCGATATTTTGGTGTTCATACATATCCCAATCAGAACTATCGCTATAATAGCACCTATCATAATGTTTTTTGTTCTTTTTTTCATACTATCATTCCTTCCTTGTAATATGTAAATCTAATATATATGTTGCCGAAGTCACAGCAATATATCCGTATGCATGAAAAATGACCGAGGTAATGTAAAAAGCCGGTCTGCAAGATGCCCCTGCCGTTCTGAATGGAACAGTAAGGACATCTTGCATTGTTGTTTAATGATTATGCCTCGGTCTTTTCCTCTGTTGTGTTTCCCTTTACGGACGATACGGAAAACATACAGCCTGCTGCAAGATAGACTATTACGGTGGGTAAGAACGTTACAAACGCGCCGATAATGATTAACATTACACGCAGAATAGCCGCATTGATGCCGGTCTTTTCCTCAACCCTCTTACATACCCCGAATACTATCTTGTCTTTTGTCAAGAAACTCTTGACCTTTTCCATAGCTTTCATCATCTGCTATCTCCTCCTTCAAAAAAACATAAAATTGATTTTTATATATACAAAAATGACAGAACGGTTATCCTGTCATCATTGCTAACTTGGTAAATAAAAAAAGAGGAAAAGTATACACTTTTCCTCTTCTTAGATAAAATCTTCATATCTCTTGATTTAATTATACCATGCTCATACTCCTTGTCAAGCGATTTTTTTAGAATTCAATGTCTTCAATATCCTCGTAGCTTATGCCGATAGTGTCGTCCAGCAGAAAATGAAGAATTTCATACGGATCGCCCTGCATATTGGCATACTCCACGATATTGACAATGATTCTGTATGTTTCGGGTGTAATGTCAAAGTTTTCCTTAACATTCTTCAAAAATTCGCGCATAGTCATAATAATATTTTCTCCTTTCGTACAAGCTTTTACGCCCATAATTCCTCAACATACCGCCAGCTTTGCGGCGGTCGTTGTATAATCATGTTAGTTAAATACCGTCCATGCGTTTTGCAATAATCGCAAAAGCATCCGGGAACAGGATCGCACGGCGGGCAAAACTCGCTTAAGCGTATCGGCGTGTCGTAGATTTTCAGTTCTGATATATGCCAGCCGTAGAATGTGTGATACCCAAAATCTTTGCCGCATACATATTTACCAATATCATCAAACGATAAGCAGCTATCATCTAACAGATAGCACTTATCCAGTTCGTCCTTTGACATTTCGTTGCTTGCAACAAGGGCTTCCACTTCTCTCTCTAAGTCGCCGTCATAGTAAATTCCCCTGATGTCTTGGTAAGTGTCTTCGGCGTATCCACCGTGCCATTCTATTTCATACTCTGAAATTTTGTCACATATGAACTCGCCTATGACTTTGCCACTTTTGTCAGACCAATTTTTCAGGATCCATTCAGATGTACCGTATTGTTTAAAAAACTCCCTATTTCCCGAAAGTGTACAGTATATATAACATTTGAACGGTGTATCTATTTTCGGGCGCGATTTTCTAACTTCAACGGTCTTTTGCCCGTCCATTATCAGCTTGCACCATTTCGGCGCAATGCTTATTAAAACATCTTTCATATTTCTACCTCGTCTCCTTTCGTATTGCACTCGTAGCACTCATTACAGCTTTGTGGTATTGCAAAGCCAAGACGCTCATATTTTTCTTCCAGCCATTTTGCAGCCTTTTCACCTTTATACCGACGTATAAGCTCAATGTTGATACCTCGTTCAAATAAATCCTTGTAAAATTCAATTTCGTTGGTCGTTGGATCAGCTATTGCGTTGCAAAATAACCTATCAATCTGAGTTCCTATGTTATTATCCTCAGTTTTGAGTAAGACCTTGCCGCTTCGTAAAGGGTCTGCAAAGAAAACATTTTTAAAACTATGTCCACTGCACATAATTACGTCTGCTTCAGGATTCATCTGCCGCAAATCTTCAATTAACTTCTTAACTTTCACCTTTCTACCCCCATTCGTTCAAATTCAATTACCCATACCCACGGATTGGCGTCCCAACCACAGAGGGGTAGGTCAGTAGACTTGATTGTATCATTCCACAATTCAGAAAACACCTTTACATAGGCTACTCGTGCAAGACTTTCATGGTGCTTTTCGCTCATAGCCTTATAATCGTCCCAAATACCCTCGGCTTTACAGCCTTCATAATCAATATCCTGCAACCGTTCCATGCGGACAGAGGTTATTTTTAAGAATATCCGTGCCGCTTCTTTCGGCATATGAATAGATGGATGCCACCTTAACGGCAATCCAACGCCTTCACCTTTACCCTGATCAACATCTGCTTTATATAAATAACGTTTAGGCTGCACAAATACAGGGCTCCATGTCTCGCGTACATACAGTACCTGACCTTCTGCATACGGCTTATGGTTTTCGTAAAAATCTTTAGCTGTAGGCATTTGAGCATATACACCGCTATTCACGAAACCGGAGCGCTTATCAAATGCGTATTCCATATATTCATCGCATTTCTCCCGCAGTTGCTTTGACGGTAATCGGCGTGTAACTGTTTTCTGACCGTACAATATCGCCTGTACCATGTCAGTGTTGAACAGTATCGGCTTCGCATGGAGTAGTAAATCATCTCTTTTCATGGCTTTCTCCTTTATTCAAGTTCGTTTATAACTACCGTACCGGTCTTAAAGTATATGACGTGGCGGTTACCCTGTTCATCGTCGTATAAAACGCGTTCTTCAGAGTAGTCCACATCAAATTTACCGGCTTGCCTAAAGAGTTCGTTGCCTACTGCGTCGTAGACAATGATTTCACGCTGTAAGCCGTTCTTAAAGTCTGATGATATGGTCTTCCCAAAACGGCGTACACTGGCGCAACCTGACATTACGAAGAAGCCGGCAATAATCGCAGCAATCATTAGCATTATTATAAGTATCTTCTTCTCGTAAGTAAACATTTTTTTCATATTTTTCACTCCTTTTCTTTGTATCTCAAATCTCTATATAGAGTATACTCTTTAAGAGTAATGATGCCTTCTATACCGTTCTGTAGCAAGTTTACAAGGTACGCCCACGCGTCCTCAGGTGACTGGAACGGTTTCATGACATATCGGTCTTTATGATGATTGAAGTATAGACAGATTGCCCAGCTATCATCATCCCATATACACTCAAAGGCTTCAATACAGTCAAGATTGAGAATCGTACCTTTGCAGTTAATATATTTTGCCATCGTATTTAACTCCTTTCCTTTTAAATCAGACCGTGTTCTTCGCAGAACTGTTGCATATGGTCTGCGGGTTCATCGCCCATACACGTGCGAACATCGTCTGTCGTAAATCCGCAGTCAACGAGTGTTGTATAGAAGTCAAGCTCGTCTGCATCGGGATACTCGGCTTCCTTGAAAGCTGCACGGATAAAGTCACTGTTGGATTTTGCCGGCAGATTGGCGATTTTACGAGCCAGTTGAGCCGCATGTATGGGGTTTGTTACAATACGCCAGTCGTCATAAAGACTATCATCACAACAAACTTTTCTTGCGCCATAATCATTTATTCCCCAATCAATCGGGCATACTGAACAAGTAGGCTTTTCTTCCTTTAGGCTTGCAAAAATAGCATATTCGCAGCAGGAACAATCGTTGCATAGTGTCTCATCAAAACCACGTTCCTTATACAAATATTCCTTTTTGCTAACCTTATAGCCGCGTTTCTCTGTTTCATCGGCTATCCAGTTCCACATTTTGCGGTGTTCTGTGATAGCTTGTTCTCTTGTAAGTTTCATAATAATTTCCCTCCTTAATAAAAACTTTTTAATATAAATAAAAGCGGCAGACTAAAAAACTTAATCTGTCGCTTTATAACTGAACAAAAAAAGAGGAAAAGCATACACTTTTCCTCTTTAAAAATAATACTTCATATCTGTATAGATATATTATATCACTTTTACAGCCTTTGTCAAGCGATTTTTATATGCCTGTATACATCTCCCGCTTTCGTAAACCTTTACCGATACGCTCCTTCTTTGGCAAATAATTTGTGTCCCCGTAGCTTATGAGCTTGAATACGGCAATATCCTTTTCAGTCTTTTGGCTTATCAACGTCATAATGTGTTAATATACGCTCCCCGCGTCGCGGAACGGGTATAGTCTGTATTGTATTTTGCCTATAATGGCATCACACGGCACCATGCCAAGCTTGGAGTTACGACTATCGTTGCTGTTTCCTCTATTGTCACCCATAACGAATACACAACCTTCATCCACCGTAACAGGGTATTGTACGGAAGCGTCGGTTTTGAACGTTATGCCATGATAATACGGTTCATCGATACGTCTGCCGTTAACATACACCTTGCCGTTATGTATATCGACCGTTTGCCCTGCTGTTGCGATGACGCGCTTGACAAAATATTTCGGTTTCAAATCATTAGGCAGAACCATATCATCGGCGTACACCACATTATCACCCGAACTCTGCCATGCCTTGATATATTCTTCCCGTGCCTTATATGTACTGTCCAACATGACTATATCGCCCCTTTGCGGTATAAAGTCAAGCTTTGTACATACCACCCTGTCATCGTCCATCAGTGTCGGTTCCATGCTTACCCCGTCCACGCGGGTTATATCACACACATTAGCCTTAACAGCCCAACCGGCAGCTATGAATATGCCGACGATCAACGCCGTATATATCCATTCACGAACCGCAACGGGTATAATAGGTTTGCGGTTCACTTGCTTTACCTTGCGCGGTATAGCCCTCTCGTACCGGGCGCATAGCCTTTGTACTTCCTCATGCTTCGGTACGCTGTTTATCCATTCTTGCGGTATGCCTTTCTCGCCCTCAATGCCGTATGCTATACCTGCCAAACCACCGGCAAGGGCGGCGATAGTGTTTGTATCATCTCCTAACTCGACCGCTGTCGTTATGCAATCCTTGTAATTATCCGTAGTGATAAAGCTCCACATAGCCGCTTCAAGCGTATCGACCGCATAATCACTGCTCTTGACGCTATTTCTGCTTAGTGTGTACAGTGTACAGGTCTGCTTAAACGCGTCCGGTCTTGGGGTATGTAAGCGGTTCTGTTCAATATCGCGTATGACATCGTAATATGCTTGTATAGGTGAATACCCTTCAAGCAATCGCCGTGCCAATCGCACATATACCTCACACGCATAGGTGGAAATATCGTTTTTATGCGTCAGCTCGGCTATTAAATCAACCGCCGCATCATCAGGGCTTAGGTACGCAATGGGTAATATACGCGCTAATGCGCTGTTGTTACACGCCGCTTCGTTTTCACGGGTGTACGTCGCAAAGAAAGCTGTCTTTGTGACGTTATCTATATCAAAATACTCGTCATACTGCGTATACGCTCCGTGCTGATAGAATCTGATAAAGTTCGTCATTATATCAGTACAGAGTTTCAGGTCAAACCGGCAATCGTTCTGTATAAGCGCGTCCATGGTGGCAAGAATCAGTGAACTGTCAAACGACCATGTACCTGACGGCTGATTATGCGTCCTATGCCCTACAAATAATTCCAGCTTGAACGAATCACGTTCCTTGAACTCGTACGGTAAGCCTATCGCGTCACCAACTACAAAGCCCATAATACCGTCGTAAACTTTCATTCCTCATCACCTTCTCCTATGTATCGCTTTCCTGCGCTCATAGCGTCTTTGCCCACTGTTATAGTAGCCATAGTGCTTGCCGCTGTAATCTGTCCTTTGCTCAGGTTCTTCTTCCCTTTGCTTCTGCTCATTCTTCTCGCACTCGTTCTTCTTTGTCTTCTCTTTCATTGTTTTTCTGCACCTTTCTATATATTTTTTTGAACTTGAGCTGTCGCTCGCGTTTCTTTACTGTAAAATTCTGTATATACCTTGCGTAGGATGTCGAGTTGGCTCTTATCCCGTAGCTTGGGTATGACTACGTTGATAATGACGTATTCGTTCCCGTAACTGCCGTTCAAGCATATACCCTTACCGTCTAAGCATATCTTGGTACCTGACTGTGTGCCGGGCGGTATTACACAGTCCGTATCACCGTAGATTGTCCGTACCGTTTTGGTTGCGCCCATAACAGCTTCGGGGAACGTAACGGACAGCTTGATGTACACGTCCTTATCCTTGACTATATACCGTGTAGATTTAGGTACATGGACGGTTATAACCAAGTCCCCGTTCTCCGCGCCTGTTTCGCCCGAATTACCGCTGCCCGGTATGCGTAGTGACTGTTCATTCTTAACTCCTGCCGGGATCTTGACTTCCATAATTCTGTTCTGCCTATAATCGCCTTTCCCCTCGCATTTGATACATGACATATCCGGCACACCGTCTTTACCGCACTCACAGCGTTTTGTACGCGTGAATAGCACTTTTTTCTTGCAACCGCGCAGCGATTCCTCAAACGATATGTCTACATTGGTACGCACATCCGAACCGCGTTTAGGCGGCGGTGCCGTATTTTTCTTGGGACGTATCAGTATTCGGTTGATTATATGGCGTTGCCGGTTATGGCGTATATCCATTATGTCCCTATAAGCTTCGCTTATCTGTGCAAATTTCTGTGCCGCTTCTTTGTCACTGTTCGTATCAGGATGGTATCTCTTGGCTAAGTCACGGTATGCTTTCTTTATATCCGTGTCCGTATCGCTCTTCTTAACACCCAGTATCGTATAACATTCTCTCTCGTTCATCTTCCCTACTCCCTCTTAAAAGTGTAAGCCCTGAATATTTTTCCAAATATTGGTTAAATACCCCGTGTCGATCGGGATATGTGCACCGAACAGGGAATTAAGGCATATGAAGATGAAATACAGTACAAGGCATAAAATAACGCCCTTTATAAGTCCGCATACACCGCCAAGGACTGCGTTTAAGCCTTTGCTTATGGGTATACTGTTTACACCGGTATTGATTATTTTCAGTATCAGACCGCTTATGCACAGCAGTACGGCAAATGCCAGCACCGTTGTAAGCATCGTGCATACGTTATATGCTGTCACGTTCAGTGAGTTTGCGAATGTTTGAGTTACGCCCGTCACAAACGGAATATTGGTATATTCTTTGACTATATCCGCGCCTGTGAGTAGGTTATTCGCTATTGTCCCGTCTTGGAACGGAGCTATCAGCCCGGCAAGGTATGTTTCTATGCCAAACCTCTCAAATAGCCATAGCGTTATACCACCCGCCATGCTCCGTGCCAGTACCCAGCTGATAATCATAGCTATCAACCCGCCTATGCTCTTAACACCACCGCGTATATATCCGATACATATGCTTATACCTATTACCGATAGGTAGACCACGTTTATAGACATTGTTAAAGCCACCTTTCATATAGAATTTTTTGAATAAAAAAAACGGGCTTCTATGCACTTTACTTGATTTTAGGCATAAAAGTCCGTATTTAGTTCTTCATGTACTTTCATTATACCATACACGCCACTCTCGTCAAGCGGTTTTTAGGTATATGTTTTTTCGCAAATCATATAAAGAAACTATGAAAACTTTATAATTCGCTTGTATCGTTTGCAAAAAAATCAATTTTAAGGCGAGTTTTAAAACTTTACCCTATTTTTTGGTTTTTACCCTAATAACTTTTCGTTGTTACCCTAACTATTACCCTAATATGCTGTCTACTCGTGACCGCCACTGTCTACAAAGTACAGTATTTAAGCCGTTTTGAGAAAATGTGTGAAATTGCTCCTTGTCTACTGCTGTCTACTCGTGACTACTGATGTCTACAAGGTTTTATATGCATATTACTTTTTCTCTCCTATTTTGTCGCAAATTGTTAATAAATTTCATATTATTAATAATTTCATAATAAAATGCTTAAAAAGCGTGTTTATTTTTTGTTTTTTAGCGTCTTTTTTCACCTTTTTCACGCAAAAATGCACGCTTTTATATTGACAATTCGCTTTAATAAGGGTATATTATCCAATAGGAATTATATAACGGTAAATTTGCGTGAGTTTTTGAATGTTTTTTACGCCCGGAAAGGATTTGAATATAAATGGAGCAAGGCACAGCAGACAGCGAGATATTTGAAAAGCATATGTTTGACGGGAGCTTCGGCTTGGAGCGCGAAACCTTGCGCGTCACGGCGGACGGTTCGCTTGCGCGCACCTCTCACCCGTTCGGTGACAACAAGTATCTTGACCGCGACTTTTGTGAAAATCAGCTTGAGCTTATTACTCCCGTGTGCTCCGATACGAGCAGTCTTATTGAGGTTCTGTGCGAGATGGATAGAGAGGTGAAAAGGGCGCTGGTAAAGTCGGGTGAATATTTATGGATGTCGAGTAATCCGCCGCATATTGGCAAAGAGGACGAAATTATGATTGCCGATTTTCGCGGAAAGCAAGCGTTTAAGCGCGATTACCGCGTTAAGCTCGAAAGCCGCTACGGGAAAAAAACCATGCTTTATTGCGGAATACACCTCAATTTTTCGTTCTCGGAGAAGCTTATATCCTCTCTTTATGACGCTGAAAACGGCGATAAAGCGCTTAAAAACGGCAACAGAACGTTTAAAAATGACGATAAAACGTTTAAAAATGACGCTGAAAACAGCTATAACGCGCTTAAAAACGGCGGTAAAACAGTCAAAAATGACGATAAAACAGTTAAAAATGATGATGGGACCCCTAACTACGGTTATAAAAGCTTTAAAAATTCGCTTTATTTTCGTTTGTCAAAGCAGGTCTTTAGGTATGCCTGGCTCCTCGTTATGCTTACGGCGGCAAGTCCCGTATACGATTCGTCTCTCGACGGCGACGGTTTATCCGGCACAGCCTTCGACGGGTATTCGTCAATGCGCGGCGGCGAGAGAGGATATTGGAATAAATTTATACCCATACTCGATTATACGAATCTGGATTCTTATATAAATTCCGTGAGCCGTTATGTTGACAGCGGTATGCTGTTCAACGCGGGCGAGCTTTATTTGCCGGTGCGTCTTAAGCCGCACACGGGCAGCGATTTAAGCGCGCTCACACGACACGGCGTTAATCATATCGAGCTGCGTATGTTTGACGTGAATCCGCTGTCGCCCGTCGGTATATTCCGCGAGGATCTGGAGTTCGCGCATTATTTTTTAATCTACCTTTTGATGCTGCCCGATTTTGAGTTCACTCCCGTTCTTCAAGAAGCGGCAATCAACAATTACAAGGCGGCGGCGCGGTACAATCTATCGGAAATAAAAATAAACGGCTATGACGCGAGGGACGCCGCCATAGGTATGCTTGACGATATGAGCAAATATTTCAGCGGTTATTCGCGCGCGCTTAAAATAATAGATATTCAAAAGGAGAAGATAATTAAAAACGAGCGTTACTGCGTCAAGGTGTATGAAAGGCTTTCAGAGGGCTTTCAGGAGGGAATGACGGCAATAACAAAGGAATACGCAACAAGGGCGGCGCGGGGCAAATAAAGGCTTTTTTGCGGGCTACAGGGCATATAAAAGGGCATATCGCGATTTAAGCGATATGCCTTTTGTATATCTTTGTGACAGGGATTTTTCGGAAAGGGAATGCGGGCATCCGAAAATGAATGCCCGCATGGGAATCCGACGAAAAATCCGCCGTGTTAGATGAATGTAACTTACTGTGTAATTGTGTCTATCACAGACGCCGCACCGCGCGGTACCATGCTGTTTACGCTCTCCCAGATGAATACCTTTGCGTTATCGGCGGTCACATCGCCGGACATAGTTACGCTATCAGAAGCGACGTCCGCCAATCTGTTAAACTGAACCGCAACCAACGCATTGCCGTTATAGAGCGCGGTAATCACCGTGTCGCCGTTCTGCGCGTTTTCAAGAAGTAAATCCTCGAATACATAGCCTGCCGCAGTTTTCTTCACCGTCGTCTTAACGGGCGGCGGAACAAGCGTTTCCGTAAGCGTTACTTCAATGCTTACCGGCTCAGTGTCCTTATAGTTCGGACCGCTGCCGGTTATCTTGTACCAAACTGTGTACGCACCCGCCGTGTTCTTAGTCGGAACGGTTTCGGAATAGCCGTCGTCCTTTGTGAGCGAATACTCAAAGTGACCGTCGCCCTTAGTAATACGACCCGGAACAAGGAGCGCTACATCGCTATTTTGATATACCTGTTCGGTCGTCGCTCTGGGCGGAGTGAATTCGGTCTCCGCTTTTTCGATAGCCGCGGTTATGCTCAGCGGTTCGTAGTTATCAAACTCATCGTCGCCGTCAACCTTATACCAAACGGTATACGTATCCGCATCGGTTCCTTTCGGGAGCGACGCAGACCAGTCCACGCCGTTATTCGTGAGGCTGTAATACATCGTGTATGACTTACCGTTACCCGTCGCACTGCCCGGCTCGATAAGCGTTTGTTCGGAGCCTGTGTAAACAAGTCCCTGAACAGGCGTAGGCGGTTCCACTTCAAGCGACTGCTTGCCCGTATCCGCGTTTATATGCGCCGTTACCTGATACACACCGTATTGATTATGGTTATCGTCGCCATCTATCATATAATAAATCGTGTACGTATTGACAGCGGAAGCCTTAGGAATCTCCGTGCTAAAGCTCTCGGGCGAATTGGAGTCTACCGCGTACTTAAACTCGCCGTCACTCACGCCCGCCTTAACAAGCTCCTGCTCGGCGCCGTCAGCTTTGAGGTTCAGACCCACCGGCGCAGACGTAACGTTCCAGTTCGCTTTATCTATCGTTACGGAGAAGCTGCCCGTGTTATCGGTATAATGGTCGTCGCCGGTAACTTTCCACTCTACGGTGTACATACCCGCGTTCGTACCCTGCGGTACCGTTTCCGACCATGAGCTTATTTGATCGCTCTGACCCTGATAATAGAATCTATACTCAAACTTACCAGTACCGCCTACCGTACCTATGTTTATAAGGTCCTGCGCATCGCCGCTGTAAACCAAGTCCTGCTTAGCCGTCGGCGGTGTGAGCTGAGCGCTCGTTATACTTACCGTCAGGCTGTTATTTTCGGGCTTATAATCATCGTAATTAGCGTCGCCCTTTACGCGCCAGTAAACGGTGTACGAGCCGACACGCGTACCGACAATCAACGCGATATACGGCGTGTAAAGCGCGTCATCATCGCTGTTCAGGGCGTACTGCAATGTACCGCCCGTCACTTCACCCGGCTTAATCAGTATAATCTGGTCGCCGCTATACGTCAAATCATCGGCGGGGGTCGGGTCCTGCGTAATCACGGGCTTTGCTTTTTTAATCGTGGCTTCCACGCTCTGCGGGTCCTGACCGTTATAATCATCGTTACCCTCTACCATATACCAAACGGTATACGTACCCGCATTTTCCGCTTTAGGCACATCCTCAGACCACGGACCGCTCGCGTTCAGACTGTACTTCATCGTAAGCGCGGCTGCTCCGCCCATGGCACTGCCCTTATCGATAAGCTCCTGCTGAACGCCTTTCTGATACGTCAAATCAGACTTAGCCTTCGGCTGCGTCACACTCGGTGACTCCTTATCCGTTATTTCCGAGCTTATCTGCGGGTACACAAGACCCTCGGGGTAATCTGTGTAATTCTTATTACCGCGCGTATTCTCGTCGGCAACCACGCGCCACCATACCTGATGAGAGCCGATAGAGGAAGCCGTGGGAATATTCGTCTGGAACGTTGAGCCGTTATCCGAATACTGCATCGTACAACCGCTCGGCGCACTGCCCGCCGTTACAAGCTCCTGAGGTGAGGACGTAAATTTCATCGTCTTACGTGTCGGAGCCTTTATCCACTTTTCGGGACTTACCGGCGTAATCTTAATAGCCTGCGTCAAGCTTACCTCGTCCTGTGACGTTTGCGCGACGGTATAATACTGACCGTCGCCCGACGGAAGTACGCGGATATTCGACAAATTGACCTTACTGTACGTATCAACGTCCGCGCTCTCGGTTCTTGCCGTCGCCGCGAGCGAAATCGTATCACCGTCTACCACATCACCCGGTGACGGCGTAAGCGTCGCCGTTACGACATTACTCGGATTCGGACGATCCTGCGACACGTCCGCGTACGCTTTATCCTGCGCCGTTACGCTAAAGTTTACAGTCTTTTTATTCAGAATAACCTTAATTTCATCGTCGCCGCCGTTATTAAGATTTACGCTTCCGCCGTACACAGCGACTACCTTATTTTCACCGGGCTTTAGCTTATCCTTATAATCATTCTTTTGAAGCGTTACCGTCGCCGTACCGCTATCCTTATCGGACGAACTCGTATACTGCACGTCTACGCCCTCCGTCGTACCGAGAAGCGTATAATCGCCGCCGCCGTTATCGACGTAAAGCTTCAGCTTATCCTGCGCCGGCTGAACCTGCGCCGCCGACAGACTCGCGCCGCTTCGCTTTACCGACGCCTCGATTACAAGCTCGTCCCCGTACGTTATCGTCTTATCTCCCGCGCTTACGTCCGCGTCCGCTTTCGCTATATTTACTGTTACGCTGTCTTCCGCTATCGCGTTAAACTTTTTATCTACCGCGTCCGCCTTATAATAGACCGTATGCTGACCCGCACTCTTAGCCACGGGCATACTATCACTGTAATGCGTATTATCGTCCACGCTGAACTGCAGCTTTACGCCCTCAACATCTACATCGGCTTGCTGCAAAAGCTGCTGGTCTTGACCGTTATACACAAGGTCACTTCTACCCGTTACCGTTGCTTTCGGACTCGCCGCCTCTATCGTTACCTCGACGCAGCGTACCTTTGTTTCGCCTGCGGCTTCCTCTTCACCCTCGTACTGCGCTTTCGTCCACGACTCATGGTTGGCATCGGACGTTGTTACAGCGTACCAAACGTGATACGTACCCGCGTCCGTCGCCTGCGGGGACGTTAGAGACTGCGCCGACGCGCCTGTGAGCGAATCCGTACCGTTCGTCGTTGTCCAATATTGAAGCTGCGCTATACTCGCGCCGTGCTTATCGTTTACCGAGCCTAATTCTATAAGGTCCTGCGGCTGACCCGTATATACAAGTCCCTGCTTCGCTTTCGGCGCGGTCACGCCCGAGACCTGACACTTTTTGATTTCGACCTGAATACTGTTCTCGTAGTCGTCATAACCCGACGTTTTACCGAGCGCTCTGTAATACACGGTGTAGGGACCCGCCTCCGTCGCCTTCGGGATATTGGTCGTATAGCCTGTTCCGCTGTTAAGGCTGTACTGAAGCTGCGCGCCCTTGGGTACATTTCCTTTCGTTACAAGCTCCTGCTCCTCGCCCGTGTAATCTATGACGGTGCCGTCCTCTTTCGTCGCCTGCTTCGGCGGCTGCCACTGATCCCACGCCGCTATAGAGCCGTTGGTATGTACCTGCACTCTTATCGGGTCGCCCTGATAATCGTTGTATACACTGTTGCCGACGAGCCGCCAATGCACCAGATACGTATCCGCGCCGTTCGTCGCCTTCGGTATAGTCGTGCTCCAGTCGCTGTACGGCGTGTCGGAGCGGTCGAGCTTGTACTCGAGCTTAAGCGCGCCGTCTTCGCCGTCAGCATCGCTGTCCGGGAGACTCGCGAGGTACGCTTTCGCCGCTGTGTCGTCTATAAGCTCTATGTCATTGCTTCCCTTAAATATAAGCTCCGAATCCGCTTTCGCGGCGGGCGGCTTCGCTCCGCTCGCCGCCCCCCCGTACGCGTCCTCTTTTTGTATGCGGAAAGGCCTTGTTTTCGTTCCCTTTCCTCCAATTTCTTCCAGAGATGTCAGATTTAGGAAGAAAGCGGGGCGAACGCCGCGGTCACCGCCCGACGCCCAATGGCTGTGGACGAGGCCGTCGGAGTAGACGTGGCGGACCCAGCAGGCATTCCCGGCGTCCGGAGAACGCAGCCAGTAATGCCAGAAATTTCCATTTGACAGAGTGTCAGCAGCCGCTTGATCATCTCCGGCTATCGCATTTTTTACGCTGTTGCCCCAAAGTCTTTTGCTCTCCGCGTCCATCTTGTCATACGCTTCCTGCGTTACCTTGCCGCGATAGTAATTTGTTTCAAATGTACTTGTGCCGCGACCCTGCTCGTTTGCCCAAACGAGGTCATGAATCTCCTGTATGTCAAGGAGGAACATGGTATCTTTAACGGTCTCTTTTTTAGCCTCGTCGTATTTGGCTGTGTATCCTGAACCGATACTTCCGCTTGGACTGAGAACTGTGTCCATAGTCCAGTTGCCGTGAGATTGGTCGTTTGTCTGGAACAGATTCGTATGCGCGCTGTCGAGGTCTTTATCCGCCGTACTCAGCAGAGAGTCATGCTCGACCTCTTTTATCGCGCGTCTTTCGGCAAGAGAGAAGCCGCTCAAAAAGCCCGGCTCTTGGTCATAGGCGTTGTAGCCGTCGTGACCCGTGTTTTTATCTTCACCCTGCCACTCACTGCCTGTATAATATGCCAATTTATCCGCTGTCGGAGGATTGCCGTGCCAATTGACCGTATCCGCCCCGCTTTGGAGCCATGCGCGAATGTTGGAATCAGCCCAGTAGTTAGAGCCGTAGTATTCACGCTGCGAGCTTACATCGCGCGCGTGCGAGCCCTTAGTCTTGTCCGTCGACGCCGCGTCAAACGGCTTGATTGTGAGAATTTTATCACTGAACATGAGCGGGTCGCCGTAATCGTCGTAGCCGATACAGCGCCAGAGTATGGGCTTGCCGTTGTACGTTCCCATTTGCAGATATTCGCCGATTTTGATGTTCGTCACGGGGTCGGAAGCCGCCGCGCTAATCGGGAATTGTGGGATCAATGAAAGTGTCAGCGTCAAAGCCGTCAGGATACTCAGTAGTCTTTTTTTCATTTTCTACATTCCTCCTTAGGGATAATTCTCCCATAATTTTTTTTCGTAAATGGTACGTGTTTCCGTGCTTCGCGTGACCGAGCCACGAGGCAACGGACGAGCGTACCGTCTCGTAGGACATTTCGCCCTTTGCGTAAGCGTCGTTAAACTTTTTTATCTTGCGTTTCATCGACGCTTTTGATTTTCGGCGGATTTTTCGGATAATTTTACCCGTCTCCGTCACATAGGTATGAAAGCCAAGGTAGTCAACTCCGTTCCGCGCGGGAAATATCTGCGTTTTCTCGTTCAGTTCGAGATGCAGCTTGTCCGCGAGAAAATTTGTCATATTCTTCAGACAGTCCTTTAAGTAGTCCTTGTCGTTTGATATGAGGATAAAATCGTCCATATAGCGTGTATAGTAGTCGATTTTAAGCTCGTTTCTGACAAAGCGGTCAAGGGCGTCCAGATAGAATACCGCAAACCATTGACTTGTCATGTTGCCTATCGGCACGCCTACGCCGTCGGTACTGTCGATTATCAGGTCGAGCAGCCATATAAGCTCGTCGTCCTTAAAGTACGGATACAGCATGGATTTCAGTATATCATGGTCGATAGAGTAGAAATACTTGCGTATGTCGCATTTTAAGATGTAATAATCGAGTCCCCAGCGGTTGTAAGCGCTGCGCATGAATTTTTTAAGTCTGTCGAGCGCGAAGTGCGTACCCTTGCCCTTTCGGCATGCCGCGTTGTCATAGTCGAGACGCGGCTCCATAAAAGGTTCAAGCACGTTGTCGCATAAGCTGCGCTGTACCACTCGGTCACGGTAGTGCAGCGCCATTATGTCGCGTTCTTTCGGCTCGTAGACCTTGAAGCTTTTGTAGCCTCCGATTTGGTAGGTATGTGTTTCCAGTTCCCGCTTTAGCGCCATGGTATTGGCGTTAATGTCAAGCTCATGAAGCTCGACCTCGCGCTTGTCCCGCTTCCCCTTTCGGGAAAGTCTGTTCGCCTCGAGTAGGTTCTGGTAGTCGCATACCCTTGTGAATTGGTTTTTGTAGGTTTTGATTGATTTTTCACCGCCGTTCCGATGTCTCCCGCCTTATATAGGCTCCCCCACCGTAGGGGACGGCGCCTTTGTTACGGCGTTTGTTGCTGCGCAACACGCCTACAACACGCTCCGCGTGTTGTTCACCTCGACGTCCCGCCGTGAACGCATTTCCTCACCGTAGGGGCTGGCGCCCCCGACAGCCCGGCTCCCCTTGAGGGGAGCTGTCGCCGTAGGCGACTGAGGGGTGGCTCGCAATCCACGTCTACCTTGTAGGGCGGGCTGCCCTCAGCCCGCCGCACGCGCGATCATTGGCCGCCCGCCGTATACGGGATTCTCCTACCTGCGCCCCCACCTCGCACGGCGGAACGCGCAAACGTCCCGCCGCCTAGCGGGTTTCCCTAACATCGCAAACGCCGTCTGTTCCTTTCTCACAGTCATTATTGGGATAGAATACTATATTACTCGGAACACTCGGCGTTCCGGCGTTATATATTTATCGCGGCAAAACTCGGACGGGATATGTGTTCCGTTTTCCACCGCGACGGGAACGAAATTCCTTTCCTCTCCGTGCTCTGAACGTACCCGCTCGGATACGCTTTCCGGCATGATTGGAGAGCGGGGCGAACGCCGTTGTTACCGTTCGACGCCCAATTGTTGTTGACGTTGCCGTCGGAGTTGACGTTGCGGACATTGTAGGCATTCCCGGCGTTCGGAGAACGCAGTGCAATCCCGTCCCCCGCAGCCGTGCCGCCATTTCCGCGGTCAGTCGCGTGTATCTTAAACAGCCTAAAGCTGTTATAAGCGTAAAGTAATCTTGCATATCATTGCGGCGGGCGGAGGGAGAAACTTCCCCTCCCCGTCCGTCGCTCCTGTGAAGAATGAAGGATTTTAAAGGAGTTAAATCCTGAATCGCTGTCTGTCGCTTCGTATAAAACCGCCTATCAAGGCGCGCTCCTCGTATATCACGCGTGCAAGGCGTTCCTGCTGCTTTCGCGTTATACACTGCGTCCTTGCTCCGAGCGATACGAGCCAGTCAAGCTCCCGAAGTTTCAGCATCGCCGCCTGGCTGTGTCCCGCGCGTTCCTCCGCCCGCGCCGCCAGGATTCTGTGCCGCTCGAGCTGTATCATGGTAAGCTTCGCGTCCCTGTATAGTCGTTCCGTCCCGTCGCCGCAATTGCGTTTAAGCTCTTCAACGTCATTTTTAAGCTCCCTCGTGTATTGCGTCTCCACATACACATCGTTTGCTTTGTATAGCTCATCCACTATTCCGAGCGACAGGTTCTGCATAAGCCCCACTATCGTGAAACGGAATTTCTTCGGGGACCGCTCCGTTATCTCATATACCAGCTCTGCCAATTCCTTTGCTTTCGTTATTACCTTTAGATCCTGCGCCATACGTTTCGTCCCTGTTTTTCCTCATTTTCCATATGTTGGTTTGTAAAACAGCGTTTAAAATCTTCCTCCGCCGCGCAAACTGTTTATGTATAATAACTCCCCACTTTCTCGCAAAACTTTATGGTTTTACGAGAAGCAATCTATTGTGCTTTCTATATTATATCATACTTTATTTCAAATTACAAGATGTTTTTACAATTTTGAGATGTTTAAATTGCAAGTATCTGATGAAAAGTTTTTGTAAAAAATACACAAATTTATTAAAATGATTAATGTATTCAACGTCAAAAATCTGGTCAAGAGGAGGAAAATTTTATGCCAAGAAAAGGAGAGAATATTCATAAACGCAGAGATAATCGGTGGGAGGGACGGTATATCAATGGCTACAACGCCGCAGGGCGGGCGGTCTATAAGTCTGTATACGGCAAATCCTATACCGAGGTCAAGCTGAAGATGAAAAACCACACCGAAACGAAAAATTTAAGCTCTGTCAATATATCATTTTCGACATGGGCTGATGAGTATCTGAAATCTTTGGAAAGCAAATTGAAAATAGGCACGTACAAGATTTACGAACGCTATCTGAGGAAGTATATCAAGCCGTTTTTCGGCACAATCACGCTCAGAAAAATGAACCGTGAAATAATACAGTCGTTTGTCAATTCGTTGTCCGGGCTGGCTCCGTCCACGGTCAAAGGGATATTTACACTGTTGCGTGAAATATTGAAAAAGGCAATAAGGGACGAGTATATGCCGCCGATATGGTTAGATATTGAGCTGCCAAAGGTTAGGCGGAACGAAGCGGGAGTGTTTACGCGCAATGAACAGAAGCAGATTGAAAGCGTACTTAATATTGAAAGAAATCCGAACGAGATTGGGATTTTGATATGCCTGTACATGGGACTGCGTATAGGCGAAGTATGCGGACTTAAATGGGACGATATTGATTTTCAAAGCGAGTATATCCACATAAATCGCACCGCACAGCGGATAACTGTTGACGGTAAATCTATTTTAACGGAATTACCGCCGAAAAGCGAAACGTCGCGCAGGAAGATACCCATACCCGCCTGCCTTATGGAGCAGCTTAAAACCGCATGGGAGCTGCGCCGCTCGGAATATGTGCTGAACACCGACCTGCACATGATGGATACGCGCACATTTCAGTATCAGTACAAAAAAATCCTCGAACGCGCCGGAGTTCGGTACGCAAACGCGCATACTATGCGTCACACTTTCAGCGTCCGAGCATTGGAACTTGGATTTGACATAAAGACCCTGAGTGAAATACTCGGTCATTCAAACGCTGCCGTAACGCTTCAAATTTATGCTCATTCACTTGATGAACATAAAAAAAACAGTATGGCGAAGTTCGAGAAAATGGTTTAATCGCCGTCAAAATTATGGTCAAAAAAAATTAAAAGCCGCTTTTTTCCTTGCTTTTTTGCCATTTTTTCGTAAAACCATAAAGTTTCGCGAAAAAAAGCATATCGCTTGAACAAATTTGCGATATGCTTTTTATATATTTAACTGCATTTTCCGTCTGTATAAAGTAAAAAAGCTGAAATATAAGCAATATTTAGCCTTTTTTGGTATAATTTTATTATTGTTTTATCTCATACAAACTCGCAAAGAACGGAGTTTGATACGTCTATTCCGCGCGGTGTGAGCGAATATAAGCCGTTTTTATATCTTATTAGGTTCATATTTATGAACTTATTCAGCTCATTGCCGAAAATATCCTCTATATTTTTACCGAAAAGACGGTAAAAATCGTCCGCGCTTATCCCCTTTTCCATTCTGAGTCCCGTTATCATAAATTCTGAAATTTTGTCTTTTTCGCTGAGATATATTACATCTCGTTTGTTATCCGAGATATATTCTTCGATACCTATTGAATTGGAGTAACGCGCGTTCCCGTCGTAAGAGTGAGCCGCCGCGCCCAAACCTATATACTCCTCACCCGTCCAGTATTTTATATTATGCGCGCACTCAAACCCCTCCTTTGCGAAATTTGATATTTCATACCGAGAAAAACCGTGCTTCGCCAAAAAGTCCGACGTGTACGCGTACATTTCTCTGTCCGTGTCCTCGTCGGGCAATATAATTTTTCCCGACGAATATTCCCTCTCCATCTCCGTTCCGTCCTCGATTATAAGGCTGTACGCGCTTATATGCGTTACGGGCAGACTTACGGCGACAGTCAGCGTTTCCTTAAGGCTTTCCATGCTTTGTGACGGAAGTCCCGTCATAATATCTATATTAATATTTGAAAATCCGTTTTTGCTAAGGGCGTAAACGGTATTATACGCCGTTTCCGCGTCGTGTATTCTGCCTATCGCGTTAAGCTCCGCGCCGCAAAAGGACTGCACCCCGACGCTCGCGCGGTTTACGCCGCCCGAAAGCATTGCTCGGATTTTATCATCATCAATCGTGCCGGGATTTATTTCCATTGTAAATTCATAATTATCCGCAATATTAAAATTTTCAAAACAAATTTTACACACGCGCTTTATTCTTTCCGCGCTGAGCAGCGACGGCGTACCGCCGCCCACAAAAACAGTGTCCGCCTCAGCGCCGCGGTAAATGTGCGCCTCATTTTCGAGCGCGTCTATATACGCGTCCGCAAGGCGCATTTTGCCCGCGTATGAGGCAAAGTCGCAGTACTTGCATTTGCGCGTGCAAAACGGTATATGAACGTAAATCCCTTTCACTGTAATTCCTCCATAAAAAAAGAGACCGCAGCCTCTTTTTTATTTTATTATTTTTCTTCGGAATCTTCCTCGCAGTCAAACTCAAGCCCGATTTCCTCATGACAGTTCGGACATATAATCGCGTTGTCGTCGTCAATCATGTCAAAGTCAACCATAACGTCCTCACCGCAGTTCGGACATTCTATTTCAAAATAGTCACCGCCGTCGTCCTCGTATTCGTCGTCATAGTCGTCCATAACATCATCGTCATAAGCGTAATCGTCATCGTCGTATTCGTCTGCTTCGCCGTAAAAATCGTCCGCCATATCGAATACGCACTCGTCAAGTTCGTCTAACACGTCTTCCGTTTCTTGTATTCTGGCGCTGATTTCCTCAATTGTGTCAGCCATTTCACCGAGCAAATCCAAAAGCTTTATAATTAACTTGCCTTCGTCGCTTTTCGGGCTTATGTCAAGACCGTCCGCGTAGCCTTTTAGGTAGGAAACCTTTTTAATTAAATCTTCCATAATCTTACCTTTCCCAATAAAGCGCGTTACTTTACACGCTCCATATATTCTCCCGTTCTTGTATCAACTCTTATCATTTCGTTTACGTCAACAAACAGCGGTACCTGAATGGTAGCGCCCGTTTCGAGCGTGGCGGGCTTGGTCGCATTGGTTGAGGTATTGCCCGCGAAGCCCGGCTCCGTCTCAGTAACCTGAAGCTCGACAAACGTCGGAGGTTCAACGCCGAAGATATTGCCCTTGTACGACATTATCTTGCATACGTCGTTTTCCTTTACGAACTTCATCTGCTCTTCAATTTCCGACTTCGCAATGTCTATCATGTCATACGTTTCATTGTCCATGAAATGATAGAAATCGTCGTCACCGTATGAGTACGCCATATCCTTTCTGTCAATATGAGCCTCCTCAAACTTTTCGGTCGGTCTGAATGTCTTTTCAACAACGCCGCCGCTTATGATATTCTTGAGCTTGGTTCTTACAAACGCAGCGCCCTTACCCGGCTTTACGTGCTGAAATTCAACAATCTGATATACATTACCCTCGTGTTCAAAGGTTCTTCCGTTTCTAAAATCGCCTGCTGTAATCATATAAATAATCCTCCCAAATCTTTTGTGATTTATATAATATATATTCTAATATATTTCAGAGAAAAAATCAAGGTATTAATTAAAAAAATTTCCTTTTACCCGTATTTTTCCGCCATCATAACGCCCGATATTATCATGGCGCCGCCGAAATACTGAATAAGCCGCATTGTCTCGCCCAAAAAGAACGCGCCGATAATAATAGTCGTTATCGGTTCAAACGCCGATACTATCCCCGCCGTGGACGCGCCCTCGTATCTTACTCCCGCCTGAAACAGAGGTATTGCGCCCATAGTTATAAGAAATGAAATAATAAACGAAAACAGCCAGCCCTCCGTCGTTATGCCGGTAAAAGCAATATTGTCCGTGAGCGCTCCGAAAACGAGCGTCCCGCCGCTCATAATCATCATAAGGTAAAATGTCAGCTTGATATAGTCCATTTCGTCGATACCCGACCGGTCCATGTAAATGACGTAAAAGCTGTAGAATATTCCCGACAGTACGGCAAGCATAATTCCTATTTTATCGGCGGCGGTATTTATATCCACAAAGAGAAATATGCCTATGGTTACGAACATAACCGCCGCAAGCTTAAATTTATTTATTTTTTCCTTGTAAATAAACGCGGACACAATCACGATTATAAGCGGATAAATAAAGTGGAGCGTGGTCGCAAGCCCGGTGGATATATAGTCATACGCGGCGTACAGCGATATTATCGACAGCGAGCCGCCGAAAGCGCCGAAGATTATTATGCTTATAAGCTCGTGCCGCGTCAGCTTAAACGACTGACCTCGCGACACCATTATAATAAATAAAAGCGGAAGCATCAGGAATGTACGCAAAAAAGTCAGCGTTATTCCGTTTACTCCGCCTTCATACGCAAATTTTGATAAGAGAGGCGCTGTTCCGTATATTACGGCGGACAGCACCAAACATATTTTGCCCCTTGTCACAGAAAATTCCTCCTATCGAAGCTAACAAATCCAAATATTCTTTCAGCGGACAAGGGCAAAAAACTACAGCGCTTCTATTTCTTTCAGCCATATATCCGCGGACGCGTCCGACGGCATACGCCAGTCGCCTCTCGGAGACAAAGCAACGCTGCCCACCTTAGGTCCGTCGGGCAGGCATGAGCGCTTAAACTGCTGCGCGAAAAATCTTCGGTAAAATACTTTCATCCATTCCAGTATGACCGTTCTGTCATACGTGTCCTTAAACGCTGTTTCGGCAAGGCGCAGTATCTTAGACGGCGATGAGCCGAAACGAGTAAGATGGTACAGAAAAAAGTCGTGCAGCTCGTAAGGTCCGACTATACTTTCCGTTTCCTGCGATATTTTTCCGTCCTTGGGCGGAAGCAGTTCGGGACTTACCGGCGTCGCGAGAATGTCCCCAAGCGTCTTTTTGAGCGCATCGTTATCGGTGCGTCTCGCCTCATAGTCAACAAGGCAGCGTATAAGCGTTTTCGGTACGCCCGCGTTTACCGCGTACATGGACATATGGTCGCCGTTATACGTCGCCCAGCCGAGCGCAAGCTCCGACATATCGCCCGTGCCTATAACAAGACCTCCCGTTTGATTCGCAATGTCCATAAGCACTTGCGTACGCTCGCGTGCCTGCGAGTTCTCGTATGTCACGTCATACGTCTCGGCGTCGTGTCCTATGTCCTTAAAATGGCGCAGCACGGCATCGCCGATATTGATTTCACGCAGCGTCACCCCGAGCGATTTGGCAAAGCTTACCGCGTTATTATAAGTTCTGCCCGTAGTGCCGAAGCACGGCATTGTTACGGCTATTATATTTTTACGGTCAATCGAGAGGCTGTCAAACGCCCGCGCCGCCACAAGCAGCGCAAGCGTGGAGTCAAGTCCTCCGCTGACTCCTACCACCGCTGTTTTGCTATGGGTGTGGTCAACGCGCTTACGAAGCCCCAAGGACTGTATTGAAAGTATTTCCTCGCTGCGTTTGTCGCGCTCGCTGTCGGAGGACGGCACAAACGGGAGCTTGTCTATATGGCGCGTAAGAACGGTATCGGTTTCCTTAATGTCCACGTCAACCGTAATATAGCCGCCGCTTGTCATTTTGTAGGTGTTGCTTCTTTTTCTCTCACCTACCATTCTTTCCAAATCCAGTTCGCTATATACGCGCTCGTTTGTAAAACGCTTGCTTCTCGCGAGTATAGAGCCGTTTTCGGCAATTATATTATCGGCGGAAAACACAAGGTCGGTCGTCGATTCTCCGTAACCTGACGACGCGTACACGTAGCCGCAGTAGAGGCGCGCCGACTGGCTCTTTACAAGCATGGCGCGGTATTCGTCCTTGGCTATTATCGCGTCGCTCGCCGACAGGTTCGCTATTACGGTCGCGCCCGCCATAGCGTGGCTCACCGACGGCGGAAGAGGCGACCACAAATCCTCGCACACCTCTATGGCAAGCGTGAAATACGGACACGCGCCGCTATGAAAAAGTATATTCGCGCCGAACGGTACTTGCTTTCCGTTCAGGCTGATATATTCCGCCTCGCTTTTGCCCTCGCAGAACCACCTCAGCTCGTAAAATTCCGAGTAGTTAGGCACATTCATTTTCGGCACTATTCCCTTTATCTCTCCGCCGTTTATGACAACGGCGCAGTTATACAGCTTTCCGTTCGCAATAAGCGGCGCTCCGACTACGGCTATAATATCAAGCTCCTTGCTTTGTGCCGCGATTTTAAAAAGGCAGTCCTCGGCGCTCCTTAAAAGCGAACTTTGCAAAAACAAATCGCCGCAGGTATATCCCGTAACGCAAAGCTCGGGAAATACGGCGAGCTTTATACCGTCATTCGCCGCGTTTTTGATTTCCTCGATAATATTCGTTGTATTGTATTCCGTGTCAGCCACGCGTATGTCGGGCGTTACCGCCGCGCAGCGTACAAATCCGTCTTTCATCGTGTTTCCTTTCCGTATGTCCTATTTTAAGCCTTTAAGCTCATTCTTAAGCTTTTCGATTTCTTCCTCCGTTATTGTTGTCATTTTTGAGCGCTTACATTCAGCGAGCTTGTCCAAATAAGCGCGCGCCTTGTCATACTTGCCGAGCTTTACGGCAATCTTCGCGCCGTGATAAAAGCCTTCCACAAAGTTGTCTTGCTCCGCTAAAAGCTCGTCGGAAATTCTTTCCGCGTCCCCGTATCTTTCAAGTCTGTAATAGCATATGGACAGATTGTCGAGTATGTCTCGGTTATCCTTGTCGTAGTCATACGCTTCCTCGCACATCGCAAGCGTCTCGTCGAGCGGAGCGTCCGACAGCAGTTTGAAGTAGCCCAGCATACCGTACAGATTACTCGTCCTGTAGCCGCTCTCGTACAGCTCCATAGCCTCGCTTAAAGCCTCGTCTATTCTGCCCTGACGGTAGTATACCATACATCTTTGCTGCCTTGCCATGTTCTTCTTTTCCGGCTCGAGGCGCTTTACGCGTATAATCGGGTCAAGAACCTTTTCAGCCTCGTCCTCGCGTCCCGTTCTTAACAGTATATACGCGTATGACGACCGCATTTTTACGTTCATTCTGCCCGTATCATATGCCTTTTTGTACCATTGATACGAGGTTTCCTCGTCGCCCTCGGCATACGCACGGTTACCCTTTGTCACGTAAAATGTCGGAATAAAGTGGTATATTCCGTAAAGCGCTATGGCGACAAGCAGCGCCGCGCCGAGCCACACGTTTATTTTAAACGCTATTACAACTACCGCTGCGGCAAGTAAAATATAAAGAAATGTCATAGAAAAAACCTCCGTTACACAATCGGGAGGCAAAATGCCTCCCTGTAATAGTTAAAATTCGGCTGTACCGACCGTCCTCGGGAACGGCAGCACGTCGCGTATATTTGACACGCCCGTTATATACATAACGGCTCTTTCAAAGCCAAGGCCGAAGCCGGCGTGTTTGTTTGTTCCGTACTTCCTAAGGTCAAGGTAGAACGCGTAGTCCTCCTCGCTAAGTCCCAGTTCTTTCATCCTTTCGGTAAGCGTATCGTAATTTTCCTCTCTCTGGCTTCCGCCGATAATCTCGCCCACGCCCGGCACGAGCAAGTCCATTGCGGCGACGGTCTTTTTATCGTCGTTTAGCTTCATGTAAAACGCTTTTATCTCCTTTGGGTAGTCGGTCACAAACAGCGGGCGTTTGAATACCTGCTCGGTGAGGTAGCGCTCATGCTCCGTCTGCAAATCCGCGCCCCACTTTACGGGATAGTCGAACTTGACCTTACCCGCGTTTTGCTCGTCCTCAAGTATTTTTACCGCCTCGGTGTAGGTAATCTGCGCAAAGTCGCTGTTTACCACATGATTAAGCCTGTCAAGAAGTCCCTTGTCTATAAATCGGTTGAAAAATTCCATTTCCTCCGGGGCGTTTTCAAGGCAGTAGTTAATTATATATTTGAGCATATCCTCCGCAAGCTCCATATCGTCATGCAGGTCGGCGAACGCAATCTCCGGCTCAATCATCCAAAATTCCGCAGCGTGGCGCGTCGTGTTTGAATTTTCGGCGCGGAAAGTGGGTCCGAAGGTGTACACGTTCCTAAACGCCATACAGTACGTTTCCACGTTAAGCTGTCCGCTTACGGTGAGGTTCGCCTGCTTGCCGAAGAAATCTTTCGAGTAATCCACCGAGCCGTCGTCATTTTTAGGCACTTGGTTTAAGTCCATAGTCGTAACCTGAAACATCTCGCCCGCGCCCTCACAGTCGCTCGCAGTTATAATCGGCGTATGCACATATACAAATCCCCGCTCTTGAAAAAATTGATGTATCGCGTAAGCTATCATGGAGCGGACGCGGAATACAGCCGAGAAAGTGTTGGTGCGCGGTCTTAAATGCGCTATTGTGCGCAGATATTCAAAGCTGTGACGCTTTGGCTGAAGCGGATAGTCGGGCGTTGACTCGCCCTCCACGGTTACGCTTTCCGCTTTAAGCTCAAACGGCTGCTTGGCTTCGGGAGTTAAAACGAGAGTACCCGTAACGGTAATAGACGCGCCGATATTCAGCTTCGCAAGCTCGGCGTAATTGGGAAGCGCAGCTTCAAGAACTATCTGCAAATTTTTGAAAAACGTTCCGTCGTTAAGCTCTATAAATCCGAAATTCTTGGAAATTCTTGTGTTGCGTATCCAGCCCGATATTGTAATCTCCTTACCGCCGTACTCGTCCGTATTGCGGTAAAGGCTTTTTATAACAGTTTTCATATCGTACAAATTATCCTTTCAATTACAGTAATTTTATTCCCTTTTCGGCGCACGCTTTACGCATTTCGTCAGGCCATACCGACGACTGCACTTCGCCTATATGCGCCTTTTGCAGCATATACATGCACAGTCTCGACTGACCTATACCGCCGCCTATGGTGTAAGGAAGCTCCTTGTTTACAAGCTTTTTGTGGAAGTCAAGCTCCAGCCGTTCCTCACATCCGGCGGTCTTTATCTGGGAGACGAGAGAATTTTCGTCCACTCTTATACCCATGCTTGAAAGCTCATAAGCCATATCAAGAAGCGGATAGTAAACGATAATGTCACCGTTTAATTCCCAGTCATCGTAATCGGGCGCTCTGCCGTCATGCTTCTTGCCGGATTTAAGCTCCTTGCCTATCTGCATCAGGAATACCGCTTTCTTTTCGCGCAAAAGCTTATTTTCCCTCTCTTTAGGTTCAAGCTCCGGGTACATGTCCTCAAGCTCCTGCGTCGTAATAAACTCTATATCGTCGGGAAAATTATTCTCTATGGCGGAGTACTTTTGGCATACCCTGCTCTGTGTGGATTTCATCGCCGAATATATTCGCTTTACATAAGATTTCAGCGTTTCAATCGTTCTTTCTTCTTTATTTATAACAGCCTCCCAGTCCCACTGGTCAACGTACATGGAATGGAGATTGTCCACCTCCTCGTCGCGGCGTATGGCGTTCATGTCGGTGTAAAGGCCCTCGCCCGGCTCAAAACCGTATTTGCCGAGCGTCATTCTCTTCCACTTCGCAAGCGAATGTACGATTTCAAGCGTCGCTCCGCCTATGCACGGCGCGTCAAACGCCACGGGGCGTTCCACTCCGTTGAGGTTGTCGTTAAGACCCGTTTCGGGACGCACAAAAAGCGGCGCGGAAATTCTTTGCAGATTTAAAGCCGCTATTATCTCATGCTGGAACGTGTCCTTTATGAACTTAATCGCCCTCTCGGTTTCGCGTCCGTCAAGATTGGACTTGTAGTTTTCAGGGATTGTAAGTGACATTTTTCATTCTCCTTTATCAATTATTTCAATGCTTTCAAGCGTCTGTTTGAAGTTTCGGCGCACGGCATCAAGATATTCCTTGCGCAGCCCGTCGCGCTCGGCTGTTTCCTCGTCGGTAAGTCCCTCCGTCTTTGCCTTGCGCGCAAGGTAATTAATCCTCTCGATTTTCTTTTGTTCCAAAAGATTACCTCCTCAAGAAAATATCACTATTCCTATTTTAAACTATTTCTCCGAAAAATTCAAGTGGCGCGCGGTATTTTTTTTAGTTTTCCGACCATTCCCGCGCATACGTAAAAAATACAAGCAAAACGCGCGGACAATCTGCAAATATCGACCGCGCCTCATAATATATATTACAATACTTTGAAAGGAGGAGCCTACAATGGGAGAATGCTGTGAAAGAAATAGCGGCTGTAACTTCGATCTTGATATGGTTCTTTGGGTTCTTATCATTATCATCATCGTAACTTGTATGTGCGGCAATAACTAATTTTATACCGTAAGCGGAGTCGGTTACATGGCGCGTCAGTGCCGTCAAAACGCGCTGACGCAACGCCGTCGGCTCCGCTGACCCCGCTGCCGCCCAGCGCGGCAGCTTTTTTTATGTCTGCTTATACTGTATAAAATTACCATTTTTACGAGATTTTTTTGGTATAATTGCCAATATTTTCATTTTTCTGGAAAATTTTTGAAAAATATCTTGATTTTATTTACATTTTATGGTAATATAATAATGCACTGGAAATATTTGTATGTTTATGGTGTCATTTTGTTATAGTTACGATAGGAGGATCAGATTTATGGAAAAGAAAATATCCGTTTTAGTTGCGGATGACAACGAAAAGGTCAACACGGAGTTGTCGGAACAAATCAGAACCGAAAGCGATATGACGCTCGCGGCGACCGCGTATGACGGCGAGGAAGCGTACAAGCTTATACTCGAAACCGCGCCGGACGTCGTGATACTGGATTTGGTAATGCCGAAGCTGGACGGCATAGGCGTTATTAAGAAGCTGCGAAACGCGCCGCTTGCAAAACGTCCGAAGATAGTGGCGTATTCCATTTCCTCAAGCGCAATTGAGATGGCGGCTTCCGCCGGTCACGGAATAAGCTACTGTCTGTTAAAGCCGCAAAGCTGTGAGCGCATATGCGAGGTTATACGCGATGTGGCGTCCGCGCAGAAAATAGCCGCGGTCACGATAGGCGAAAAGATTATACCCGCACCCGCCGCGAAGAATGACGAGGCAGATCTGGAAACAGTGGTCACGGACTTTATACATGAGCTTGGCGTGCCTGCGCACATAAAGGGCTACCAGTATATCAGAAGCGCTATTATGATGGTAGTTGAGAATATGGATTTACTTAATTTTATCACAAAACAGCTTTACCCCGAAATCGCGAAGGCTTACAACACTACAGCCAGCCGTGTGGAAAGAGCTATACGCCATTCTATAGAAGTCGCGTGGACGCGGGGCAAGCCCGAGATTATGAATGAGATTTTTGGGTATACCATTCATACAGGCAAGGGTAAGCCCACAAATTCCGAATTTATCGCAATGGTAGCTGACAGAATACGTCTTACGCTTAAATAACTCCCCAAAAAAGGCGCCGCTACGGCGTCTTTTGATTTAATACGCAAAAAGTCACGGGGCTTATATTCCTCATGACTTTTTATTCGTTACCGACTTTTACGGGCTTTGTATACGGCTGCTGATTTTTGTTCCACACATACACTGTCATTTCCGCGTTCTCCAGTCCGTCCGGGACGGTAAAATCCGCGCTCATATCCGCATTTAACCGCGGTATCAGTACAGCCGCCAATTTGCCGTTTATTCTTACCCCCGTAAAGAGAATCACATTATCGGCGGATACGCCGCTAAGATTCAACAAAATATGCACGTTATTTGCGGTGCGCTTTATTTCAACGCTGTTATTGTCTATATCCTGAGTTGGCGTAGGTGTGTTACCCGACTCCGGTGACGGCTCGGGGCTTTCGGTAATTTCCGGTGTTGGCGTAGGAGTGATTACGGGTGTGGGTGTAATCGTCGGCGTGAGCGTCGGGGTGAGCGTAGGTGTTGGTATTAGTGTTGGTGTGATCGTCGGAGTGAGCGTTGGAGTGAGTGTGGGTGTTAGAGTGGGTATTAGCGTGGGTGTTGGTGTGGGCGTGGGTTTTTTTACAATCACAGTACACGAAGCTGTTACGTTATCGTTGTATGTTACGGTAATTTCCGCGCTTCCCGCTTTTTTTGCCGTAACGGTACCGTTATCCACTTGAGCCGTTTCTTCGTTGTCTGATTTCCATACCGCCTCGTCCGTAGTGTCCGCGGGTACCGTGTTCGCCGTCAGCGCGGCGGTCTCTCCCTCGGTAAGCGTAAGCGTCGTTTTATCTAAGCTCACGCTTTCCGCGTGTTTTAAAAGCGCTTCGTAAGCGTTAAGGCGCGCGCTCGTTTGCACCTTGTTTTGAAGCGACGGCAGAACGTCCGCACTGCTTTTTAATTTGGCTATTATTTCGGCAGGAGTCATGTCGGGATACTTCGCCTTTACGACGGCAGCCGCGCCTGAAACCATAGGACACGCCATCGACGTGCCGCTTTGTGTTTTATACAGGTCGGAGCCTATGTACGCGCCCCAAATGTTTGAGCCGGGCGCGGCGATGTCCACGCTGTTTGCGCCGTAGTTTGACGCAAGAACTTTACCATTGCTTGTGCCGAAGTATGATAATTTATCGTCTTTATCCGAGGACGCTACGGCTATAACATTGTCAGATTCGTATGACGCGGGGTATACGGGATTTATGTCATTGTCGTTGTTATCATTGCCCGCCGCAGCGACAAACAGAGAGTTTTGGCTGCTTTTTATAAAATTCAGTACAGCCTCTGAGCTTGAGCCTCCGAAGCTGCAATTAACAATCGGGATTTTCATTTTATAAACATATTCCATCGCTTTTAAAATGGCGGCGGATGTTGTTTTGCCCTCGGCGTTGAATATTTTCAGAGGTATAATTTTAACATTACGCGCAAGCGACGCGACACCCACGCCGTTATTCGTCTCGGCGCTGATGATTCCCGCGACGTGCGTTCCGTGACCCAGTTCGTCGGACGGGTCGTTGTCGTCATCGTAGAAGTCCCAGCCGTGTATATCGTTGAGGTAGCTGTTGTGGTCGCTGTCGTCTCCCTCGGTTTCACCGGGGTTTGTCCATATATTATTTTTAAGGTCCGGGTGCGTCATCATAACGCCGCTGTCAACAACCGCTACGGTTACGTCCGAGCAGTTTATGTTCATGTTCCAAACGTCGGGAGCCTTGATTTTATCAAGCGCGTACTGCTTTCCCGCCGTATAGTCCGGGTCGTTCGGAGCGTCGAAAAGAGTGTATATATAGTTCGGTTCGGCGTATTCAACCTCCGGCAAACTGTTGAGCAAATCTATTTTATTTAAGACGTTTTGCCTGCCTTTTTCGGTAAAAGTAAGCTCTAAAACTCGTCTTTTTCCCGATGATACGCTAAAAGTCGAAATACCTCCGTCGGGCATATTGCAAACGGTTTTTACCTCGGAAACACCGACGCCGTCAAACGGTAAATCCTGCGAAAACATACGCGTTACGGCGTTTTCGGGACGCATAACAACAATGGCGGAAGCGTCATCAAAGTCACCCGCGGCGTCAATTTCGGCGTGGGCGCGGACGGTGAAAATAAGCGCAAAAATAAAAACAAAGCATGGAAAAATAAGCTTTTTTTGCATAAAATCACCGCTTTTCTTTAAAAAATTACACGCTTTTGCACTAATTATAACATATCAAACCGTATTTTACAACGGAAAAATCACTCATTGTGTTCTTTGACCCGCCGAGGCGGCGAAATCAAGCGCAGGGGTGAGAATAAAGACATAGCATATTACGGTCTTTATATGCCGGGCGCTATATATTCTTTTTCCCTTAGAGTGTTTTCAATTAAATCCAGCGTTTCTTCGCTGTCCGCGCGGACAGTGTGATAGTGATAGCCGGACGTTATATTCATAAGCTCGCTCGACTTGCCGCTTTGAAGTCCCTCGATATACTGTCTCACGCCGCGCCGTGAGGATATGCCGAGCTTAGCCTCTATTTTTCCGTAAAGTCTGTGCCATACGAACACATCCTCCACAGTGCCGCCCATATCTACTATGGCGGTAAGCTCATCCTCGGTCTGTTCGTTTGTGTGGCGCACCTTAAAGACGCGCGTATATTCGGGGTAAGCGTTGTTTAGCACGTATCCCTTATTGGTCGAGAGTATGTCCGAGCCGGCAGCCTTCAAAAGCGCTATGTCCTGCACTATGACTTGGCGCGACACGCCGAGTTCTTTAGCGAGCGAGCCGCCCGACACCGCTTCCCGACTCTCCGTTATGACCTTTATTATTTTTTCCCGTCTTTCGTCAGCATTCATATCCGTTACCTCTCAGTGACAGCGTGAAGGTTTTTGAGCGACAGGTCCATTATCGGCGCGGAATGAGTTAAAGCGCCCGACGAGATGTAATCCACGCCTATGTCCTTAAGTCTTGCCACGTTTTCGAGCGTCACGTTTCCGCTGCACTCCGTTTCGGCTCTGCCCGCCGTGAGACGCACAGCCTCTTTCATGTCCTCGGCGCTCATATTGTCGAGCATGATTATGTCCGCGCCCGCGTCAAGCGCTTCCCTCAGCATATCAAGGTTTTCAACCTCCACCTCAATCTTCCTCACAAACGGCGCGTATTCCTTAGCCATTCTGACGGCTTTCTTTACGCCGCCCGCCGCGCCGATATGGTTATCTTTCAAAAGGATACCGTCGCTCAGATTATAGCGGTGGTTATATCCGCCGCCCACCTTTACCGCGTACTTTTCAAACACGCGCATATTCGGCGTGGTTTTTCTTGTATCCAAAAGCTTCGTTTTGCCTCCCTTTAAAAGGTCGGCAACCGAGCGCGTATAAGTCGCAATTCCGCTCATGCGCTGCAAGAAATTAAGCGCCGTTCGCTCGCCCGACAGAAGAACGCGTATGTCGCCGCGCACTATACCGAGCCTGTCCCCTTTTTTTACCGCGTCGCCGTCCTTTGCGTTCATCTCAAATTCCGTGTCCGCGTCCAAAAGCTCAAAAACGCGTTTAAACACGTCAAGCCCGGCGATTATACCGTCCTGCTTGCAGATTAAATCCACCTCGCCCTTTTGATACTCTCTCATGACGGAATTGGTCGTGATATCCTCGCTTGTTATGTCCTCACGCAAGGCGTTCATTATAAGCTCGTCGGCGTTAAGCGCCATCGTTATGCTGTTCATGCTTTTCTCTCTCCCTTTCTATCGCGGCAAGCACCGCTTCTTTATACGCTTCAGCGCAATCGTTATACTTGCTCTCATCTATTTTGTATTCATCATTATACGCCGCCTCGCTGTACGTTTGTGAAATACGCTTCGCGGCGCGTTTGGCAAACACAAGGCTTTCCAAAAGCGAGTTGCTGGCAAGACGATTCCTGCCGTGTACGCCGTTGCATGCCGTTTCGCCCACAGCGTACAGCCGTTCCATTGACGTTTTGCTGTAACCGTCCACGTCTATGCCGCCCATGAAATAGTGCTGTGACGGCACGACGGGAATCGGCTCCTTTGTAACGTCATAGCCCTCCTCAAGACAATGCTTGTATATATTCGGGAAGTGACTTTTAATCTGCTCGGTCGAAATCGGCTTCATCGAAAGCCATACATACGGCTTTTTGTCCTTTTCCATTTCCTCGGATATTGCCTTCGCGACAACATCTCTCGGCTCCAGCTCGTCCACAAAGCGCCGCATATGCGAGTTGAAGAGTACCGCCCCCTCGCCTCTTACGGATTCGGAAATCAGAAATCTTCTGCCGCGCTTATGCGAATAGAGAGTTGTGGGGTGTATCTGTATATAGTCGATATTTTTAAGCTTAACGTTATGAGCAAGAGCTATGGCGAGAGAATCGCCGGTAAGGTGGCGGTAGTTTGTGGAGTTTTTGTAAAGACCGCCTATGCCGCCGGTGGCAAGAACGGTGTAATCCGCCGTCACGGTCTTATACGCTCCGTCTTTGCCGCGCCCGACTATACCAAAGCACTCGTTATTCTTTTCGATTATATCAACCATTGTAAAATGCTCGATAATTTCAACATTGGGCAGCGCGCGCACCGCCTTTAACAAATGCGACGTAATCTCCTTGCCCGTAACGTCCTCATGAAACAGGATACGGGGCGTGGAGTGCGCTCCCTCTTTTGTATAGACAAATTCTCCGTCCTTTTTTTCAAACCGCACGCCGACATTAACAAGGTCGTTTATAACGTCCCTCGACGAGCGTATCATTATTTTCACCGATTTTTTGTTGTTCTCGTAATGCCCGGCGCGCATGGTGTCCTCAAAGTAGCGGTCGTAATCGTCCTCATTTTTAAGAACGCATATTCCGCCCTGCGCCAAAAAGGAATCGCTTTTGTCCGCCGCGTCCTTGGTTACTATCACGATTTTTTTATCACGCGGAAGATTCAGCGCGCAGTACAAGCCGCCCACGCCGCTGCCCGCTATGACTATATCTGTTTTCATATTTATCGCCTCTGTTATTTTGCTGTTTCAAGCATTCTGTCAAGAGGTATAAGCGCTTTTTCGCGCGTTTCCTCGCTTACCTTTACTTCGTTTTCGCCCGTTTCAAGCACGTGCAGAACCTTTTCGAGCGTGTTCAGCTTCATGTTCGGGCAGAAATGCCGCGTCGCGGCAAAGTAAAATTTCTTGTCGGGATTTTTCTTCTTTAATTCGCAGCTCACGCCGCTTTCGGTGCAGACTATAAATTCCTTATTATCGCTTTTTGAGGCGTAGTCTATAATGCCCGATGTGCTTCCCACATAATCAGCCATACTCAAAACGTCGCTTTTGCACTCGGGGTGAGCGAGCACAAGCGCACGCGGATATTTTTCCTTAATCTTTTTCAGGTTGTCAGCCGTAACCGACACGTGAACATGGCAAAAGCCGTTATTCAATATAACGTTCTTCTCGGGCGCTTGCTTCGCGACGTATCTTCCCAAATTCTCATCGGGAATGAAGAATATATTTTTCTGCGGCAGCGCCTTTACTATTTTTACCGCGTTCGACGACGTTACGCAAACGTCGCTCAGGCATTTTAATTCGGCTGTCGAGTTTATATAGCACACAACAGCCAAATCGTCGTACTTTTCGCGCATTTCCTTTATCGTCTCCGCGTCCGCCATATGCGCCATAGGGCAGTCCGCCGACATATCGGGCATGAGCACGGTCTTGTCGGGATTTAAAATCTTCGCGCTTTCGCCCATAAACGATACGCCGCAAAATACTATAATCTGCGCATCGCTTTTTCTTGCCTCTTTCGCGAGCGCGTATGAGTCGCCCACATAATCGGCTATATCCTGAACCTCGTCGTTTACGTAGTAATGCGCGAGTATAACGGCGTTTTTCTCCTTTTTCAGCCGCTCTATTTCCTTAGTAACGTCATTCATATTTTTCTCCCCTTAGTTTTCTTTTATATCAGTATACCATGTGTCTTGCCACCTGTCAAGTCAGGTGACAAGATAATTAAAAAAAGCGTACGGACACGGAAAATCAAATCATCACATTTTGCCTGTATATATTTTTGACTGTTTTGCGCCTCGGTCATTGAAAATAAAATTCCGTTATGTTAAACTGTATTCTAACAGTATATTCATCGGAGCGGAGCCAAAATCCAAAATTTGAAAAAAATTTTAATAACGACAGAAAATGTCGTTATGGCTCTGTATAATAAGATTGTAAAATGATTTTGAGAAATTGTCGGAAAGAGGGTCAGGCTGTGGAACCGAAAGCATTTCGCACGGATAAAATTACAAGGGTGCTTACTCTTTACAATAAGCTTATAAACGGGCAGTATGTCAACAAGGAATTATTTTGTATGGATAACGGCGTCAGCGAACGCGGATTTGACCGCGATATTCAGGATATACGGCTTTTCCTGAGTGATTCGTTTTCCGGCGAGGACGTCATATATGATAAGGAAAGCAACTCATATTACATGACGGGGAGCCGTCCCAAATATATGAATAAATTCGATACCGTGATTATAATCAAATTGATTTTATCCACGGGCGTATTCCGAGAGGACGAAACTATGGAGTTTGCCGAAAATCTGCTCCAGAATGTAAGCGGTATGGACAGAAAGGCTGTTTTGAGCTTTTTGCGTTCAGACATAGTAAGCTTTAAAGAAAAGCACAATAAAGCTGTTATTAAGCTTTTAAGCGACCTTTATTCGGTTATCGGCAGCGGCAATGATATTGAGGTTAAATATACCGATATTGGCGGGAGCGCGGCGCTTAAATTATCTCCGCTGGAAATTATTTATGATAAAGGGTACTTTTATCTTGTAGGCGCGGAAAATTATCAAATAGGGCAAATCAAAAAAATAAGACTTGATAAAATCGTCAGTTTTACGCTGATGAAATCATTTTACGCTAAAAATTTAAAAAATAAATACGAGGAGGAAAAACAAAATGGCAAAAAGGGTTAAAGTGCCGCTTTTGATGGCGGACGGAGTACAGGTAAGGAAGCTTGAGGAGTTAAGGGAATACTTTGATATTGAAAAAATAATAGGCTATTTTCTTGACGGCAGACTTCAGACGTGGCTCGAGGACAGGTATTACGAGGACGAGGCGGAGGCTGTCGCGGCGCTCGAAAAGGGCGACGCGGAGCTGGGCAAAAAATTAAGCGAAATATTCGGCGTTGAATACTCAGACACAAACGCGCCCGACACCGAGAAAATCGCGCAAAAAAACGAGCGTCTCGCAAAGCTGAAGCAGCTTACGGACGATGATGAAATCATCAAAAATATCGACAGCGTTGCATTTAATCAAGAGGAGCTTGCCGACCTTTACGATAACGGCGTTAAAAAAATCTATCTCGGCGAGGGTGATTTTAAAATCCCGAAATCAAAGCGGGATTTAACGTATATAGAGTTCGCCGGCGCGAAGGTCGAGGGCTTGGAAGAAGCTGACGTTCCTTTGGAACCGGAAAACAATTTAAAACTTGAATTAAGAAAAAGATATGTATTCGACCCTAAAATCGAGAAAACCAAAACAAACAGTGACGGCGAGATATACAATCGGGTAATACACAGTTTGTTTAGGGTCGGCACTGATGAAATGATAACTGATGAATTGGAGGACGTAGACAGTTTTATAATTTCATCTGACAACCGTATAGTTTACAGCGTAAAAATTGATGAGAGCGAAAGCAATATTTTTGTCCGCGTTAATGATGGGAGTCCAAAACACATAGCAAGATGCATCTATCCGAAATTAAGACGCTTAAACTTTATATATGCCGGGGATAAATACATCATATATGAAGTTATAAGTACTTTAGACAGCAGTTGCTATTGCGTCTACGCCTCCGAATATGAAAATGATAAGGTGAAAGTGCTGATTGGTAATCCGAACGGCGGTAGTTCACTGAAATGCGTATATGTTTACGATGAGAAGCTTTTGGCTATCCGGGAAGATCTGAGTTTCCTTTACGAAATAAGTATAGCTGATGTTGAGGGAACAAAGGACAATGTTCTACAGCGCGATGTTATTTTTGCAAAATATTGTGACAGCAATGTATATACCGCAGCGCGCAAAGACTACGGTGTAAAGTTTTACAAAATCAATACGGAAAACGGCAGTATTGAATATATTGCCGACTGTAAATCTAAGACAATTTCCCAAATGGAAATATGCGATAATAAAATTGTATACTGCTGCGGTGAATTGGCTGTGTCTGGCGACAGGCCGTATAAACTGTATATATTGGATACGGAAACTCACAAAACAATTCTTGCGGATGATGATTTGCCCTCGCCGAACGCTCATGTTGAAATAACCATAAAGGATAACGTAGTATACTATGCTACAGGTAATCCATTCGGTGAGAGCGGCTATAAAGTAAAACGCAGAATCAATCTTGACGGTACGGGTAAAGAGGATTTGGGCATCAATGATACGGCAGCGGGTAACAAGAAACCACTGTTTGGACAGCAGTTTGAAAGTATTATTAGTGAATGGGTAAAACGCGGAACGGAGGAATAATTATGGCATTAAAGGATTCAATCGCAAAATATATGGACGCAGGTTATCCTATGTTTTACATAAACACGTTTGAGGAGTCAAAAACGGAAAGTATGCTTAAAAGTATAGCGGACGGCAGACGCGTCGCAATATGGAGTATAGCGGGCGGGTACAGCGAGTACGATACGAAAAATAACGAATATCTTATTTCGCAAAACAAGGACGACGCTTTCGAGCTGCAAAATGTTCTTGAACGAAAGCTCTGTGACGAAAACGAGCTTAACAGGTCGATATTGATAATCAAGGACGCGCATATTGTTCTTGAAAACGAAGAAGTGAAAGCGGCGTTAAAGGAAATCGCCGTCAAAATAAGCGAGGGACTTGACAGCTGCGTAGTTTTAATATCGTCGGTCGTAACAATTCCCGTCGAGCTTGAAAAGTATATCACTATTTTGGAAAACGATTATCTGGGGTTCGGAGAAATACGCGATATAATCAAAGGGTTTGCGGAGGATAACGGTATAAACGCCTTAAATCCGACACTTCTTGACGAATTGGCGGTCGCTTTAAAGGGATTGTCCGAATATGAGATACTTAATTTCCTATCCCTTGCCCTTGCGGACGACGGCGAGCTTACAAGAAAGGATTTATCGCTTATCTTCGAGCAGAAAAAGCAGATGATATTAAAATCCGGCACTTTGGAAATGATTTCTTTAAATGAAAGTATCAACGATATAGGCGGACTTGAAAATCTTAAAAAATGGCTCATAAGAAAGTCCGCTATCATAACCAACATTCCCGCCGCCGAGGAATTTGGCGTTGATATGCCGAAAGGCGTTCTGATAGCCGGAGTTCCCGGCTGCGGTAAATCGCTCTGCGCCAAGGCTACCGCAAAGCTGTTTGAAATACCTCTGCTGCGGCTTGATATAGGAAAGCTTATGGGTAAGTATCTGGGTGAAAGCGAGGCGAATTTCAGGAAAGCGATAAATCTTGCCGAGGCAATCTCTCCATGCGTATTATGGGTGGACGAGCTTGAAAAAGCGTTTGCCGGTATCGGCGGCGACGGCGGGCATGAGGTGACAACGCGTCTGTTCGGCTCGTTCCTCACGTGGATGCAGGAGAAAACAAGCGCGGTATTTGTTGTCGCAACGGCGAACGATATTACAAAGCTGCCGCCGGAGCTTTTAAGAAAAGGCAGATTTGACGAGATTTTTTATGTAGGTCTTCCCAATAACAGCGAGCGCGCCAAAATTTTTGATATACACATCAAAAAAAGGCGCAAAAATGCCAAAATAGATATTTCGCGTCTCGTTTCCAAGACGGACGGGTACAGCGGCGCGGATATTGAGGGTGTTGTGAAAGAAGCCGTCGAATCCGCGTTCGCGAACAAAAAGGACGAGCTTTCAACGGAGGATATTCTCGATGCGATAAAGAACACAAACTCGCTGTCCGTAATCATGAAAGATTCGCTTGACAGAATGAAAAAGGAATATGAGAACAGAAAGCTGAAAAACGCGTCGGCATAGGAGGGATTCAGAATGAATGAAGTAAAAGACAATGATATAAAAATTGACGGCTTGACCGAAAAAGAAGCGAAAGAATTTAAAGCTCTGCTTTCCAAATTTGTGGCATCGTATTCGGCAAAGGACGCGGCTGTATCGGACGAGGAATGGCTTAAAAATGCGCTGAAAAGCGAGCTTCCCAATTTGTCCGATGAGCAAGCGGGAGAAATGGCAAGGGAGACCTTAGACACTATCACGGAATATGATAAAAACTTAAAGGATTTAAACGAGCACTGCAAAAGAGGTGAAAGCAAGGAACAGTGGTTCGCGGATAAGGTTGCCGCGTCCGCGTCCGGCGTTTCCGTAATCGATTACGGGAACTACTTAAATTCCATTGATACGTCTATAACCAATGCCAACAATCAAATGATACGAACAGTTACCACCAATGCCGGAGACATAAGTCAATGTATAAATTTGGACGGTTATATCGCGGAGCAGTACCATGTCAATCAGTTCAATATCGAGGCGGCGGCGAGGGGAAGCAATTATTATGCCGAGGTAAAGGTTCCCAATCCCGGCGAAACATACGGAAAAAATTCATTTGATATTGTAATAAAGGACAGAACATCCAATTCCAATGTTCCCGTACACCAGTATCAGGTAAAATTCGGCGCTAACGCAAAGGAAACAATTAAATTATTAAAAGACGCGGAGGGTCACTGCAGATACAATAATCAGACAATCGTAGTTCCCTCTGAGCAGCTTGAAGAGGTGAAAAAGGCTTTCCCGGGCAAAACCATAACCGATAAAATAGGTTATAGCGGTAAAGTTAAATTCGGCAGTAAGGGGCTTACTAAGGAAGCGGCAAAAAAGCTGCAGCTCGATACTCAGGAGGGCAATTCCCTGCCGCGTACAGACTGGAACAGCTTCAGCACAAAGGATTTAGCGCTGAATATTGGCAAACAGGCAGGCGTTGCGGGCTTGGGCGCCGCAGCCATTACAACAGGATTTTCACTTGCGGAACAGGTCATTAAAGGCGAGGGGATAGATACCGACGCAACAGTTGAGCTTGCGTTAAAAACAGGCTCGGACGCCGGTATAAAAGCTGCGGCGGCAGGAGCCATAAAGGTAGGCGCGGAAAAAGGAATCATACGCATTATCCCAAAGGGTACACCTGCCGGAGTTATCGCAAATATCGCTTGTGTCGCAATAGAGAATGTTAAAATTCTCGGCAAGGTAGCGAGCGGAGACTTTACAGTCTCTCAGGGCTTAGAACATATGGGAAGAACAACCGTTTCAATGGTATATGGGTTGAGCTGGGGCGCAAAGGGATCGGCTATCGGCATGGCGGCGCTTGGCTGGATCCCGATTGTAGGTCCGTTTATAGGAGGTCTTGCAGGTGGTATGATCGGATATATGGCAGGTTCAAAATTCGGCGGCGCAGTGTTCGACGGGATAAAAAAAGTGGCGTCGGGCGCATATAACGCAATCAAGTCTGTCGGAAGAGCATTTAAAGGAGCGGCGAAAAAAATAGGCAGCAAGATAAAGGGACTGCGGAGAAGGTAAGCGGCAAGATATAAAAGCTTAAATCTTTTTAAGAATGAGATTTTTTATTAAATCTCATTCTTTTTGTATATCAAAAAAGCATATGGACAGTTAATTGCCCATATGCCGTATTTGCCGATTATTCTTATGCAGAAATAAAGTTTATATATTAACCGTTATCGGCAGACGGGGACGCTGTGCTCTCCGCCGAAGCATTGCTCTTCGGTCCCGCCGATAAGTTGTTGGGATCAAAGCCTTCATCTTTTATTGCGGCTTCAGCTTTTTTTATTTCTTGGGAGAAATTATCGCTATATGTTTCCTTAATTTCGTCCCATGTTAATTGAGCTGTGTTGTACTCGCCGTTGGCAATCTGATTATCCAAATCTCGGATGGCTCTGTCAAACTCTGTTTTTTGCTCTGCCACAGCGCTGTCCTCTATCTCAATTCCAACCACCTTTAAGGTGTATGTTTCCTCCTGCGACAAATCGCCTTTGTAGAAATATATATCATCGTCACATACATACGTTTCGCCCTTGCTCAAAGCTCTGTCCGTTTTGTAAGTATCCTGTGCAATTTTAGTCCCGGAGGAATTTAAAACCTCCACAGATACAGATACCACGGTTTCCTCGTATTCATCATTGTTATTTGTAATTTTAAAGCTTACATTAAGACCTGACAGGTTGTTGCCTACCTTAACAGCCGTTTCGGATATACCGATAGGAACAGAATCCGCCGTTAAATTCTTTACATTGATTTTACTCTTGCTTTTGTTTGAATCTGTCGTTTCCGGGGCTTCCGACGAAGTTACCTCGGCGCCCTCATCATTGCTGTCGGACGATTGACCGCAGCCCGTGAAAGCCGTCGCTGCCAACATGACGATAAGTAATGTTAAAAATAGTTTTTTCATAATTTTTCTCCTTTTTGTTTATTGGTGTTTGATACTTTTCCTGATTATCCGTCTTATGTTTTTTTCCGAATAATCATACTTTTTTTGCCGAAGCGGCTGTGCTTTTTCCGTAGTACTTTCGCGCTATCATCTCCTTTACATATTTTGAACCGAAAAGCTTTGCGGTAAAGTATACCTGACATAATATGAGGAATATTCCTCATATTATCTATTATTATTATATGAGATAATATACAAAAAGTCAAGAGGTGTTTTTTGTGATTTCCTTTGCCCCTTTCAGAAAGTTGATAAAAGAGAGAAATGTCAGCACATACTATTTGAGAAACAAATGCGCGGAATATAATCTTGACAGCAAGACAATTAAACGGCTTATGAATGATGAATCGGTATCAACGTATACAATAAATTCTCTGTGTAATATTTTTCAATGTGAAGTAACGGATATTATGAAATTTGTTGCGGATGCAAAAAAAGAATAAATGTATAAAATTCAGGGATCTTTTCGTGAATATACAAAAACAAACCGCATGGTTATGCGGTTTGTTTTCACTTGGCGGAGAAGGAGGGATTTGAACCCTCGCGCCAGTTTCCCGACCTACACCCTTAGCAGGGGCGCCTCTTCGGCCTCTTGAGTACTTCTCCACAAAGAAACACATACAATTAGCTTAAATTGCCGCCGTTCCAATATAGCAATCAGCCTTGTATGCAGTACCTGATATTAAGCTGTTAATGGAGGAGAGAGTGGGATTCGAACCCACGGACGGCGGAACCGTCACCGGTTTTCAAGACCGGCTCTTTCAACCACTCAGACATCTCTCCATGTGCGCTCTTTACTTAACTGACGAAGTTCATTATACCAAAAACACATCGTATTGTCAACACTTTTTTAAATGTTTTGAAAATTATTTTAACCGCCGCGTTTATGTGCCGCGGCGGTTCTGCGCTATTTTATTTCCAAAAAATTCTTTATTATTTTCTTGCCGTCGGGCGTTAGGACGGATTCGGGGTGGAACTGTATTCCGTAAACGGGGCGCTCCGTATGCTTTACGCCCATAATACAGCCGTCGTCGCTTCGCGCCGTTATGTTGAGGCAGTCGGGAAGCGTGTCCTCGTCTATCACGAGCGAGTGGTACCTGCCCACCTCCGTGCGCGCGGAAAGTCCGTCGAATATAGGGCAGTCCATGTCAACCGTCACAACATCGCTCTTGCCGTGCATTATGCGCGGCGCGTGCGTTATCTTGCAGCCAAACGCCTCGCCTATCGCCTGATGTCCGAGGCACACGCCGAGAATGGGTATATCCCCCGCGTTTTTGATAAGCTCTATGCATATTCCCGCGTCCTTTGGGTAACCGGGACCCGGCGACAGTATGATCCGGCTCGGATTTTTGCTGATTACTTCGCCGACCGTTATTTTGTCGTTACGGTACACCTCTATATCGGGATTTATCTCGCCGATGTACTGGCAGAGATTGTACGTGAACGAGTCGTAATTGTCTATCACTATAATCATACTATATCCCCCGCTTCCTCTATGGCTCTCAATACCGCCGACGCTTTGTTCACCGACTCGCGGTACTCGTACTCCGGCTCGGAGTCGTACACTATTCCGCCTCCGGCCTGAACGTGCGCCTTGCCGTCCTTGAATACGCCGGTGCGTATCGTGATACAGCTGTCGAAATTTCCGTTAAAGCTGATGTAGCCTATCGCGCCGCCGTATACACAGCGTTTCGTGTTTTCAAGCTCGTCTATGATTTCCATTGCGCGTATTTTCGGCGCGCCGGAGAGCGTACCCGCCGGAAGCGTCGCGGCGAGCGCGTCAAAGCACGTTTTGTCCTTGCGCAGCTTGCCCTCAACGTCGGATATTATGTGCATTACGTGCGAAAAACGCTCAACGTACTTAAACCGCGTTACCTTAACCGAGCCGTACTCGCTGACGCGTCCTATGTCGTTGCGTCCGAGATCGACGAGCATCGTATGTTCGGCTATTTCTTTTTCGTCCTGTAACAGTCCCTTTTCAAGCTCCATGTCCTCCTCGACCGTTTTGCCGCGCGGACGCGTTCCGGCTATGGGACCTGTGTGTACAATGCCGTCCTCCACTCTTACGAGCATTTCGGGTGACGCGCCGACTATCTGGTAGTCGCCGAAATCGAGGCAGTACATGTACGGCGACGGGTTGATGAGCCGCAGCGCGCGGTAGACGTTGAACGGGCTGACGTTCGTTTCGACCGTGAACCGCTGCGACGGTACGACTTGGAATATGTCGCCGTTTTTGATATACTCCTTTGCTTTTTCAACGTTTTTGCAAAACTGCTCTTTCGTCATGTTCGACACCGGCTTTGATGTCGAAACCTGTACGCGCTCCTCCTTTTTTGCAAGCGGCGTAAGGTCTGCCATTTCATGACGTATTTCGAGAAGTCTGTCGGCTGCCTTTTTGTACTGCGTTTCTATGTCGCCGTCGGCGTGGATATTCACGATTATGGCTATCTTCTGCCTGATATGGTCGAACGCTATTATCTCGTCCGTCAGCATAAACTGCATGTCGGGAACGCCGAGTTCGTCGGGGTTGTTATTGGGAAGCTCCTCGTACTGACGTATTATGTCGTAGGCGAAATAGCCGACTGCGCCGCCGTTAAACGACGGTATGTCGTCGAGTTTGGGGGCTTTGTATGCCGATACTATTTTTTCAAGTTCCTCCATCGGTTTGCCCGTGTACGTCCGCGTATTGCCCGCGCAGTCGGTGACGGTTATCTCGTCGCCGATACTTTTAAAGCTTACAAACGGGTTCCTGCCTATAAAAGAGTAGCGCGCCGTAACGTGGTTCTGACCGATACTTTCAAGCAAAAAACAGTCTTTTTCAGTCTGCATGCGCTTAAAAACGCTTATCGGCGTGTCCATATCGGCGTAACACTCCGTTGTTAAGGGTATCATATTGTACTCTTTTGACAGCTTTTTTACTTCTTCTACGGTTAAATTGAACATAATTTTCCGCCTTTCGTTCTTTATATTGCGGTTAAAAGCTAAAAAATAAAGCCTTTTTCGCATTAGAAAAAGACGTAATATTTCTTTTTTATACTAATCTCGTCTCATCTAATCTAATTTAATAAGTATTATATCAGTATTCTTTTTTATTGTCAATACAAAAAAAATCAGACGGTTGGGTCTGATTTTTTTACTTCGATATTCTTCGGGAATGTAACGTACATGGTGGTACCCTCGCCCACCTTGCTTTTTACTCTTATTTTCGCGTTATGGCAGGCGCAGACGTGTTTTACGATAGAAAGTCCGAGCCCGGTGCCGCCGACCTTTTTGGAGTGGCTTTTATCCACCCTGTAAAAGCGCTCGAAAATTCTCTCGGTCTCTTCCTCGGGTATGCCTATACCCGTGTCCTTTACCGAAAATTCCACACCGTTGCTGTTCTCGCCGACAAATACCGTTATCTTACCGTCGTCCTTATTGTACTTTACGGCATTGTCGAGAAGATTATAGACAAGCTCTCCGATAAGCGTCGGATTACCCTTTATGAGTGCGGGAGCTTTGCTGTAAAATATCTGTATCCCCCGCTCTTTCGCCGGCTTTTCAATCACGCGTATAGCGTCCTCGGTTATATTCGACAAATCTACCGTTTCAGCGTCCTCGATGCCGCCAATCTCATCTAAATTCGAGAGATTTATTATATCGTCGATAAGCGTGAGAAGTCTGTCCGACTCCTTTTCTATCTTCTTACTGAACTCGATTATATCCCCGTCCTTAGCCATACCGTTATTCATCATCTGCGCATAGCCGGAAATTGCGGTAAGCGGCGTTTTCAGCTCATGCGACACGTTCGCCGTAAATTCGCGGCGTATTTTTTCCGTCCTTGCTCTTTCCTCGTTCTCGTTCGCTATACGCTCCAAAAACGGTTTTAACTCATCGTATATATCAGCCTCGCTTATATTGTTTATATCAATGCTGTTTATAGGCTCCATTATGTTGCGCGTAAGGCGTTTCGATATATAAAACGCCGCCGCGATCACCGCGAGCAATATTATAATTACGCCCGGCACAACTCTCATAATCATGCCGCTTTGCGCGTAATACGTTAATGAGACAAGCAGCGTAGTCACAAGAACTGCGGATATGGTAAATATCCGCAGAGTATTATTTATAACTTTCCTCATATTTTATATCCCACATTCCTTATGGTTTCTATACATTTACCCTTAGCGCCCAGCTTATGGCGCAGGCTGCCTATATGCACGTCAAGCGTTCTGCTTTCGCCCTCGAAGCGGTAGCCCCATATCTTTTCAAGAAGTACCTCTCTCGGCACGACCGTGCCTTTATGCGTCATAAGGTATTTTAAAAGCTCAAACTCCTTGTACGTGACCGTCCCGTTCTCGCCGTCCGCGCTTACGCTGCGGCTCC
>CANQQW010000005.1 GCA_947626075.1 uncultured Clostridia bacterium
GACAGCAGGGTGTTAAGGAACGGGCGGGGGTAAAGGTTGAGCGTACGGGGTGAGGGGGAATGTTGGGGGAATGGCGGAGGGCGGAGAGGCGGGACGTCGAGGTGAACAACATGCGGAGCATGTTGTAGGCGTGTTGCGGAGCAACAAACGCCGCAGCGAGGGCGCCGTCCCCTACGGGGGTAAAGGGAGGCTAAGGGCGGGCGGCCAATGACCGCCCCTACGGGGGTGCAGCAGAGTGTTAAGGAACGGGCGACCGTAAAGGTCGCGCGTACGGGTAGAGGGGCGGCAGGGTGTTAAGGAACGGGCGGGCGTAAAGGTCGCGCGTACGGGGTGAAGGCAGCAGAGTGTTAAGGAACGGGCGACCGTAAAGGTCGCCCCTACGGGGAGGTAGCAGGGTGTTAAAGAACGGGCGGGGGTAAAGGTTGAGCGTACGGGGGAGGGGTGATATGCGTATTAAAACCCCTCAGTCGCCTATGGCGACAGCTCCCCTAGTAGGGGAGCCATACGAGGTGGGCAATGAGCGCGCGTATGGGGGTGGCGGCAGGAATCCCTCCACCGGCTGCGCCGGTCCCCCCTTTACTACGGCATACGAGCAAAGCTCTATGCCTATGACGCTAAAGCGTCATTCACCTCCCTTTGACAAGGGAGGCTAAAGGCGGGCGGGAATGAGCGCGCGTACAGGGTGATGGGACGGAGGACGGGCGGCCAATGACCGCCCCTACGGGAGTGAGGCGGCAGGGTGTTAAGGAACGGGCGGGCGGGAATGAGCGCGCATACGGGGGTGCAGCAGAGTGTTAAGGAACGGGCGGGCGTAAAGGTTGAGCGTACGGGGTGAGGGGTGATATGCGTATTAAAACCCCTCAGTCGCCTACGGCGACAGCTCCCCTAGTAGGGGAGCCATACGCGGGCGGGCAATGACCGCCCCTACGGGGGTAAAGGGAGGCGGGGAATGAGCGCGCGTATGGGGGTGGGACGGAGGACGGGACGGCAGGAATCCCTCCACCGGCTGCGCCGGTCCCCCTCCCTTTGACAAGGGAGGCTAATGGGGGTGGGTACAAGGGATGGGGGTGAGATGTCCTCATTTTGAACTAAAAAAGCGGTTATTTTATTGCGCGCGGGGACGAAATGTGGTATAATAGCATATATATGTATAATTGAGAAAGCGAGGCATACTATGAAAAAATTTATCAGCGCGGCGCTTATACTGTCTATGGCTATGGCATACGCTGTCATACCGGCAAGCGTCAGCGCGGCGGGAGAAACGGAAACAATTACTTACAACTATAATCTCGAGGGCGGAGTTTACAAAAAGACGAGCGACCACACGCGTCAAATGGAAAAGCTTGACCGCGGACTTGTCGCGATCAAGTCGGGCAGCGGCGTGTATCTTTCGTGGCGGCTTTTTGACAGCGAGGACAAGGTTTACGGCAGCTCCGACAAAAATGTTACGTTTAACGTGTACCGCGACGGCACAAAGATAACCGACGAGCCGAGAGATGTGACGAATTACACCGACACAACGGCGGGTACATCGTATCAGGTCGCGCCCGTTATTGACGGCGTTGAGGGCGACAAGTGCGAGGCGGTAAGCGTTTATTCAAATTCGTATTTTGATATTGACCTTACCCCGCCTGAAAGCGAGACGATAACAACTCCGAGCGGTGAAACCGTCGGAACGTTTTCTTTCTCCCCCGCCGACTGCTCGACGGGCGACCTCGACGGTGACGGCGAATATGAAATTATTATAAAATGGACTTCTTCGGAGCATGACGTTGGTTCGCCGGGCACCGGAAACGCCTCATATTCCGGCACGGTTCGCTTTGCGGCTTACAAGCTTAACGGAAAGAAATTATGGCAGAACGATATAAATCTCGGCAAAAACGTGTATTCGAGCGCGCATACCGTTCAATTTCTCGTATACGACTTTAACGGCGATGGCAAGGCTGAAATGATGTGCCAGTCCTCGCTCGGCTCGACGGACGGCAAAGGCAATTACGTTTCAAAGGCGTCAAAGGATACGACAATAGCGGCAATAACCGACGAAGAAAACCGCACAACCGATTACAGACCGGAAAGCGGCTGGGGACTTATAACTTCGGGCAAGGAGTTTCTTACGGTATTTAACGGCGAAACGGGTGAAGCGATAGACACAATTAATTTCCCGACCGCGCGCGGAAACTCTATTGACTGGGGCGACGCAAACGCAACTTCAGGAAACAGAGTAAACCGATTCACAGCTTCCGTAGCTTATCTTGACGGTAAGAAGCCGTACGCGGTATATCTGCGCGGCTATTATATGGGAAAAGACAACAACGGCAGACAGCGCTGCGGCATAAGCGGAACGAGCTTCGACGGCGAAAAACTTTCTGTTGACTATCGGTTTGACACAAAAAGCGGTCAGCCCGGTTATTACGAAGGAGCCGGTATATACGTCGGTCAGGGCAACCACAACTGCACGGTCGCGGACGTTGATAACGACGGCAAGGACGAGTTTATAACGGGCGCGCTCTGTATGGAAGTAAACGATGATAATGAGTTCAAGCCGCGCTGGTGTACATTCATGGAGCACGGCGACGCGCTTCATATAGGCGATTATGATCCGACGCACAACGGTCTTGAATTTTTCACCATTCACGAGGACAGTGGTCCGAATACCAAGAGCGGTCAGACGGTCAATATCCATTTTGGTATGTCTGTTATAGATGCTGACAGCGGTGAAGTATTATTCCATGAAACTAACGATAACGACACCGGCAGAGGCATAATGGCTAATGTCGGCGCAGGAGGATATTATCAGATATACGCAACCGCACAACATAAAGATGCTCCCGCGGGAGCAACGAAGTTCGCGGCAGGTCCGTACAAAGTTATGGGTAACGGCAACTACACCGAACCTCTTACGGCAAGTTTGTCCCAAAATTTCCGTATATTCTGGGACGGCGATTTATATGACGAGCTTTTGGACGGAACCACAACGCAAGATTGCCCTGTTGGAATAACATCATGGGACGGCAGTCAGATGAGCCGCATTTTCACAACGACAGGCGCGGTTACGGTAAACGGCACAAAGAACAATCCGTGCCTACAGGCTGATATTTTGGGCGACTGGAGAGAGGAAATCATAGCAAAGGCGGACAATAATAAGCTCCGCGTATTTATGACGACTACGCCGACAGATTATAAGATAAAAACCCTTATGCAGGATCCTGTATACCGCTCGGGTGTAGCCGCGGAGCAGACGGCGTACAACCAGCCGCCGCATGTCGGTTTCTACATGGACGAGGAGATGTTTAAAAATGACATTACCTCTCTTACGATAACAAGCGAGCCGACAAAGAAAGTATACGTCATTGGCGAGCCGCTTGATACGGAAGGACTTGTTGTTAAAGCAACATATGAAGATGAAACAGAAGAAACGGTGACTTCCTACAATCTGTCGGGTTACGACTCGGACAGCGAGGGTGAAAAGACCATAACCGTTGAGTACAAGGGCATGACAGCGACATTTAAGGTTAAGGTGCTCGGAATACGCCAAATCGAGCTTACGTCAGAACCGACAAAGAAAGAATACGTTCAGGGCGAACAGCTTGACTTGTCGGGCATGGAGGTTACGGCGACATATTCCGACGACTCGACCGCTGTTATTGACAGCAGCGAGTACAAAATAAGCGGATATACTCCGTCACAAGTAGGCGAACAGACCGTTACCGTGGAATACGGCGGTCAGACGGCGACATTTAAGGTGACGGTAAGAGAAGCAAGTGTCGAGGACTTAAACGGCGAGTATACCAATAACAGCAGCACGATTATAAAAATAAGTCAAAAACACATAGGTGCGTTTACCGGCGCGTACGTTTTGGAGCACACGTTCACGATTAACACAATGCCGGCAGCGGGTAATATAAACGACAAAGGCACCGTTTCCGGATTTACGCTGAGATTTATGAGTGACGATACCGACACGGCAAAAGGCGGCACCGGCAGTGGATGGACACTTGTACCGAACAACGCTAAAACAGCGGCAGACGTTTATTGGAAAAACAGTTCCAATAGTGGTGCTGCTCGTCTTACGCAAAACGCGCCGATAAAGCTCGGCGAAACGTACACGGTGCGCTACGCGTTTACCGATGTTGCAACGGGCAACGGCGCGCGCGTCAATATGTACATAATTGATTCAAACGGCAATACCGTTATGGAACAAAAAGACCTTGATTTGCGTAATTTCACATTCAACGACCAAAAAACGTCCGCAATCAACAGAATAGATATTACACTGCAGGCAGCTTCAAGCGACGCGCCCGCGAGCGTTACCATAGGAGACGCGAAAGTTACGCTTTGCGGCGTGGTATATGTTGACGGCAAAAAGGTATCGGTCAACCTCAACAACGACAGCGAAGTAAATTCGGTTCGCGCGTACGCGGTTAAGTACGCAAACGGCGCGCTTACAAACGTGACGGACGTTACGCCGAAAGCGCCCGGCGAGCTTGTTTCAACGCTCAGCTTCGAGCCGGATAAGATATATGTATGGTCTAACATGATGCCGCTTAGTTTGTGGAGCAAATCGGAATAAGCGCAATACAAAAACCGTGAAGCTTTAAAGGCTTCACGGTTTTTTTAATTGTTACTCTTAATAAATTACGGCTGTTTGCCGATGTAGGCAAGAATACCGCCGTCTACGTAAAGCACGTGACCGTTTACGGCGTTCGACGCGTCAGACGCGAGGAATACCGCGGGGCCTGTAAGCTCCTCAGCCTGAAGCCATCTGCCGGCAGGTGTGCGTCCGCAGATGAACTGGTCGAACGGGTGTCTCGAACCGTCCGGCTGCTTCTCGCGAAGCGGAGCGGTCTGCGGCGTTGCGATGTAACCGGGGCCTATGCCGTTGCACTGGATATTGTACGCGCCGTACTCCGCGCAGATGTTTCTCGTGAGCATTTTAAGTCCGCCCTTTGCGGCAGCGTATGCAGAAACAGTCTCGCGTCCGAGCTCGGACATCATTGAGCAGATGTTTATAATCTTGCCGTGACCTTTCTTAATCATTGACGGGATAACCGCCTTCGATACGATGAACGGAGCGTTCAGGTCAACGTCGATAACCGCTCTAAATTCCTCCGGCGTCATGTCGCACATAGGTATTCTCTTAATGATACCCGCGTTGTTGACAAGAATGTCGATAACGCCGACCTCGGCTTCAATCTTCTTAACCATGTCCTGCACCATTGCTTCGTTGGTAACGTCGCAAACGTAACCTTTCGCGTCGATACCGTCCGCCTGATACGAGGCTAAGCCCTTGTCAACGAAATCCTGCTTGATGTCGCAGAAAACGATTTTCGCGCCCGACTTTGCGTACGCGGAAGCGATAGCGTAGCCGATGCCGTAGCTTGCGCCCGTTACGAGCGCAACCTTGCCTTCAAGGCTGAAGTTTAAGTAATCACTCATCTTTAATTTTTCCTCCTTAAATTATGTTTATTTTAATATAAAATATTAACTTATAAAAGCGGGTCGGGGCGATATATTAAATGAGAAAAATTGCCCTCAATATCCTTGTACCAGTACGTTTTAAGACCCTTGGCGTTTTCAGAAACGTCATGCACTTCCTCGACTCTCTCGTCAGCCTTGAGCTTCGCTACGATTTCGTCAAAAGCTTTAGGTGAAACGGCAAACGCGAGATGACGTATACCCGCGCTCTTTTCAACGTCGTCGGGCTTGTCAGCCTGAGCCGTCACGAACTCAATCATGCTGCCGTCGGAGAACTGCAAAAAGTACGTGCCTTTGCCGTTGTCGTACACAACTCTGCCGCCGTACATTTCCATGTACCAGTCCTTTAGCGCGGCTGTGTCCTTGGAAACAACGGCTACGTGTTCGATTCCGTAAATCATTAATATCAGCTCCTTTACAAATTTTTGATTTATAGTATAATTATAGCATAAGTTTTATCGGATTTCAATACCGTATTTTGCGTAAAAGGCGGCAATTTCATCTTCGCCGCGCACAAGCTCCGCATAGCGCAGCTTACGCGCCGCCTCGTCGTAAAAACCAATCGTCGTTTCGCCGGTGCATATGCTCGATTCAATCCTTACGGAGTCGGGCGAAAAGCCGTCGGGTATCTTCAACGTTTGTTTATTTTTCTTAAACATAATTGTCCCTCCGTTATTAAAGCGGCTCGCTGCCGCCGCACGTCATGCTTGCGCGATGCACGTTCATAAATCCCGCGCTAAATTCGGGCAGGTACTTTTCCATTGCGTCAACCACGCTTTGCGGCTTTAGGTTGTACGCGCTGCCGACCGCGACGCACATCGTAAGCGTAAGCGTCTTGCCGTCGTCGCCCGTTTTTTCAAGAGAATAAATGTACGGGCGTATGTCGGAGTCCTTGACGCCGCTTTTCGTCTTTTTCGGCACGATAAGCTCGCTCTGCGCCATAAGCGCGTCAACGTCCGCGCTGCCCTCGTATTCAAGCTCAACGGTGTATACCGCGCGGTCAAGCTTTGTGAGGTCGATTTCCTTGCCGTGTACCTTTTTCGCCGCAAGTATTTTGTACCCGGGCGGGAATGCGGCGTTTACCGTAGTCATTATCTCGTCCGCGTCAAGGTCGCCGTCGAACGATACGCGCATGTATTCGCAGTCGGACGTTACGCCGACCGACAGCGGCTGCGCGACGGTCATAATTGGGTGCGGGTTAAAGCCTTGGCTGAATATGAAATTAAGTCCCGTGCGTCGTATCGTCCTGTGGAACAGGCGCATAAAGTCGAGGTGGGAAATGTATTTTACGCGCTCGTCGCGCGCGTATTTTAAGATATAATCACTCATAACACACCCCCGCGCCAAGCGCCGCCGCGCCGCATCCGGCGCATTTTTCGCGGCAGTTCGCCGTCGTTTCGGCGCGTTTGGCTTTCTCGTTTTCACGTATAAGGAAATTTTTTGTAACTCCAACGTCTATATGGTCCCACGGCAGAACCTCGTCGTAGCCGCGTTCGCGCGTCGTGTAGAAGTCGGGGTCAACGCCTGTTTCCTTAAATGTGTCCATCCACGTGTCGAATTTAAAGTGCTCGCCCCACGCGTCGAATTTACAGCCGTTCTCCGCCGCTTTTATTATAACGGGGCAGAGCCGTCTGTCGCCGCGCGCGAACACGCCCTCGAGGTAGCTCGTCTTGTTGTCGTGCCAGTTGTAGCGTATGCGTTTGGATTTTATGGATTTTTTTAATTCGTCCTGTTTTTCTATGAGCATGTCGCGCGTGTCCTGCGCCGCCCACTGGAACGCGGTAAACGGTTTTGGTACGAAGCTCGACGTGCTGACGGTTATGTTTATGTTCTTCGCGCGTTCCTCTTTCGGTACGGCGAAGTAAACGTCAAGTACTTTCTGCGCAAGGTCCGCTATGCCGCGCACGTCGTCCATTGTTTCCGACGGAAGTCCTATCATAAAATACAGCTTGACCGTCGTCCACCCGCCGCGAAGCAGCATGTCGGCAGATCTCAGAACGTCGTCCTCGGTTATGTTTTTGTTTATCACGTCGCGCAGGCGCTGCGTACCCGCCTCGGGCGCGAACGTTATACCCGTCTTTCTGACTTTCTGTACCTTTTCCATAAGTTCCATGGAGAAGTTGTCGATACGCAGTGAGGGAAGCGACAAGCCTATCTTCTTTTCCTCGGTTATCTTTAAAAGTCCGTCCGTAAGCTCTTTAAGAGAGCTGTAATCGCTCGTCGAGAGCGAGGACAGCGAAATCTCGTCGTACCCGCTGCACGTAAGCAGATTTTCCGCGATACCGAGCAGACGCTTTGGGTCGCGTTCGCGAAGCGGGCGGTATATGTACCCCGCTTGACAGAAACGGCAGCCCCTAAGACAGCCGCGCATTATTTCGAGCATAACGCGGTCATGCACGACCTCGCCGAAAGGTACTATTATAGTCTCGGGCGTGTACGATGAGGAAAAGTCGCTCATTATACGCTTTCTTACCCTCGCTTTCGCGTGGGGGTTGTTCGGCGTGACGCTCTTCACTGTATTATCGTCATTGTACTCAACGTCGTAAAAGGACGGCACGTAAACGCCTTCTATCTCCGCGATAGATTCAAGGTAGTCGCGCTTATTCTTTTTGCCGCTCTTTTTCCACTTCACATACTCGTCCACGACCTCGTGGATAATGTCCTCGCCCTCGCCCATCATGAAGAAGTCGAAAATATCCGCCACCGGCTCGGCGTTGTACGCGCACGGACCGCCGCCGCATATTATCGGGTACGTCTCGTCCCTGTCCTTTGCGAGAACGGGTATCTCGGCGAGATGCAGCATATTCACGATTGTGGAGTAGCAAAGCTCGTACTGGAGCGTAAAACCGAGCATGTCAAAATGCGTCACCTCGTCGCCCGATTCGAGCGCGAAAAGACGCATACCGTGTTTTTTCATTTCGTCCTCCATGTCCGTCCACGGCGCGAACACGCGCTCGCAGTACGTGTCGGAGCGCTCGTTGAGCGTGTGGTAGAGGATTTTAAGACCGAGGTGCGACATGGCTATCTCGTATATGTCGGCAAAGCAAAAGCCGAAGCGCACAAACGCTTCGGACGGGTCTTTTAGCACACAGTTAAGTTCACCGCCCGTGTAACGCGTCGGCTTTGTTACCTTGCTGAGAATTTTATCCTTTAAAGTTATCATTGCCTGTCTCCTATTGCCGCAGCTGTTTACTCCATGTCGGTAAAGTCTTGGGTACCGTCCGAATCGACGGATTTTTTACTTTTTCTGTTTGATATGAAGCCGTTTACCTTGTCTATCATACCGGGCATAAGGTCTACCAGCTTACTCATCGCGCCCGAGCCTTCGTCCATGGAAATGAGGCGGACATTGGAATTGTTTATCACGAGAAACGCCTCCGCCTTAACCGACGCGCCGCCGCCCATGCCGCCGCCGAAATTGGTGTCGTCCTGCTTTTTCGCGTCAAACTCGCTGCCGCCGCCGCCAAAGCCGAATGTAACTTTTGATATGGGGACAATTACAGTTCCGTCTCCCATAGCAATCGGTTCACCGACTACGGAATTCGCGTCAATCATTCCCTTAAAATTTTCCGACACTTGCTTTAGCATTTCAGTTACTTTATTATCGCTCATTATTATTTATCCTCCTGCTGATTTTCTTTATTTTAAGCAGCAATATTGCCGCCATTATTCCAAGCTTTATCACATACGCAATCCGTGTCCGTATTTTGCAGTACACGCCGGCATCAAGGCACGCCTTGTCAAAGTCCGCGTCTATCGATACGTTCCAGTTATCAAGACGCATATTTCTGTCCACCGCGGCGATAAGGTTATACGCGGCGGCATTAGCCGCGCCTATCGCCATACCTGTATACATCGGGTCGCCCGTACCGAAGTGTGATGAAATATTAAGCTCCTTAATGCGTATCGTTCTGCAAAACGTGTGGGAGATCAAGGCGAATATATCATGTCTAAGCTCGCTGTATACCGCTTTCGCGAGTTTTAGGAGCGCCCTGATGTTCTTCTCTCCCCTCTCAACCTCTTTTTCTTCTGTTTTTACGTCCGCCTCGATTTCCTCTTTTTCCCGTTCGGTCGGGAACAGCTTCAGCCTGACGAACGCATATTTTATAAAAATGCAGCCGTCCGCGTTTTTATCGCTGCAGGACATGGAAAAAACGGCGTCAACGGGAATAAATATTATAAGCGCGATAACGGCGGCTATAATTAAAATTATATACAGTGCCGTCATTGGTTCACTTCTCCCTCAATTTCCATTTGCATACCCTGCGCGCTTTCGGTATCGAGCCGGCTTAAATCGAGCGGCGGCAAATCGCGCGGGTCTTTAAGCCCGAAGCAGCGCAGAAACGTGTCCGTCGTCACGTACAGTATAGGTCTGCCGGGCGCGTCAAGCCTGCCCTTTTCCTCGATAAGCCCGCGCTCGTACAGTCTGTTTACGCAGCCGTCGCTGTTGACGCCGCGTATATGCTCTATCTGTCCGCGCGTTATCGGCTGCTTGTACGCGATAATCGCAAGCGCCTCCATTGCCGCGTTCGAGAGCGGCTGTTTTCTCTGCTCTCCTAATATTTCCTGTATATAGCTGTAATATTCGGGGCGCGAGCAAATCTGGTACCCCTCCGAAATATCTATTATGTTGAAGCCGCGCTTGTCGCGCTCGTATTCCTCTTTAAGCTCGCTTACGGCGTTTTCTATGTCCTGCGCGCCGCAGTCAAGCACAGCCGCCAGCTTCGCCGCTTTGACCGGCTCGCCCGCAGCGAACAGTATTCCCTCTATCACATATTTCAAATTAGTCATTATCAATTCTTCCCTGTCGTTAAAATAAAATCCTTCTTGCCCTCGTCATAATCCGCGCGCAGCTTGCCCATACGTATCATTTCAAGCACCGCGAGAAACGTTGCTATCATCTCGGGCTTTGAGTCCTCCTCACGGAACAGCGTTTCAAAACGAACTCTTTTGCCGCGTTTTAAAACCTTGCATATTTTCTCAACCATGTCGTCAACCGACACCTTTTCGCGTCCGACAATCCGAGAGAACGCGCGCTTTTCGGGCTTCGCGCGGCGAATACGGCGGCTTAATATACTGTTAAACGCTTCCAAAAGCTCGTCCGTCGTGTGGCTTATATTGTATTCGGGAGCGGGGAAATCAATCCTTTCCGTCTCTCGGAATACCATGTGCCTTGTGGCAAACTCATTCTTCCTAAGCTCCTTTGACGCTTCCTTAAACTGTTGGTACTCGGCGAGACGGCGCGCAAGCTCCTCCCTCGGGTCCTCCTCGTCCTCGTCCGTTTCCTGTTTTGGCAGAAGCAGCTTCGACTTTATATAAAGAAGCTGCGCCGCCATAACAAGAAATTCACTTGTGTTGTCGAGGTTCATTTCCTCTATGCCTTCAATCGCTTCAAGGTACTGCTCGGTTATCTCGGCTATCGGTATATCGTAAATACTGACCTTGTTCCTTTGTATAAGAGTGAGTAACAAATCGAGCGGACCCTCGAAAGCGTCAAGCCTATATAATATTTTTTCCATACGTATTCCTCTCCAAAGCCTACAGCACAAGACCGACGAACACGTTTAAAAGACGCATTATGCCGTTCATGAACGCGTTCACGCCCGTGCCGATTATTCCGCTGAAGAAACCTGTTAAGGACAGCACCGCGATTAGTATCATCGAGTATCTTTCATACCGAAGCATTGCGTAATACGTTCTGTCGGGGAGGAAAAGCCCCAGTACCTTTGAGCCGTCAAGCGGCGGTATGGGAATTATGTTAAATACCATAAAGCACAGATTTCTTACCGCGAGCGCGCCGAAAATCGTTCCCGCGGCGCTTACCGCGCCCGTCATACCCGGCGCGAATTTTTGGCTTATCACAAATATTACCGAGTATATAAGCAGCGACAAAAACGCCATTACAAGGTTCGCGAGAGGTCCCGCCGCCGCAGTGAGCGCCATGCCGCGCTTTTGGTTCTTATAGTATCTCGGGTCTACCATTACGGGCTTCGCCCAGCCAAAGCCCGTGAATATCATAAGCAGCGTTCCCACAAGGTCGAGATGCGCGAGCGGGTTAAGCGTGAGCCTTCCGTTAAGACGCGGCGTGGGGTCGCCCAGCTTTGTCGATACCCACGCGTGGGCAAGCTCGTGACCGGTCAGCGCGATAAGCGTTATCGGCACGTTTATGAGTATATCAAGTAAGTTAAATCCTAACATATATAATTTGCTCCCATTATTAATATAATCAGTTATATTATACCTAATTTTTACCGAAAAGTAAAGCGGTTTTAATAAAAAACGGCGCAAAGCGCCGTTTTATTCATATCTTATCGTTCATCGCATTTCCATGTTCTTTTTCATATAGAACATACGCTTGTTATCGTACATCATGTTGTCGCTTCTTTCAATCGTGGACGCAAAGTTTCTGTCAAGCTCCTTGTCAAATTTCGCGTAACCAATCGACATCGTAAGAGTAATACCGTTGCTCTTGTTGCCTTCCTCTGTAAGCGCGTCAACGTCCGATATGAATTTCTTCAAATCGTCCACGCTCTTGTCCCTCGCTATGACGGAAAATTCGTCGCCGCCGACACGGTATGCGATATAATCCGACTTGTCTCTCATCACGTCTCTCAGAATTTTCGCCGCGCGCTGAATATACATATCACCCGCCTGATGTCCTCTCGTGTCGTTTATGACCTTAAGACCGTTGAGGTCAATCGTTATTATCGAGTAGCGGTCGGTATTGTTAGCCTCGATGTTATGCAAATCAACGGTGAAAGAGTTTCTGTTTTTAAGTCCCGTGAGATTGTCGGTATTGGAAGAATCCTGATACAGCGGGTTTGAGATTTTTTTGAAGATTCTGCGTGAAAATCTTATGGATATAAGGCAGCACAGGAAAATTATTATGGCGACCAGTACGCGCAGGACTATATTAAACGTGCGCACATTCCGCGCGTTTATCATAATCCCTATCACGCCTTTCACGTTTCTTCCGTCATCGCTGACGGGATAAAAGTTGGCGTATCTGTAGCCGTCGTCCGTGGAGAGGAAGTCGCCCGATATTATATAGTTTTTAATATACATGTCCTCTACGTACATTGTTATGTCTTCGCTTACCTTGCCGCTCTGAACAAAATACGGTTTGCCCTCGTTTTCGGTATCCAAAACGCAAAATACGCCGTCGGTCTCCGAGTCCTTTCGGTACACGAGAATATCGGATATAGCCATATCGTCCTTTATCGCGCACAAATAACTCATTACGGAGCTGTATGCCGCGTACGGCACATCGTCCTCGTAAAGGCGGCTGTCAAGGTGAGGCTCTATCGTTTCAAACGTGAGGTTGGCGCGCTCGTCGTAAGCCTCGGTAAGCATTGACATCATTATTCCGGACGTTACAAGGTATATAACAAGGCAGGAAAAAACCACAAGGGCGCAAGTCAGTACCGATACCTGTACGTTCACTTTTTCAAGATTACGCTTTATCGCGTTTCTCAACTTTTCCATCATTCCCATATATCCCCTTTTGAGTGTTGATTGCGCATTGTTGTAAAGCATTAACAATACGCACTGTTATTATATTAAATTATACTACATTTTGTTCCATTTGGCAATATTTTTATATGAAATTTCTCTGAATTTTGTATATAATTATACGAAAAAAGCTGTCACAGATGACAGCTCTTTTTTCGTTACTTTAATTTATACGCTATATCGTTCCAAAGAAGCTCCTTTTCAAACGCTTCAACGGTCGTGTCCGCGCTGATATGCACAAACTCAATGTCCATCATCGCCGCCCAGTCTTTCATCATTTCCGCCGTTACGTCGTACGAGAGTACGCTGTGGTGCGCGCCGCCCGCCAAAATCCAGCAGGTCGCGCTCGTTTCGAGCGACGGGAGCGGTTTCCACATTACGCCCGCTACGGGGAGCTTCGGCATAGGCTTTAACGGATTGCAAGCCTTGATGTCGTTTACGATAAGTCTCATTCTGCCGCCCATGTCAACGAGTGAGGCTACGATAGCGTCGCCGTTCTTAGAATCGAATACAAGTCTGGCGGGGTCGTTTCTGTCGCCGATACTGAGCGGATGAACCTGTATTTTCGGCTTGTCCGCCGCGACGAGCGGGCAAACCTCGAGCATATGCGCGCCTAAAATATGTTCGTTGCCCTTTTCGAGGTGGTATGTATAGTCCTCCATGAACGCCGTACCGCCGTCCATGCCCTCTGCCATAGCTTTCATTATAGCGTCCATCGCCGCGACTTTCCAGTCGCCCTCCGCGCCGAAGCCGTAGCCGTCAGCCATCATGTTCTGCGCCGCGAGACCGGGTAACTGGTCAAGTTCGTGGAGCGTGTCAAAATGCGTTACAAACGCGCTGTAACCGTACTTTTCGCAAATCTTTCTTATCGCTATTTCTTCCTTAGCCTGATAGCGAACGGCGTCAATGTTGTCGGTGTCCATGGTGTAGCGCTCGTTGTACTCCGCCATTTTCGCGTCAACCTCCGCGTCGGTAACTTCGTTGAGTACGTCAACGAGGTCGCCGACGGCGCGGTACTCGATGTCCCAGCCGAATTTAATCTCGGCTTCAACCTTGTCGCCCTCTGTAACGGCGACCTGACGCATATTGTCGCTGAAACGAACCATTTTAAGTTCCTGACTTAACGCGTAGCCGCACGCGCTCCTCATCCAGTTTGAGAGCTTTTTCTGCGGCTCGTCGTCCTGCCAGTAGCCTACAATAATTTTTCTCGGCATGCGCAGTCTTGAGCCGATAAAACCGTGCTCGCGGTCGCCGTGCGCCGACTGATTGAGGTTCATGAAGTCCATGTCGATCTCGTCCCACGGTATCTCGCGGTTAAACTGCGTGTGGAAGTGGCAGTACGGCTTTTTGAAGTTTTTAAGACCGTTTATCCACATTTTAGACGGGCTGAACGTGTGCATCCACGCGATAACGCCCGCGCACTTGTCATCGTGCGACGCGTCCTTAAACACGGCGGTAACCTCGTCCGGCGTTTTAACCGTCGGTTTTAACACGATTTTACACGGCATTTTACCCGAAGCGTTAAGTCCCTCAACCATAGCCGCGCTGTCAAGGGCTACCTGGTCGAGCGTTTCCTGTCCGTAAAGGTGCTGACTGCCGGTAACGAACCAAAACTCAAATTCCTTTATTGATTTCATTTTCTTCTCTCCTTTTTGGAAATTTCTTAATAAATTTATTATATAAAATCCCGCCGTGTTTTTCAATAGGTTTTTGAAATTATCGGGAAGTTTTTGCGGCGTGCTCGCGGCGGAGTACGCGTTCTTAATACCGTCGGAACGATTGTATCAGCTTTTCGATTTCGCCTAAGGGGCAAGTCATGAATGAGGACATTACGCACGCGCCCGACGCGCCGGCTCGGCGTACGGACGCGATGTTATCGGGCGTTATGCCGCCTATGGCGTATACGGGAACAGTCACGCTTTCGCACACTCCCTTGAGAAAATCAAGTCCGCGCGGCGCAAGATCCTTTTTGCAGTCGGTCGCGAAAATATGTCCCGCGACAACGTAGTCCGCGCCTGTTTCCTGCGCCTCGCGCGCTTCCTTTGCGGAATGTACCGACGCGCCTACCGTGTCAAAACCACGTCTTACGCTCGGATTTTCACGCAGCGCTTTTATCGGCAGATGTATTTTTTTTACGCCCAAATTCTTCGAGGCTCCAATGTATGTATGCAAAATCATGTCGGGACATTTATTTATCATACCGCGCGCAAGCGTCTCGTATTCCGCCTCGCTCAAATCCTTTTCACGCAAAATAATCGGAACATTTTGCTCCGATATTTTTTTTATACGCTCCGAAAAGTCGGAGCACAGCTTTCTGTTCGTTACGCAAATAATTTTAAACATAGATATAGTCGCTCATTACAGGCTGCAAGCCCTGTCTCTCTATCGCCTCAAATACCTCGTCCACGTTCCTGCCGTCGGATATTTCAAACTGCTCGTCGCCCTTTTTATCGCCCGAGTGACCGCCTATACCGACGTCCACTCCCGCGCTTATCTTCGTCGCGGCAATTTTTATCACGTTATCGCGAAAGCGCTCGCTCTCGCGCGTCGATATTGTTATACTCGCAAACGGCATGAATATCCTGTACGCGCATATTACCTGTAAGAGCTGAGGCTCGTGTACGTCTTTCGGGTTTATCTTGTCGTTATTTATGATTGGGCGCAGTCTGGGGCATGAAAACGCTATTTCCGCGTGCGGGTACTTTTTTTGCAGAAGATACGCGTGCATACCCGTAGCGAACGCATCCTTTCTGAAGTCGGCAAGTCCCAAAAGCGCCGCGAAGCCCACGCCGCGCATACCGCCCAGTATCGCGCGTTCCTGCGCGTAAAAACGGTACGGGAACACGCGCTTATGTCCCTCCAAATGCAGGGTTTCGTACTTGCCGCTGTTATACGTTTCCTGGAATACCGTCACGAAATCCGCGCCGCTTTTATGCAGCTTCGCGTACTCGCCGCTGTTCATCGGGTACACCTCAACGCCCACGACGTTAAAATACTTCTTCGCGACGGCGCAGGCGGACGCGATATAATCCACGTCCGACATCTTGCGGCTCTCGCCCGTAAGAATCAGTATTTCCTCCAGTCCCGTCTTTGAAATCTCCGCCATTTCACGCTCTATTTCTTCCTCCGTAAGACGCGCGCGGCGTATCTTGTTGTGACAGTTAAAGCCGCAGTACACGCAGTAATTCTCACAGTAATTCGCTATGTAAAGCGGCGTGAACATCGCTATCGAGTTGCCGAAGTGCTTGCGCGTCTCATTCATCGCGCGCTGTGCAATCTCCTCCAAAAACGGCGCTGCCGCAGGTGACAAAAGCGCGCCGAAATCTTTGGGCGTCAGTACGTCCTTTGAAAGCGCTTCTTTTACGTCGCGCTCGCTATAGCTCTCGTAATCGTAAGCGTTCATAGCGGATATGACTTCATCGAGCATGTCGGAGCCTATTACCTCCATACCGTCCATGTATTGCATACAGTCGCATCTTTCTGACATTTTCATCTCTCCTTAATCTCTCAAAAATCCCGTAAGCGGCGACGACGCTCTCGCTCCGCCCTCTACTATGCCGCCCATACCGGCAAGGTACGCTTCGCGTCCCGCTTCTATAGCTTTCCTGAACGCGCCCGCCATTGCGCTTACGTCTCCCGCCGTGGCTATTGCGGTGTTAGCCATTACCGCGGCGGCGCCCATTTCCATAGCCTCGCACGCCTGCGACGGTTTGCCTATACCAGCGTCAACGATTACCGGCAAGTCGATCTCGTCTATGAGTATTTTTATAAATTCCTTTGTGCAAAGTCCCTTGTTTGAGCCTATCGGTGAACCGAGCGGCATTACGCACGCCGCGCCGGCGTTTTGCAAATCGCGCGCAAAATTCAAATCGGGGTACATGTACGGCATTACGACAAAGCCCTCTTTCGCAAGGACTTCCGTTGCTTTAAGAGTTTCGTAGTTGTCGGGCAAAAGATACTTTGTATCACGTATAGCCTCTATTTTAACGAAGTCGCCGCAGCCGGTCTCACGCGCGAGACGCGCTATTCTTACCGCCTCGTCCGCGTTTCTCGCGCCGGACGTATTCGGAAGAAGCGTCACGTTTTTGGGTATGTAGTCGAGTATGTTCGCCGTCTCGCCGCCGCGCGCGCGGCGCAGCGCGAGCGTGATTATCTGCGCGCCCGCGTTTTCAACGGCAGCCTTTATCAGCTCGAGCGAGTACTTGCCTGAGCCTAAAATGAAGCGCGACGTGAACTCGTGACCGCCGAGCACAAGCTTGTCCTCGGGCGCGCCGCCGCCCATGAAATGCACTACCTCGATAACGTCGCCGTCGTTTACGGCTTGAGTGTCGTAGTCCTCTTTCTTTATAATCACGCCGTTAATCTCAACGGCTATCACTTCGCGCCTATAGCCGTACTTTTCAAGAAGTGCGTTCAGCGTAGCTGTACTCTCACATTCTTTACCGTTCAGTGTAATCATATTTTTCCTCCTTAACAAAAAAGCTACACAAAGAAGTACTACGCCCATGGTGGTGTACCCCTTCGTGTAACATACGTTTTCACTCTGTATAGTATTTTAACATATTTATATTCATATGTCAAATTAAAATGTCCATATCATCATCCGCTTTACATCTGTCTTTCAAATCTGTAACAACACTCGACAAGAGCCGACATATATGCTACAATAATTTTGCAGGATTACCTGCGGGGAATACATAGGCAGAGATAGAAACGTAAGGACGGTTAGCCGCTTCTTTCTTTACTGAACACATTGTGTTTTAGTCTACGAGAGGAGCTGGTGCTTATGAAGAAAGTAGCAATAAAGGCAGCTGTAACGCTGTTTGTAATAGCTATGGTACTCGTAGCATTTGCGCCTAACGCGCAATAGAATAACCGCCTTTTAGTTTAGTCGCTAAGGCGGTTATTATTTTATAACACTCGAAGCGGCTGACCGTTTTTACGCTCTGCCATTCCCTTTTGTATTTATATTATAACAGATTTGTATTTTCATGTCAAGCAAAAATAATTATGTTCACGGCTTTAAAGAAATTATTGACATTGCGGCTTGCTTTTGATATACTAATCATGCCAAATAAACTAAATAATATCACTTGCTATGTTAGCGTTTTTGTTTGCAAAAAAACGCTTACTCTAACTTTTTACGCTTAACATGGCAGTGAATAGGTTTTGGTTTATTTGGCGATATACCGGAGAAGGCGTTTTTGGCGCGTTGCTCCGTGACGCGCTTTTTTTATTAAAAGCGCAATATTGCTGCATATTTCAATAATCAAAGTAAAAGCGGGCGGCATTTCGTTATGCCTCCCGCTTTCGCGCGTTTTATTTTACTACCACGTTTACAAGTCTGCCCGGAATGGCGATTACCTTAACAATGGTTTTGCCGTCCGCCGCGGCTTTTATCTTGTCGTTCGCGAGCGCAAGCTCCTCCAAGCCCGCCTTGTCTATATCCGCCGGAACAAGAAGCTTGTCGCGGATCTTGCCGTTTATCTGAACGACTATCTCTATCTCGTCGTCGACCGTCTTAGCCTCGTCGTATGTGAGCCACGGGCGGAGCGACAGCAGTCCCTCGCCGCCGTACTTCTCCCACAATTCCTCCGTAATGTGCGGAGCGACGGGGTTAAGCAGCGTTATAAGCGTCATGTACTCGCCTTTTGTTACCGAGCCTTTTTTCGTGAACTCGTTTACAAGGCTCATCATCGCGGCTATGGCGGTGTTGAACTTCATTCTCTCAAAGTCCTCGCCCACCTTTTTAATCGTCTTGTGAACCGCTTTTTCAAGATCCTTGCTGTAGCCTTCCTCGTCTGTCACTATCGACTGCAGATTCCACACTCTTTCAAGGAATTTGTAGCAGCCTTTAAGTCCCTGCTGCGACCACGGCGTTGACTGGTCGAACGCGCCTATAAACATCTCGTACGTTCTGAACGCGTCCGCGCCGAACTCGTCAACGACCTCATCGGGGTTTACGACGTTGCCGCGCGACTTTGACATTTTCTCGTTGTTTTCACCCAAAATCATGCCGTGCGACGTGCGCTTCATGTACGGCTCTTTCGTCGGCACAACGCCGATGTCGTAAAGGAATTTGTGCCAGAAACGCGAGTAGAGGAGGTGGAGCGTCGTGTGCTCCATACCGCCGTTGTACCAGTCTACCGGCGTCCAGTATTCAAGCGCTTCCTTTGACGCAAGCGCCTCGTTGTTGTGCGGGTCGGTGTAGCGCAGGAAGTACCAGCTCGAACCTGCCCACTGCGGCATTGTGTCCGTTTCTCTCTGCGCCGGTCCGCCGCAGCACGGGCATGTCGTGTTTATCCAGTCGTAAGCCTTCGCGAGCGGGCTTTCGCCGTTCTCGCCCGGCTCGAACACGTCAAGCTCGGGAAGCTCCAGCGGCAGCTCGCTCTCGGGTATCGCGACCCAGCCGCACTTGTCGCAGTGTACGAGCGGAATGGGCTCGCCCCAGTAACGCTGGCGCGAGAATACCCAGTCGCGCAGCTTGTAGTTTACCTTGCGTTTGCCCAAGTTTTCCTTTTCGAGCCAGTCTATCATAGCGGGAATTGCCTCTTTTACGGTAAGCCCTGTGAGAAATCCCGAATTTACCATTTTGCCCTTGTACACGTCGGTGTACGCCTCTTTCTGAACGTCCTCGCCGCCCGCTACGACCTCAATTATCGGCAGATTAAACTTTTTCGCAAAATCCCAGTCGCGGCTGTCGTGAGCCGGAACAGCCATAATCGCGCCCGTGCCGTACGTTACGAGCACGTAGTCCGAGATAAACACGGGCAGCTTTTCGCCGTTCGCGGGGTTTACCGCGTAAATGCCCTCGAGCTTTACGCCCGTTTTTTCTTTAGCAAGCTCCGTTCTCTCGAACTCGCTCTTTTTGGCGGCTTCCGCCTTGTACGCTTCAACCTCGTCATAGTTGGTTATGGCGTCTTTCATTTTTTCGATAAGCGGATGCTCCGGCGACATAACGGTGTACGTCGCGCCGAAAAGCGTGTCCGCGCGCGTGGTGTAAACGACCATTTCATCGCCCGTCGAGAGCTTAAACTTGACCTCCGCGCCCTCGCTCCTGCCTATCCAGTTTTTCTGCTGTGTCTTTATTTTTTCGAGATAGTCAACGTCGTCAAGGTCGTCGATAAGACGCTGCGCGTACTCGGTGATTTTGAGCATCCACTGGCTCTTTCTGCGCTGCACGACCTCGCCTCCGCAGCGCTCGCACACGCCGTTTACGACCTCCTCGTTACTAAGTCCGACCTTACAGCTTGTACACCAGTTTATCGGCATTTCCTGCTTGTACGCAAGACCGTGCTTAAAGAGCTGCATAAATATCCACTGCGTCCATTTGTAATACGCGGGGTCGGTCGTGTTTACCTCGCGCGACCAGTCGAACGAAAAACCGAGCATTTTAAGCTGGCGCGTGAAATTTTGGATATTCTTCTCGGTTATTATCTTCGGGTGAACCTTGTTTTTTATCGCAAAGTTTTCCGTCGGCAAGCCAAATGCGTCCCAGCCTATCGGGTAAAGCACGTTGTAGCCCTCCATACGGCGCTTTCTCGCGATTATGTCAAGCGCGGTGTAGCTTCTGGGATGTCCGACGTGCAGACCTGCGCCCGACGGGTACGGGAACTCTATCATCGTGAAGTACTTGGGCTTTTTGCTGTTCGTTTCCGCGTGAAACGCGCCCGCTTCCTCCCATTTGTCCTGCCATTTTTTCTCGATAGCTTTAAAATTGTAATTTTCCATTTGTATATAAGCTCCTTTTCGTTATTCTTCCTCGCTGTGCGCCGTACCCGCGTCGTCCCAAAGACGCTCGATCGCATAAAATTCGCGCGTTTCCTGCTGCATTACATGAACTATTATATCACCGTAGTCCATGAGTATCCACGAGCCGCCGCGGTAGCCTTCCTTGTGCTTTACGACGTAGCCCGCTTCCTCCATTTTTTCCTCAACCTCGTCAACGCAGGCTCTTACCTGCACGGTTGACTGACAGGACGCGACTATGAAATAATCTCCCAAAGACGTTTGCTTCGACACGTCAAGAATTTCAATATTAGTCGCCTTTTTATCTTCAAGCGCTTTTTTGATAATCTCTGTTTTTTTATTCATTATTAAGTGTCCCCTTTCCGCCTCTTCGGCGTTCCTTGTTTTGTGTCCCCGTCAAAATATCGTTCCACAGGCAAATTATGTCGGGGTGTATTATGCTCCGTCTTGACATGCATAATTTAATCTGTTGTCTTATGCTTAATTCTATCGCGCCGTCAAGGTCTTTGTTTACCGCGTTTCTTAATTCCGAAACTCCGTCAAAATCACGGTTCTCCTCGGTCATATCGGCGATATATATTATTTTTTCCAAAAGCGTCATCTTTTCTCCGCCTACCGTATGACGTCTTATCGCGCCAAGTATCTCATTATCGTCGATACCGTATTCGCTTTTCGCAATTTCCGCGCCCAAAAATCCGTGTATGACCGGCGGACACATTCTTGTCCACTTGTCAAGCTTTACGTTCATTTCATCGCATTTTTCAAGCTGTTTATCGGTCGGTATTCCCTTTGCGCAGTCGTGCAGAAGTCCCGCGAGGTACGCCTTGTCCGCGTCGCAGCCGTAATTTTGGGCTAAACGTTTTGCCTCTTCGGCAACGCCGAGAGAGTGAATGTAGCGCTTGTCGCTGAGCGTATCGCGCAGTCTTTTTTTAATCTCGTTTAACATACAATTCATTTTCCTTTATATATTCAATCACATTGTCGGGAAGCATGTACCTGACCGTTTCGCCATTCGCTATTCTTTCTCTTAAAGCCGTGGAGGATATTTCGATTATCGGAGCGTTTATCGGTAAAATATCGCCGCCGTATTTTAATCGTGTTTTCTCTATTGTGTCCGTAAGCGTTTCGCGTGATGTGCGCGCATACACAAGAAGAGTGCAAAGTCTAAGTATTTCCTCCGGCTTATGCCATTTTGGCAAATCGTTTAATGAATCCTCGCCGATTATGAAAAACAGTTTGTCGGACGGGTACTTGTCCTTTAAATACATAAGCGTGTGGAGCGTGTAGGATTTCTCCGCCCTTTTTATCTCGTAATCATCGTCGGTGAAATACGGATTGTCCGCTATGGCGAGCCGCGTCATGCAAAAGCGGTCAAGCGCGTCGGTTCTTTCCTTTTTATGCGGCGGATTTCCGCCCGTTATAAAAATTACGCGGTCAAGCGAAAACTCCCCGCGCGCCGTTTCGGCAATCAGCAGGTGCGCGCTGTGTACGGGGTCGAACGTGCCGCCCATTATTCCTATATTCATTTCTTCGGAATCTCGATTTTTCTGTATTTTTCCTCGTCGGAGCGGCGGTATATTATAAACTTCGAGCCTATCGCCTGTACCGGCTCGGCTTTAAGCTTTTCCGCGATGTAATCACACGTTTCGCGCGTGTCCAAAAGCGCGGTTTCGAGTATATGCACCTTTAATATTTCGCGTTTTGTCAGCGCGCCGTCGATACCCTTTAAAACCTCGTCCGTCACTCCGTCCTTGCCTATTTGGAATATCGGCTCTATACCGTGTGATATTTTACGCAGGTACGCCCTTTGCTTTCCTGTAATCATATGCTTCTCCTATTTACATACTGCATGGTTATACATTATAGATTATAGCATTTTATCTTGTTTCTGTCAATAATTCTTATGGATATTATATACATTACTCGGGTAATATATATTAAAAATCACATTCTAGAAAAAAGGAAGTGGTCACATTGACGCTGTCGGAATTAAAGGAGGATTTTTACAAACGCTACCTCCCCTCCTCAAATTATCTTCACTACACCGCAAACGGAATGTTATGTCCGCTTTTGGGGTACCCCGAGACGGAGGACGCGCCGTCTGTAAGCTGCGCGCTGTCCATGGGTGTGCGTATGTTTGCGCGCGCTCTCGGCGGCGAGGTTATAAAAGTGCAAAATAACGCGTCGGACAAGTACCTTATCTATAATTTTTCCGACAACATTGCGCCGCGCCGCGGTATCGACGCGGAAACCATACGCCTTATACGCGCGCTCGGCGCCGAAAATCTTACGGGAGCGGAAATACTGTACGAATGTACGATACCCGAATTTCTGCCGCGCAGAGAGGTCTTTTCACTGACGCTTGTCCAGTCGCTGATGAAAGTAAGCGATATTGAGGCGGATATAGCGAAAACCGCCGCAACAGCGTCACTCGGCAACAATACCGGCGCGTACCTCGCGCTGGCGGCGTCGCGCGGCGGCTATTGCACGTTTGTTTCATCTGACGTACCGAAGAATTACCCGCTGCCGCTTACGGGGTATAAAATCGTTTCGGCGCACTGTATAGAAAAGGATATTGACCGTTCAACGCGCATTAAATACGCGTTCGGCGTTATACGGCGTATGTACCCGCATATTACGTCGATCGCGGAGGTTACGGAGGATATGCTCATTAGCGCTAAGGATATGATAAAGGACAAAACGGCGGCGCGGTATATGTATCATCTAGTAAAGGAGAACTCGCGTATTGAAAAAGCGCTTGCCGCTCTTAAAAAATGTAATGTGAAAACGCTTTTTGAAGAAATGAACAAATCGCAAAGGTCAATGGAAAAGTACTGGAGCGTGGGCAAAGAACACGCGTTCCTCGCCCGCTGCGCCCGCGGTATACAAGGCGTGGCGGCTGTTCGCTGCTGGGAAAACGGTATTATCGCCATAACGGCGGAGGATAAAATAGATTACGCAATAGGCATGATATGCGACGGATTTGAGGAAAATATCGGGTATCAGCCGACATTTTGTATTTCGCAAACGATGTAGAAACAAGCAAATATTTTTGTATTGACATTACCGGGCGTTTATGATATATTGGGACTGCGAAACAAATTAACAGAAAGTCATGTACGGCATTATGCTCTCGTTGTTGCGCCGGCTTCGGTTGGCGCATTTTTTTGTACGTGGGCAAAAACTTAAATATTGGGGGCTGCAAAATGAAAAGAAAAATTTTAAGCGTACTCGCTGCCGTGTCGCTTTTGGGCGCGGCTTTGCCGGTTGCCGGCGCGGCGAAAACGAGCGGCGATAAGGTGACTTTAATAATAGAAGCGGATGGCGGCGCACTGCTTGAAAGCCGCGGCGCGGCGCTTATGGGCGCTTCACTCTACAACGACACCGACGCGGCGAAAACGCGCACCGCCGGTATTATGTCGACGCAGCGCAAGATACAGTCCGAGATAAAGAACAAAATCGACAAAAACGCCGAGACGGGCTTTACATACACCAACGTGTTTAACGGTTTCTCCATGACATGCGACAAGTCGGATATAGAAAAAATCAAGTCGCTCGAAAATGTCAAAAATGTGTACATAGCCGGCTCGCACCAATACATTGAGCCGCTCGGAAACGGGGATATTGAAAGCGCATCTTACGATAACTGCTGCAAGATGATAAACGTGCCGTATATGCACGAAAACGGATACAAGGGTCAGGGGCAGGCTATTGCGGTAATTGACAGCGAGCTTGACGTGAACCATGAATTTTTTGCGTCGCCGCTTGAAAATCCAAAATACTCAAAATCGGATATATCGGATATTATAAGCAGTCACAATCTGAATGTGAATATAAGCGCCAACCGCGTTTATCGTAACGAAAAAATACCGTTCGCTTACAGTTACGCGAACGATAACGCCGACGTGTACAGTCTCTCCACGATTCACGGCTCGCACGTTTGCGGCATCGCGGCTGGTAAAAGCGGCTCGCGCGCGGACGGTACAAAGTTTTCGGGAGTGGCGCCCGAGGCGCAGATTATATTTATGGGTATTCTCAAACAAGGCACCTCGAGCCTCCCCGACGAGGCTATCATAGCCGCTATAGACGACGCGTCGAAAATGGGCGTGGCTGCGATAAATATGAGCTTGGGCGCGGACTTTACCCTGTACGGCGGCGATACCGGCGCGCTGTTTGAAAAAGTGATAAACGCGGCGGTAAACGCCGGTATAGTTGTATGCTCGGCGTCGGGTAACGCGGGTAACAGCGGTATTCTCGGTTATATCCCGACCGAAAACGTAGATTACTCCGTATCGGGTATTCCCGCCCGCGTAAGCGCGTCAACGTCGGTCGCGTCCGTGTCGGGAAATACGGGTAAAATATCCTCGTTCTCGTCATGGGGTACGGATACCACGCTCGAATTAAAGCCGGAAATAAGCGCCCCGGGCGGCTCGATTTACTCGTCCGTACCCGACGATAAATACGCGGTTTACAGCGGCACGTCCATGGCAACGCCGCACATAGCGGGCGCGGTGGCGCTTATGCGTCAGTATGTGGAGGAAAAGTACGCGGGTAAGTACCAAAATCCCGCGCCGTTTATAGAAAATCTGATGATGTCCGGCGCGAATAAAATATGGAACAGCGAAACAAATCGTCTGCTTTACTCGCCGCGTCAGCAGGGCGCGGGACTTATAGATTTAAAGTCGGCAGCCGAAACGCCCGTAATACTTTTAGGCACGGGCGAAAAGTCGAAAATAAGTCTCGGAGATAAGCTTCAAAACACCTTTAAAATATCGTTTACCGCCCAAAATCTCACGAACAGTGACGTTACATACGACACCTTGCGCCTGTCCCTTATGACGGACGATTATAAGACCGACTCTCTTCACGGAAACGTGGTCAGCGGCTCAAAAAATCTCTCCTTTACCTCGGACGATATGCCAAGCAGCGTGACCGTGCCGGCGGGCGGTAAGAGCGAGATTAGCTTTAACGTAACGCTTGACGCGGCGGAAGCGGCGGAAAATATGAATGTGTTTACAAACGGCTTCTACCTTGAGGGCTTTGTTGAGCTTTCGGCGAGCGGCGGCGCGGTTCCGACGATAAGCATACCCTACGTCGGCTTTTACGGCGACTGGACGGACGCGGGAACATTTGACAAGCCGTATTACGATGGCGGGGAAATGGGCAAAACGTTTTTAGGCTCCGGCACGGACGGCTGTGTCTGCGATAACACAACAAATCCAAACTCTAATCCGCGCTGTAATATTCTCGGTAAAAATCAGATTTTGGAGGAGCTTATAACAAAAGGGCTTGTAAAAAAATCAAACGTGACCGATTACGGCGAATACGAAAGTGAAAGTTATGCCGGCGTGTCGCCCAACGGCGACGGCGATTTCGACTTTCTGTGCGCGGGCATTGTGCCGCAAAGACCTATCGAGGGCTGCGAGGTGCGCGTGGAAAACTCGCAAGGCAAGGTGATGGAGCTTACGCCCGACTCGGCTACTAACGACGGTTTCGATGTGTTAAGCAATATGGGGAACTTTGATAAGTTTTTGATAAACTGCACCGACTACAACGACTTGTCCTCCCTGCCCGACGGCGACTATACTTTACGCGCGAGCGGCAAAACCTGCTACGCCGGCGCGCGTGACGAGGAAATTGCAATGAGATTCTACGTTGACACCAAGCCTCCGGAAATCGTAAAAAAGGAAATCCGCAGCGAAGGCGGGAAAACGTATATCGACCTTACTGTGTCCGACAACAGATATGTCATGGGCGCGAAAGCGGTCGGCAAGGATTTGAGCGGCAATGAGCTTACGCGCTGCGCGTACAGTAAAGCGGCAAAAAGCGCAGATATGTCGATAGACGTTACCGACGCCGATATGTCTACGCTTACAGTGACCGCGCTCGATTACGCGTACAACAAAGCCGTAATAAATGTCGAGGCGGGCAATATCTCGGTAACGGATATGTCCGCGCCCGTTTACGAAAACGGCGTAACGGCGTTGTCGTTCGCTCTTTTGAACGGCGGGTTGATTGACGCGTCGGCGGATATTATCGCGGCTGTGTACGACGGTAACGGCGCTTTGACCGCTGTATCCGTAAACGGTAACGAAACCGTGCCGCGCGGTGAGAGCAGCCGGACGCTGACATTTGACGGCGAGGTAAAGGGCATGGTTAAGCTTATGATTTTCGATAGCCTAAGCACCCTAAAGCCCCTCGGCTTCGGTGAAACATTTGTGATAGAATGAAAAAACTGCCCCTGAGGGGCAGTTTTTTCATTCCAATAAATTTTTTATCCGTTCATTTTCTTTAAAAACTTTTCATGCGCCGCGCGAAGCTCCACAGCCTTTTCCTCGGGAGCGGTCGGGTTACAGTGCGCCCACGCGCCCGTCTCGGACGACGCGTTGAACTTCTGCTTGTCCGCGCTTCTCATCGGCGGATAGAACGCGATATGGAAATGGTAATAATCCGACACATCCTCGCCGTTTACGGGATTCTGATACATACACATCATGTACGGGAACGGGTAGTCGAACAGACTGTCAAGCGTACCCGCCGCCTCCTTGAGCGCCGCCGCGAGGCTTGTTTTTTCCTTGTCGGTCATCTGCGTCAGGTTCTGGTAGTGACGCTTTGCCGCTATGTATATGCCGTAAGGGTACTCGCAGTAGAACGGCAGGAAAACTATAAAGTCGTCGTTCTCGAATATAATTCTCTTTTCCGCCTTAACCTCGTCCTCGAGCATATCGCATACAAGACAATGATGCGTCTCGTCAAAATGCTCCTTGCACGAATCCATTTCAAGCTGCAATTTCTTCGGCACTACCGAGTAGCCGTAAATCTGACCGTGCGGGTGCGGCATTGTTACGCCCACAACGTCTCCCCTGTTCTCAAATATGAACACATATTTTATTTTCGGGTCTGCGCTTATTTCCTCGAAACGGTTTGTCCAGAGGTCTACGAGTTCTCTTATATGAGGAACGGAAAGCTCGGGAAGCGTCACCGTATGCTCGGGTGAGTACAGAATTACCTCGCATTTGCCGTACGCGGGCTTGGTCTTGTAAATTCTCGTCTCCACGTCGTCCGGCTCGGGCGGATTCTGCGAAAGCGCCGGAAAATCGTTGTCATGTTTATGTACCGTAAAGGATTTAGGCACCTTGTCGTTATCGGGACCGGGACAGAACGGACACCAGTCCTTCGGCATCTGCGGTCTGTTCTGACGGTGCGACGCAATCATCACCCAGTCCTTTATGAGCGGGTTCCAACGTAATTCAGCCATTGTGTGTTTCCTCCTTGGATTTTCATATTATAAATATATTTTACACCAAACGCACCGATTAGTCAATACGAAATCAGGCAAGTTCAAGCGTAAATGTAAATTTTGTATATTTTGCCGCCGAGCCTTCTTTCGTGTCCACGCTCTCCACCCATATGTTCTGCTTATGCAGCGTCAGAATATTCTTTACGAAAGACAAGCCCAGACCCGCGCCGCTTTTTTCGCTGCGGCGCGATTTGTCGGTTTTATAGAAACGGTTGAAGATATTGTTTAAATCCGCGCCGTTGATACCGTCGCCGAAGTTACCGATACAAAATCTCGCCTTGCCTTTCTCCGTCCACGTCCTTATGCCTATCGTGGTATTCGGATAGCTGAATTTTACGGCATTGTCCAAAAGATTTATTATTACACGGGCTATCGCGTCCTTATCCGCGAGCACGTTTAACGCGTCGTTTTCAAAATCCACGTTGAGTTCAAGATTTTTCTCGTCTATGCGAGTACCCATACTTATTATACTTACGCGCGTGAGCTCGTTCAGGTCAAACTCGCTTATGTCGAGCTTGTACTCGCTCGACGACATCTTTGACATTTCCAGCATATCGTTTACCATCTTCGTAAGACGCTTTGACTCGTCGAGCACGATTTTAAGGTACTCGTCCTGTTTTTCCTTAGGAATCGTACCGTCCATAATACCCTCGACAAAGCCGGATATACTCGTCATAGGCGTTCTAAGCTCGTGCGATACGTCGCTTATAAAGCCGCTTCTCGTCCTTTCAAGCTCCTCTATCGAATCCGCCATAAAGTTAAAGCTCGATGCAAGCTGTCCAACCTCATCCGCGCTCGTCACCGCGACGCGTTCCTCGAATTTACCCGACGCGATATTCTGCGCCGCGCGGTTTATTTCGACTATCGGCTTTGAAATCCGCTTCGACTGCGTGTACACCAGCGCCGCCGCCACCAATACCGACAGCGCCGATGACAGGAGCACCACATAAAAAAGCTCCAATGAAATTTTCCTTACGTTAAACAGAGCGGTGTTGAAGAACATCGCTCCGACAACCGTGCCGCCGTAGCGTACAGGTACTCCGACAACGCGCACCTTTTCACTGTACGCGCCGTTAAACGTCGACGTTCCCTCTATAGTCCTGCCGCTCGTCACCGCGTTTTTAAGATTATCGGGAACCACGCTTATGCTCGACGTCGCCGCGATTACCTCGCCGCGCGTATTGGTCACTATAATATCCGACGAAAGGAAGTCCGCCCACGAGCGTAAAATCTGATTGTACCCCATCGCGAGACGTATATTATTGTTTTCTATCTGCATCTGAGCCGTCCAGTATTCTATGGTTTCACTTACCTTTATGACGTCCTCAGTATGCTGTTTAAGCGCGAATCGGTTCACAAAGATACCGACCGATACGGACACGGACGTGAATACCAGCACAAGTATTATCGCGTATGTCCAAAACAAGCGTCCGAGTATACTTTTAAACATTTATCTTACCTCGAATTTATATCCGACTCCCCACACCGTCTTAAGCTGCCAGTTTGCCTCCACGCCCTCAAGCTTTTCCCTGAGACGCTTTATATGCACGTCCACAGTGCGCGAGTCTCCGAAGTAGTCAAAGCCCCATACCTCCTCCAAAAGCTGCTCGCGCGTGAATACCCTGTTCGGGTTTGACGCGAGGAAGTAAAGAAGCTCCAGCTCTTTCGGCGGGATTTCCATTATGTTACCGTTGATTTTCAGCTCGTAGTTTGTAAGGTTTATCGTAAGGTTTGGGAAAACTATTTCTTTTTCCGCGCTCGTTTCCTTATTCTCGCTTCTTCTCAGCACCGCCTTTACGCGCGCGATGAGCTCCTTAGGCTCAAACGGCTTTACCATGTAGTCGTCCGCGCCGAGCTCCAGTCCCAAAACCTTGTCAAACGTCTCTCCCTTTGCGGTGAGCATGATTATCGGAATATTGCTTACCCGTCTTATCTCGCGGCATACCTGCCAACCGTCCATCTCCGGCATCATAACGTCCAGTATCACTATAGACGGCGCTTCGGACTTAAACATCTCAACCGCCTTCCTGCCGTCCTCCGCCACAACGGTTGAAAAACCGTCCTTTTCAAAATACAGCTTTATAAGCTCGGCTATGTGCTTGTCATCGTCCGCTATAAGTACCTTATTATTGTTCATTTCCTTTTTCCTCCCGCGTTTTTAACGCTTTAATATCGCGATAATTATAACATATTTCTAAAAAATAATAAAGAGTATTGCGCAAATCTTTTAAATGTTATATAATAAATTCACAGAAATTTTACAAAATGATGCCAAATCTGCGTATTTTGGCATATGAAAGGACGAAATATAATGAAATTGGGAATAGTAGGTCTGCCGAATGTAGGCAAATCAACGTTATTTAACGCAATCACGCAGGCGGGCGCGGAAAGCGCGAACTATCCGTTCTGTACCATCGAGCCGAATATAGGTATCGTGGACGTGCCTGACGAGCGTCTTGACAAGCTCGCGGATATGTATCATCCGAAAAAGGTAACTCACGCGTACATTGAGTTTGTGGACATCGCGGGACTTGTAAAGGGCGCGTCTAAAGGCGAGGGACTGGGCAACAAATTCCTCTCGCACATACGCGAGGTAGACGCGGTGGTGCATGTTGTGCGCTGCTTCGAGGACGACAACATCACTCATGTGGACGGTTCTATAGACCCGCTGCGCGATATTGAAACGATAAACCTTGAGCTTATTTTCTCGGACGCGGAAATTATTGACAGACGCATTGACCGCACAAAAAAGATGATGAAAGGCGACAAATCGCTCGCGAAAGAGCTGGAGCTTTTGGAACGCGTAAAGGCTGCTTTGGAGGACGGTATTCCGGCGAGGAGCCTTGAATACGACGAGGACGAAGCGGCTGTTATGAAAGAAATCTCACTCATCTCTATGAAGCCCGTAATATACGCCGCGAACGTCGCGGAGGACGATTTCTCAAAGGGTATCGAGAATAACGGGTATGTAAATAAGGTAAAGGAATTTGCCGCGAAAGAAAATTCGCAGGTAATGCCGGTAAGCGCGCGTATAGAAGAGGAAATAGCCATGCTCGACGGCGATGAAAAGGCTATGTTCCTTGAAGAATTGGGTATGGAGGAGTCCGGTCTTGACAGACTTATAAAGGCGAGCTACACGCTATTGGGACTTATCAGCTACCTTACCGCAGGCGAGCCTGAAGTCAGGGCGTGGACAATCACAAAAGGCACAAAAGCACCGCAGGCGGCGGGTAAAATCCATACCGACTTTGAGCGCGGTTTTATCCGCGCCGAGGTGGTGCATTACAACGACCTTATGGCATGCGGCTCGATGGCGGCGGCAAAGGAAAAAGGCTTGGTGCGCAGCGAGGGCAAGGATTACGTTATGCAGGACGGAGACATAGTATTGTTCCGCTTTAACGTGTAAGCTATGGGTGATGAAAATGGGTAAGCTTATAAGCATTATTGTTCCCTGCTATAACGAGGCGACCGCCCTGCCGTATTTTTACGCCGAGATAACAAACCAGTCCGACATAATGAAAAACAAATACGGCGTTGATTTCGAGTACGTGTTTATAAACGACGGTTCAAGGGACAATACTCTTTCCGTGATAAAGGAGTACGCCGCGAAGGACGCGCGTGTCAAATACGTTTCTTTCTCGCGCAACTTCGGCAAGGAGGCGGCAATATACGCGGGACTTAAATACAGCGCGGGCGATTACGTGTCCGTAATGGACGCGGATTTGCAGGATCCGCCTTCCATGCTTTGCGAAATGTACGAAAGCGTGACGGAAGGCGGCTTTGACTGCGCCGCCGCAAGACGCGTCACGCGCAGCGGCGAACCGCCGATACGCTCGTTTTTCGCGCGGCTTTTCTACGGGCTTATAAATAAGATTTCCAACGCCGACATAGCGGACGGAGCACGCGACTACCGTCTTATGACAAGGCAAGTGGCTGACGCCATACTTGAAATGGGCGAATATAACCGCTTTTCAAAAGGTATTTTCGGCTGGGTGGGCTTTGACACGAAATGGATCGAGTTTGAGAATACGGAGCGCGTAGCGGGCGAAACGAAATGGTCGTTTTGGCGCTTGTTCCTTTACTCGCTCGACGGCATAACAGCTTTCTCCACCGCGCCTCTCGCCATAGCGTCCGTGCTGGGATTTATATTCTGTATGGTTTCGTTTATTATGATTGCCGTGATAATAATCAAGACGATTATTTGGGGCGATCCAGTCGCGGGTTATCCGTCGCTTGTGTGCATAATATTTTTCGTCGCGGGCGTTCAGACATTTTGTATCGGAATTTTAGGTCAGTACCTCGCGAAAACGTATCTCGAAACGAAAAACAGACCTATATATATCGTTAAAGAAAAAAATATCGGAGAGTGATTAAATATGATTTGGAGCGCCGTGGTTTCAATAATATTTTTCGCGGGCGCCGCGCTGTTTCTCGTGCGCCTTATAAGCGAAGCGGGCTTTACGCTTCCCCAAAACCGCGTGCTGTCGTTTGCGGCGGCGGACAAAGCGCGCGTCGGCGGTGAAAAGGCAGACGCGTCGGAGTGCGCGCGCGTTTTTCTTTTCGCGCTTATTTTTCGGGTGATCGTGTACCTGCTCGCATGGATAGCCGCAGCGATTTTCAGCGACGGAGCGAGCTTTCCCGACTACTTTGAAAAGTGGAACCTGTGGGACGCGCCGCATTACCTCGAAATCGCGCAAAACGGCTACGCGCATCACATTGAAAACGGACAGCACCTGTTTTTGGTGTTCTTCCCGCTATATCCGCTGCTTGTGAGAATAGTGTCCGTCATAGCCCGTAACTACGCCGTCTCCGCAATGATTACGTCAACTCTCTGCTACTGCGGCGGCTGCGCCGTGATGTACAAGCTGGCAGCGGAGGACTACAATAAAACAACGGCGCGCACAAGCGTGGTACTGCTGTCGGTTTCGCCGTTTGCGTTCTACTTCGGCGGTATAATGACCGAAAGCACGTTCTTCCTTGTGACGGTCGCGATGTTCCTCGCGATACGGCGGCACAATTGGCTTATAGCCGGTATTCTCGGCATATTGGCTTCGCTTACGCGCTCGGTGGGCGTGTTAATGGTTGTACCCGCCGCGGTAGAGTGGATTTGTTCCGAGCGTCCCGCCGCGCTTGTAAAGGAAAAAGGCGTAAAGGAGCTTTGGAAACGGTTCGTCAAGCTGCTGCCCGTCGCGCTCACGCCGATAGGCACGCTTATATACCTGTATATAAACTACAAGGTCGAGGGCGACCCGTTTGCGTTTATGAAATATCAGAGCGAGCATTGGTCTATGAACCTACAGTTCTTCCCAAAAACGCTCACCATGCTTTTTGAACGCGGCTTTAGCCCCTCGGAGAATTTGACGTACCGCGCAAGTATGTTTTTACCGGCGCTTTTTTGCTCGTCGTTCGCGGCTTTGGCGGTACTGTTCGGCGCGAGACGCTTACGGTCGATGTACAGCGCGTTTATGATAGTGTATTTTATGTTTAACGTCGCCGCGTCGTGGCCGCTCAGTCTGACGCGATATATGAGCTGTATGTTTCCCGCGTTTTGGCTTATCGCCTCGTTCACGGACGAGCATAAACAGCTTGAACTGCCCGTTGCGGTCATGAGCGCGATTTGCTTCGGAATATACCTGACAGGTTATATTACGGTTCACAGTATAATGTAAATAAAAAAGCCCCTCGCGGGGCTTTTTATTTGATTTTTTCGCAAAACTTTTCGCATTTCGTGTTATGCGCCGCAACTGACTGCTCGCTTTGCTCGCGAAAATTGCTTAATACATTCCGCCCATGCCGGGATCCATTGCCGGAGCCGGCGCGGGAGGTTCGGGAATATCCGTTACAAGACTTTCCGTTGTAAGTACCATTGCCGCTACCGAAGCCGCGTTCTGCAGTGCGCTTCTCGTAACCTTAACCGGGTCAACGATACCGGCGCTTAGCATATCCACATACTCCTCGGTAAGCGCGTTGAAGCCCTTGCCCGTATCGCATGCCTTTACCTTATCCACTATTACGCTGCCTTCGAGACCCGCGTTTTTGGCAATCTGCCATGTCGGTTCCTCGAGAGCCTTAAGAACGATAGCAACGCCTGTCTTTTCGTCGCCCTCGGTTTTGTCCAAAAGCGCTGCGACTGTCGGTATCACGTCGATGTAGCTTGTTCCGCCGCCGGCGATAATACCCTCCTCGACAGCCGCCTTCGTAGCCGAAAGCGCGTCCTCTATACGAAGCTTCATTTCTTTCATTTCGGTTTCCGTAGCCGCGCCAACCTTTACAACGGCGACGCCGCCCGCGAGCTTTGCAAGTCTTTCCTGAAGCTTTTCCTTGTCAAAGTCCGACGTGGAAGCTTCAAGCTCGCGTCTTATCTGCGCCACTCTGTCCGCAATTGCGCCCTTGTCGCCCGCGCCGTCAACGATTATTGTGTTCTCTTTCTGTATCTTTACCTGTCTCGCGCTGCCGAGCTGTGAAAGCTGAGTATCCTTAAGCTCCAAGCCAAGCTCCTCGCTTATAACCTGACCGCCCGTAAGAATTGCGATGTCCTGAAGCATTTCCTTGCGTCTGTCTCCGAAGCCCGGCGCTTTAACGGGTACGCATACGAACGTGCCGCGCAGCTTGTTTACGATAAGAGTCGAAAGCGCCTCGCCCTCAACGTCCTCCGCCACGATTACCATCTTCTTGCCCGCCTGCATTACCTGCTCCAAAAGCGGCAGTATTTCCTGTATGTTTGAAATCTTTTTATCGGTGATAAGAATCAACGGCTCGTCAAGCACCGCTTCCATCTTTTCCGTATCCGTTACCATGTACGGCGTAATGTAGCCTCTGTCGAACTGCATACCCTCGACAATCTCCGAGTACGTTTCAGCCGTCTTGCTTTCCTCGACCGTTATAACTCCGTCGGATGTTACCTTTTCCATAGCCTCGGCAATAAGCTCGCCCACTTCCTCGCTCGCGGCAGAAACTGCGGCAACTCTCGCTATATCCTCTTTGCCCTGTACCTGTTTAGCCGTCGCAAGCAGCTTTTCGACAGCCGCGTCCACAGCCTTTTGAATACCTTTCTTTACAATCATCGGGTTAGCGCCCGCCGCCACGTTTTTAAGTCCTTCTCTAACGAGCGCCTGCGCCAAAAGCGTCGCGGTGGTAGTACCGTCGCCCGCAACGTCGTTAGTCTTTGTCGCGACCTCCTTAACGAGCTGCGCGCCCATATTCTCAAACGGGTCCTCAAGCTCAATCTCTTTCGCGATTGTAACGCCGTCGTTCGTGATAAGCGGCGCGCCGAACTTCTTGTCAAGCACAACGTTCCTGCCCTTGGGTCCGAGCGTGATCTTTACAGTATCCGCAAGCTGGTTTATTCCTCCCTCGAGCGCGCGTCTCGCGTCCTGTCCGTATTTAATCTGTTTTGCCATTTTTCCAAACCTCCTGAAATAATTTAATCTACTATTGCAAGTATGTCGCTCTGACGCAGAATTGTGTATTCCTCGCCGTCAACCTTTACCTCGGTACCCGCGTACTTCGACATAAGCACCTTGTCGCCGACCTTAACTTCCATCTTTACTTCCTTGCCGTCAACAACTCCGCCCGGTCCGACCGCGACTATCTCGGCAACCTGCGGCTTTTCCTGCGCCTTCGAGGTAAGGATAATTCCGCTTTTGGTAGTTTCCTCCGCTTCAAGCATCTTCAAAACTACTCTGTCCGCCAATGGTCTGATATTCATTTATATTACCTCCTGATTTTGTTAAGACTTTTTTGTTAGCACTCATCGTCTTTGAGTGCTAACAAGTATAATTTACCACTCTTAACGGCGATTGTCAATAGTTAAGGTAAATATTTCATAATTTGTTCATAATTAGCTCACAAAATTCTCAAAAAGCTGCTGCGCTTCTTCAAGGCGCTCGAAACGTACTCCCTCGCGAAGCTCCGCTATATCCTGCGGCGGGAACACTCTCTCGCTTATTTTCTCGCTCGTTACCACGCTTTTACTCTTACCTATACATTTATAGATTTTTAAAACCTCGTCCTCGATTATCACCTCGTACTCGGGCGCGGCGGTATTCTCCGTTTTTTCCTCGGTCCACGCCGGATACGCCGTCGCTTCGGGTACGAGCGCGTCACTCTCCGCTCCGCGCCGTCCGAGCGCGTAGCCTCCCGAGAAAAATAACGCTATAAGTAATAGATATGATGAAATTATTAACGTATTCTTCAAAATTTTCATAATATTTCCTCCGTTTGTAATTTTTTATGATTATACCCGTTTTTACCTTTATTTATTCACAATACCGCGCCGTAAAAATAAATGTTGCAAAATTTTCCGTTTTGCGATATAATTAGAGTGTATAACTATATCTAATGTATGGACAGGAGGGTATACTATGCCGGATAATAATGATAAAAACAGACAAAATCCCGGATACACGTCAAACGACGACTTTGATTGGGATGAGTACGATATGATGACGTCCGGTTCGTCCACCGTGCCGAGACGGCGCAGACAAGGCTCCGCTTCCGCGCGTTCTTCCTCACAGAGAAGCGCGCCGCGGCAAAGTACGCGTACGCGTCAGACGTCTCCCGCTCCGCCCCGGCGGCATTCCTCGCCGCCGAAGCGTAAACGCAAGAAGAAGCAGCTTACGGAAAAACAGCTTCGGTTCAGACGCCGTTTAAGGCTGACCCTGTTTACCGCTTTGTTCATATTTGTCATAATCGGCACAGGTATGACGGTCGGTATGTACGCCGCCGTATCGCGCGAGATAAAGGACATGAATATACAGTCGCTCGCGCTTAATTACTCGTCGTTTATATATTATGAGGACGAGGGCGGCAACGTTCAGGAGCTTGAGCAGATACAGGGCGAGGATAACCGTATATGGATAGACTCCTCGCAAATCCCGCAGGTAATGAAGGACGCTATGGTTTCGATAGAGGATGAGCGTTTTTACAAGCACCACGGCGTTGATATAAAACGTACCACGGGCGCCACCGCCAAGTGGGTACTGGCGAAAATGGGTATAGGCTCGTCAAGCTACGGCGGCAGTACGATTACTCAGCAGGTTATAAAGAATATCACAAACGAGACGGAAAACAAGCCGTCGCGTAAAATCAAGGAAATGATGCGCGCGATTGCGCTTGAAAAGCAGCTTACAAAGGACGAAATACTTACTATGTACCTCAACATAGTCTATTTCGCCAATAACTGCAACGGCGTGGAAGCCGCGGCGAACACCTACTTCAACAAGAGCGCGCTCGACCTCACTCTTCCCGAGGCGGCGTCAATAGCCGGCATCACTCAGTTCCCGTCGGAATTTGACCCGTTCACTCATCCCGACAAGAATATCGAGAAGAGGAACGTTGTGCTCGGCAAGATGCTGGAGCTCGGTTACATTACCGAAGACGAGTACGCACAAGCGGCTGCAAGCGACCTTGCCGTAAGCAACGCGCATAAGGAAAATCAGGGACGCGTAACCTCATACTTTGTGGACCAGGTTGTGACCGACGTAATAAACGACCTCGTGCGCCAGAAAGGATATTCGGAAGATTTCGCGACTCAGCAGGTATATAACGGCGGTCTTAAAATCTATGCAACGATAGACCCCAATATACAATCCATAATGGAGGATATATTCACCAACACCGCGAACTTCCCCCGCACAGGCAGGGGCGCGCAGTCCGCGATGGTGGTGATAGACCCGTACACTGGCAAGGTGCGCGGACTTATCGGAGGTCTTGGCGAAAAGACGGATATACGCGGCTGGAACAGAGCTACGCAGTCAAAGCGTCAGCCCGGTTCGTCGATAAAACCGCTGTCTGTTTACTCGCCCGCCATAGACACGGGTAAAATAACGGAGGTAACCACCGTTACCGACGAGGAAATAACGATCGGCAACGACAACTGGAAGCCCAAAAACTCATATTCAGGATTTTTGGGCGACATGACTATCAAGGAAGCCGTTGCGCGCTCGGCGAATATACCTGCGGTAAAGGTGCTCGACATGGTTGGAATATCCACCTCGTTCGGCTATTTGCAAAATAAATTCCAGCTTACCACGCTCGACGAAAAGGACAAAAACTACAGCTCCCTTGCTTTGGGCGGTCTTACGAACGGCGTTACGGTAGAGGAAATGGCTGCCGCGTACGGCACGTTTGTAAACAGCGGAAAGTATATCCCGCCGTACACCTACACGCAGGTGCTCGACTCCACAGGTCAGGTCATACTTCAAAACGAGGCGGACTCGACTCAGGCAATCAGCGCGGCTTCGGCGTACATCATGTCAGATTTGCTTTCGGGCGTTGTAACGTCGCCATACGGCACGGGCAGAGGCGCAAAGCTAAGCTCCGGCATGCCGACATACGGCAAGACAGGTACCACGGACGACGACTGCGACAAGTGGTTCGTCGGCTTTACCCCTTACTACGTCGGCGCTTGCTGGTACGGATTTGACACGCCCGCGTCCATATCCGCCGCGGGAGTTTCGGGCAATCCTACCGTGACGGCATGGAACCTCGTAATGGAAAGAATACACAAATCGCTGAATATAAAAGAGCTTTCAAAGCCCTCAAACCTTGTTGAAGCTACCGTATGCGACTACTCGGGTATGCTCGCGACCGAAACATGTCCCTCATCAAACGGATTTTTTGTAGAGGGTACGCAGCCCAAATCATACTGCACCGACGAATCCCATACGCACAGCAAGGCAACGCCCACTCCGTCGGCGTCGCCGTCAGCATCGCCTTCGGCGCCTCCAACCGCTCCTCCGACCGCGGCGCCGACCATGAGCGTACCCAATACCGTTCCCGGCGGAAGCAGCGGCACGTCCGGCACGGCGACGGGCGGCAATACGGACGTAAGTACCGGCGGCGCGCCTGAAACCGACACTGCGGGAAGCGTACCTGCGGATACGGGCGGAGCCGATAACGCCATAGCCGACGATTCCGGCGCGGAAGCAGGAGCCGAGGAATAATTAAACACACAAAAATCCACCCGCTGAATAAAACGGGTGGATTTTTTATATTTTCCCGCAGGCGGGACAGTCGGGCGCGGCGGGAACGCGTATTTTCCGAAACTCCTGTTCGAGCGCGTCATACGTAAGCAATTGTCCCGTAAGCAGCTTGCCCGCGCCTGTAAGGTACTTGATTGCCTCCATAGCCTGAAGGCTGCCTATAACGCCCGGCACGGCTCCGACCACGCCCGTTATACCCGACGGCAGCGCGGACTTCGGCGGCGGATTTTTGAACACGCACCTGTAACACGCGCCTTTTTTCGGCAAATACGTCATAAGCTGTCCCTTAAACGCGCTTATTCCCGCGTGTGTAAACGGCTTGCCTAAGGCGGTACACGCGTCGTTTATAAGAAATTTAGCGTCGAAATTATCGGTACAGTCGAGTACAAAATCGTAATCCCTTATTATATCGTAAATATTGTCCGCCGTAACAAAGACGCGGTACGTCCTTACGTTTACGCCGGGATTTATCCGCCCAAGCTTCTCCTTTGCGGACTCGACCTTTTCCCTGCCCGTGTCCCGCGTCGTATGAATAATCTGGCGCTGCAAATTTGACAAGGATACCTCGTCCGCGTCGGCTATACCTATCGTGCCTACTCCTGCCGCCGCGAGGTAGAGCGCGGCGGGAGAGCCGAGTCCTCCCGAGCCTATTATGAGCACACTCGACGTTAGCAGCTTTTTTTGCCCTTCCTCTCCTATCTCGTCAAGTATAATATGACGCGCATATCTTTCCTTTTGTTCGTTTGTAAGCTCCATAAATTCCGCCTCCTTTATTCTTCCGTTACAATAGCTTCCTCAACCGCTTTTTCACCTTTTATGCGAAACGACTTCAAGACGGGCTTGTTTTTGGCAAGCGATACGATCATGTAGCTTGCGCCGTCGTCGTACGCGAGACGTATATCCTCCGCCGACGGTATGGGCGGCGACGCGGGATGCGAGTGGAAATTGCCGAGCGGTTCTATCCCCTTTTCGCGCATATTTCTTACAGCGTCAAGCTGAGCCTTAACGTCTATCGAAAAATGCTCGCGGGAGCGGTCGCTGTTTTCAATCGGGTATATGTCCGTAACCACCTTGCCGCCGCATACGATTTTACCCCCTATAAGTCCGCATACCTCATACGGCGCGCCGTTTTCGGCGTGCTTTACTATCTCGCCGTAAAGACGCTTCGGTATTTTTATCATACGCGCACCTCCCGCCGTAATCTTAAAATGAGCATAACACTTTTAAGTAAGTTTGTCAATAAAAGGACTTACTTAAAAGACCGCCCCCTTTCGGAGCGGTCCCGACCGTTACTTTTCCATATATTTTTTCATTCTTTCCACCGTGTTTTGGCTGATATTATGCTCGATACCGCAAGCCTCCCTTTCCGCCTCCGTCTCTCCGAGACGCAGTACGTTCACAAGAAATTTTTTAATCATACAGTGCCGCGTATATACGCTTTCGCCCATCTCGCGTCCGCGCTCGGTGAGTATGATGTCGCCATACGGCTCATGTATGACAAGTCCCTGTTTCTTCAGCGTGTTCACAGCCCTGTTTACGCTCGGCTTTGAAATACCGAGACGCAGCGCTATATCGGTTATTCTGACATTCGTCTTTGTTTTTGAAATCTCATAAACCGCCTCCAGATAATCCGCGAGCGCGTTTGATATGGATATATTGTCGCCGGTTACCATCATCCGCCTTACCTCCGATAAAAAAAATAAAGAGGGCGTAGGAGAAAGCTCCTAAACCCTCTTTGGTTCAAAATCAGTTTCACTGTGTATAATTATAACCTATTTAAAAGAAATTTGCAATAGGTAAAATCAAAAAATTTAATTTTTTCCGCCGCGCCGTAAGCGTGTCAGGCGCGTTTTTTTAATATCCTCGACGTGACCGCCTTTTGCATTTCCACTATTACAAGCGGCATAACGGAGAGCACGGCGACTATGAGCCAACACGTAAAGCCGAGCGGCATAACGCCGAATATTTGAGCGAGACGCGGTACGGATATTACCGATACCTCCAAGATAAGTCCCGCGATAAGCGAAAATATCAGGTACGGATTTTTAAACAGTCCCGCCTTGATTACGGAATGCTCGCTCCGCATATTGAACGCGTGAACAAGCTCGGATAGGCTGAGCACCGCGAACGCCATTGTTCTGCCCGTGACAAGACCGCCAAACAGGTTCGCGCCTATAGAAAAGGCAAGCAGCGCGAGCGCGCCTATCATCATACCCTCGAATATAATAGACGCCCACAGCCCGTCGGCGAACAGACCCTTTTTCGGCGAGCGCGGTTTTTTGTCCATTATATCGCTTTCCGGCGCGTCAAGTCCGAGCGCTATCGCTGGGAGAGAATCGGTTACGAGATTTACCCACAAAAGCTGTATCGCGTTAAGCGGCGACGACCACCCGAACACTATACCCATGAATACGGTTAAAATTTCGCCTATGTTGCTTGACAGCAGGAACTGTACCGCTTTTTTTATGTTCGCGAAAATGCTTCTGCCCTCGTGTACCGCGTAGACGATCGTCGCGAAGTTGTCATCGGTCAGTATCATGTCCGAGGCGGACTTGGCAACGTCCGTGCCGGTTATACCCATACTGCATCCTATATCCGCGGCGGAAAGCGCGGGCGCGTCGTTTACGCCGTCGCCGGTCATGGCGACAATCTCTCCGTTCGCTTTTAATGCCTTTATTATTTTCATCTTGTGCGAGGGGGTCACGCGCGCGAACACGCTGTAACCGTTTATAACGTCGGCAAGGTCGGTATCGGAGATTTTGTCGAGCTTATCTCCCGTCATGACCTGCGATTCACTGTCCGCTATACCGATACGCTTTGCTATAGACAGCGCCGTGCCGGCGTGGTCGCCTGTTATCATTATCGGACGTATACCCGCTTTTTTGCAGCGCGCCACGGACGCTGCCGCTTCCTCGCGCGGCGGATCCTCTATGCCGATAAGACCGATAAACGTCATATTTTCCTCGTTTATCGGAGCTTTTAAGTAATCGTCGCGGTACGCAACCGCGATTACGCGAAGTCCGTCGTTTGTCATTTTGGCGTTTTCCGCGAGTATTTTCCGTCTGCCGCTGCTTGAAAGCGGGAGCGCCTTCTGACCGTTGTAATTATTCTTGCACAGCGGTAGCACAAATTCCACCGCTCCCTTGACGATTGTCTTGTACCCTTTTATATCCCTGTGCATCGTAGTCATACGCTTCCTCGAGGAATCGAACGGTATCTCGTCTACGCGCCTGTACTTCTTGTCGAGCACGGACTTATCGAAGCCGTGCTGCTTCGCGGCGGCGATGAGCGCGCTTTCTGTGGGGTCTTTACACCCCTCCTCGCTGTCGCAGCACATCATGCACAGACGGTACAGCATCTTTTCGTCTGATGTATACGACGAAGCGACGGTCATTTTATTGCGCGTCAGCGTTCCCGTCTTGTCCGAGCATATTACGGACGCGCTGCCGAGCGTTTCCACGGACGGAAGAGTGCGGACTATGGCGTTACGTTTCGACATACGCATAACGCCTATCGCGAGCATGATCGTCACTATGGCGGGAAGTCCCTCGGGTATGGCTGCCACGGCGAGCGAAACGGCGGTCATAAACATATCGAACGGCGGGAGACGGCGCATAAGTCCCATTATAAACACCGCGAGACATATGGCAAGCGCGGCGATACCGAGCGTTTTCCCCGTATCCGCGAGTTTTTTTTGCAGCGGCGTCTGCTCCGCCTCGTCGGTAAGAAGCATATCCGCGATATGTCCGACCTCCGTGTTCATTCCCGTAGCGGTAACTATCGCGCTGCCCTTGCCGCCAGTTACGGAAGTGGACGCAAGCAGAAGATTTTTCCTGTCGCCGAGCGGTGAAAATTCCTCCGGCAAAGATGACGCGTCCTTTTCCACGCTCATGCTTTCACCCGTAAGCGCGGACTCGTCTACGGTAAGATTGTTTGATGTTATAAGACGGCTGTCCGCCGCAACGAGGTCTCCGGCTGAAATTATAAGTATATCTCCGGGTACCACCTCGGACGCGTTTATTGTGAGCGTGTTTGAGCTTCGCATAACGCGCGCGTGCGGCGACGACAGCTTCTTCAGCGCTTCGAGGCTTTTCTCGGCGCGTTTTTCCTGAATAACGCCCAAAAGAGCGTTCAAAACAACTATGGCGAGAATAATTACAGGCTCCGTAATGTCTGCGTCGCCCTGCATAAGCGATGTTATAAACGACACCGCCGCGGCGGCTAAAAGTATTAAAATCATAAAGTCGTTAAACTGCTCGAAAAACCTTATGACCACGCCTTTCTTTTTCTTGCGGCGAAGCTCGTTTTTACCGTATATTTGGAGCCGCCTTTTCGCTTCCTCCGTCGTAAGTCCCGTTTTTATATCCGTACCGAGAAGCGAGGCGGTTTCCTTGATTGTTTTATTATGGTAGACTTCCATGCGTTATCCCTCCTTGGTTTTGTATATAATTATTCTGTATAAAAACGCTTTATTACTGACTTGTCTTTAAAATGTAATCAAAATGTTTTAGTGTCCCCGCCGATTTTGTGATAGAATAAAATAAACAAAAAAGGAGGGACGGTAAAAATGGCAAGAGAAGCGAGAAAAATAAGCAAAAGCGGTAATTATTACATAGTACTGCGCGGCGAGGAGCTTTTTATCACGGAGGACGACAAGAAACAGTTCGTCCAAATACTGGAAAAGAACTTCGCAACCGGGATAGTCCACGGCTATTACATATCGAAAAACGAAATCCGTCTCGCTGTAAAAGAAGGCTCAAAGGGAATTTCAATGACCATGAAGCCGGTAACGACAAGCTACGCGAGATATTTTAACCGTGTTCATAACAGGCAGGGCAAGCTGTTTTCTGGACGTTTTATAAGCGAGCCGCTGGAAACGGACGAGGAAATCGAGGAATGTATAAAAACGCTCAAATCGAAAAAAACTGTTAGAAGAACAGCGGCGCCAAGGGACACAAAACGCGCCGCCGAAAAGACGGAAAAAAAGGTAAACGCAGTAAAAAAGGAATCCCCGAAAAAAGAGGAAACGGCAAAGGCAAAACGCGAAACGCAAAAAAGTCTCCCGTCATGGCTTTTGTAATGTAATAAACCGCCTGCCGCGCGAATAGAATGGTAATAGGAATTACTGTTAAAGGAGGCGCGGCGGCATGGGCGTTGTCGTAATAAAACTTAAACACTTAATAATAGCGATGCTTATTTTGATAGCATTGCCGCTCGTATTTATAAGCGCGCCGAAAGCGGTAAGCGTATTTCGCGTAAACGGACGCGAAATACCCATTTACAGCGTGGAACGCGCGGATAACAAGATAGCCGTCACATTCGACTGCGCTTGGAACGACGATGACATAGATTTAATTCTCGACACGCTGGACAAGTACGATTGCAAGGCAACCTTTTTCGTTGTGGGAACATGGGCAGCCAAGTACCCCGACGCGCTCAGAAAGATAAGCGAGCGCGGACATGAGATAGGGAACCATTCATATAATCACGCCGACTACACCAAGCTTTCCGCAAATGAGATAACGGCTGATTTGGATAAGTGCGACGCGGTAATAGCCGGCGTGACCGGAAAAAAGCCGTACCTTATGCGCGCGCCCTCGGGCGGCTATAACAACACGGTCGTCAAGACTGTCGAAAGCAGCGGGAGAATGTATATACAGTGGTCGGTGGACTCCATAGATTACGGCGGAGCGTCCGAGCAGGAAATATATGACAGGAGCGTTAAAAAAACGTCCGCGGGCGATATACTTCTTCTGCATAACGGCACGGAAAATACCGCCAAGGTCTTGCCGAAAATACTCGAAGCGCTTGAATGTAGATATGAATTTGCCACCGTATCTGAGCTTATATACCATGAAAATTATATAATCGACAATACCGGCAGACAATTTACAAAATAAAGGTTTACAAATCCGTCTTTTGATATTATAATATAGGTTGTTATGAGAAAAAAAGGCGGATTTTTTAGTGTTTTAAACATTTTTGCCGGTATTTAATAACATATTAAGGACAGAAAGGCTATGGAAAGTACTATGGAAAAAGACTTTGAATATAACAGTCCGCTCGTCTACCAGCGAGCCGACCCTTATATATATCTGCACACTGACGGCTACTATTACTTTACCGGCACTATGCCGCAGTACGACTGTATCGAAATACGCCGCGCGAGAAGATTAAACGACCTTTTGACGGCTGACTCGTATATCGTCTGGTACAAGCACTCCACGGGCGAAATGGGCTCGCATATATGGGCGCCCGAGCTTCATTACATTGATGATGTGTGGTATATATACTTTACCGCCGGCGACTCCGTGGACGTGTGGGATATACGCCCGTATGTGCTGATGTGCCGCGACGTGAACCCGATAACCGGCAAATGGGTAGAAGTCGGCAGAGTGAACGTAGGCTTTGAAAGCTTTTCGCTTGACATGACAAGCTTTGTGCATAAGGGTAAGCAGTACGCGCTGTGGGCGCAGAAAGTCGTAGAAAACGGACCGTCGAATATTTATATCGCGCGTATGAAAAATCCGTGGACGCTCGCGACGCGCCCCATGCTTTTAAGCACCCCCGAGTACTTTTGGGAAAAACAGGGCTTCGAGGTGAACGAGGGTCCCGCGGTTCTGGTACGAAACGGTAAAATCATCGTGACCTATTCCGCGTCCGATACGGGCTGGCGCTACTGTATGGGTATGCTGTGGGCTGACGAGGACAGCGACCTTTTGGACAGAATCTCATGGCATAAAAGCGACCGTCCCGTGTTTATGAGCTGCGAGGAAACCGCGCAGTACGGTCCCGGTCATAACTGCTTTACCACAGACCGCGGCAGGGACGTGCTTGTGTATCACAGCCGAGGATATAAGGACACGCCCGGCGACCCGCTCCATGACAATAACCGTCACGCCCGCGCAAAGGTGTTTGATTATGACGAAAACGGGCTGCCCGTATTCGGCGAGCCGGTAAAAAAGAATATATGACGCAAAAAGAAGATGCCCTATGCGGACATCTTCTTTTTTTATTATTTCATCAAATATTCGTCCACCGCCGCGGCGGCTTCTCTGCCCTCGCGTATCGCCCAGACGACGAGGCTCTGTCCCCTGCGGCAGTCGCCCGCCGCAAACACGCCTCTAAGGCTCGTCTTGTGGTCGGTTTCGCTCGCGCTTATGTTGCTCCTTGCGTCGGTTTCAAGCGTGAGCTGACGCAGTAAGTCCTGCTCGGGACCCAAAAAGCCCATCGCTATAAGCACAAGCTCGCAGTCGCGTACCTTTTCCGTACCCTTTACCGGCACGGGTGAGCCTGTCGACCAGTCGACCTCTACGGTATGCACCGCCTTAACGCGTCCCTTTTCGTCGCCCTCGATTTTCGTTACCGTAGTCGTGTACTCACGCGGGTCACGGCCGTAAAGCTCTATAGCTTCCTCCTGACCGTAATCCGTCTTTTTGACTCTGGGCCATTCGGGCCACGGGTTATTCGGAAGTCTCTCCTCCGACATTTCCGGCATGATTTCAAGCTGAGTAACGCTTTTGCAGCCGTGACGTATC